>NZ_CP031357.1:0-97500 GCF_003355455.1 Erythrobacter aureus
ATGCGTAAGGCATCGAATAATGGCGCCCGGCAGTCACAGGACGATTTCATGGAAGATCAAGAAGCGGTAAACCTGGCTGCGGATTGGGCCGATATCAGCCAGGGGCTCCGCAAGGATCTTGGCCACCAATTGCACAGCCAGTGGATCAGGCCGATCCAGGTTGGCGGCATCGACAAGGACACGGGCACGCTCGACCTGTTCCTGCCCACCGAATTCAGCGCCAACTGGGTCAAGGATCGCTTTGCCGACCGGCTGAGCCTGGCATGGAAGATTGCCCGCAGCGAAGTGCGCGACGTGCGTATCCAGGTGCATCCGGGCCGCCGCCAGGTCGCCGATCTGCGGCTGCATGCCGATGGCCGCCGTCCGGCCAATGACGGGGCCGACACGTCGATGATGGCAATCGGTGCGGACACGCTGGGCGACACCGGTTTTACCAGCTCGGTCGGTCTCGACCCGAGCCTGACCTTCGCCGCCTTTATCACCGGCGAGGCCAATGTGCTCGCGTTCAACGCGGCGCAGCGCATGGGCGCAACGGAAAAGCCGCAATTCTCGCCGCTCTATCTCAAGGCCGCGACCGGCCAGGGCAAGACGCATCTGCTCCACGCGATCGGCCACAGCTTTTTGCAGGCCCATCCGCGCAGCCGCATTTTCTACTGCAGCGCCGAGCGGTTCATGGTCGAATTCGTCCAGGCGCTCAAAGCCAACCAGATGCTCGAATTCAAAGCCCGCCTGCGCAGCTTCGACCTGCTGCTGGTCGACGACATCCAGTTCATCATCGGCAAGGCTTCGGCGCAGGAAGAGCTGCTTTATACGATCGATGCGCTGCTGGCCGAAGGCAAGCGTCTGGTCTTCGCGGCAGACCGTGCACCGCAGGCACTCGATGGCGTCGAACCGCGCCTGCTGAGCCGTCTCTCGATGGGTCTGGTCGCCGATATCCAGGCGGCCGACATCGAACTCAGGAAGAAAATTCTCACCTCCAAGCTGACGCGTTTCGCGCCGCTCGAGGTGCCCGGCGACGTGCTCGATTTCCTCGCACGAACCATCACGCGCAATATCCGCGAGCTGGTGGGCGGGCTCAACAAGCTGATCGCCTATGCCCAGTTGACGGGTCAGGAAGTCTCGCTCCAACTGGCAGAGGAACAGCTGACCGACATCCTGTCGGCCAATCGCCGCCGGATTACGATCGACGAAATCCAGCGCACGGTCTGCCAGTTCTACCGGATCGACCGCTCAGAAATGAGCAGCAAACGCCGTGCACGCGCCGTGGTCCGCCCGCGCCAGGTAGCAATGTATCTCTCGAAGGTTCTCACGCCGCGCAGCTATCCCGAGATCGGGCGCAAGTTCGGCGGGCGCGACCATTCCACCGTTATCCACGCCGTGCGCCTGATCGAGGACCTGCGCCAGCGCGATGCCGATATGGATGGCGATGTGCGTAGCCTGTTGAGACAGCTCGAAAGCTGAGGGGATAAGTCGGCGGCACGCGCCTGCCGCTCCACACATCGTCCGCCGCCGATCGACAGTTTCTCAACAGAGCTGTCGACAGGCGCGGCGCGAGGCGTCAAGGAGCGCGCATGGTGCAAGACCCCCCTGTTGCGATGCGTCCCTACGTTTCGCTACCCCGTTCCTTTGGCGATGCGCTGTGGCGCGGGACACGCTGCCTGTGCCCGCGCTGCGGCGAGGCAAAGCTGTTTCGCAAATGGCTCAAGCCGCATGACAATTGCCCGGCCTGCGCGCTCGACATTTCGGGCCAGCGAGCGGACGATTTCCCGGCCTATGTTTCGATCTTCGTGACCGGGCATCTGCTCGCGCCGGTGCTGATCCTGCTGGCAGGCGATTATGCGCTGTCGACCGCCGCCGTCCTCGCGATCACTCTCCCGCTTGCCGTGATCTTCATGCTTGTGACGCTGCAACCGGCCAAGGGCGCGGTAATCGCGCTCCAGTGGTGGCACGGCATGCATGGTTTCCGTCAGGAACGCGCGTCGGAGGCTGCCGGGACGGAAGAGATGCCATGACCCTGCCCCCGCCCCTCGACAACGCCCGGCTCGACCGTTTCGCGCGCCATATCGTGCTGCCCGAGATCGGTGGCGCGGGCCAGGTCGCGCTGGCGGGCAGGCATTTGGTGCTGGTGGGACTCGGCGGGATTGGCAGCCCCGCGCTGCAATATCTGGCTGGCGCGGGAATCGGGAAATTGACGCTGGTCGATGACGACCGGGTCGATGTCAGCAACCTCCAGCGCCAGACCCTCTTCAACACCCGCGATATCGGACACGGCAAGGCTGTGGTGGCCAAGCGCTGGGTAACGGGGTTCGACCCCGAGCTGGAAGTGAGCATCAGCGATCGCCGGATCACGACCGACAATGCGCACGACCTGGTCGTCGGGGCGGACCTCGTGCTCGACGGGACCGATAATTTCGCCACCCGTCTCGCCGTCTCCGACGCCTGCGTCGCGGAACGTGTGCCGCTGCTTTCCGCCGCCGTGGGGCGTTTTCAGGGGCAGGTCGGCGCCTTTGTCGGCCATCTGGCAGGCGAGGCGTGCTATCGCTGCTTTGTCGGCGACGCCTTCGATGCGGAAGATTGCGACACCTGTGCCGAAGATGGGATGCTGGGCGCCATGGCCGGATGGGTCGCCACCTTCGCGGCGATGCAGGCGGTACGCATTCTGCTCGATGGGGTCAGCGCGCTTGGCGAAGGCGACTGGGGGCGCGTTCACCTCCTCGAAGGCCTTAAACCCGGCATGCGGAGTTTTACCATTGCGAAGGACCCAGCCTGTACGGGCTGCGGCTCAGCCGGCTAACAGCTCATCGACCCATTGCGGCACGATCCGGGTTGCCGGGCCATGGCGCGATTCGTGGAACCAGCGCGACCCCATGCTGGCTTCGAGATTGAGCTCGAGCGTCCGGACACGCATGGCGCGGGCATCCTGCACGAAGCCGGCCGCGGGATAAACCGCCCCGCTGGTGCCGATGCTCACGAACAGATCGGCCTGCCGCAAGGCGGCCTGGATGCGCCCCATTCCATAGGGCATTTCTCCGAACCAGACGACATCGGGGCGAAGGCTGCGCGCGCCGCAGGCAGGACAAGCAGGCCGATCGATCATCGGCCCGGTCCAGGGCAGGCGCCTGTCGCAGGCCGTACACCACGCCTGGAGATGCGTACCGTGCATATGCACCACCCGGCCGGCCCCGGCGCGTTCGTGCAGATCGTCGACATTCTGCGTGACGATCAGCAGTTCGCCATCCCATTCGGCATCGAGCCGTGCCAGCGCGTCATGCGCGGCGTTGGGTTGCTTGGTCTGGATCGCCTCGCGCCGCATGTCGTAAAAGCGCAGCACCAAGTCGGGATCGCGCGCAAAGCCTTCGGGCGTGGCCACATCCTCGACCTTGTGCTGTTCCCACAACCCGCCCGCATCGCGGAACGTGTCGATTCCGCTCTCTGCCGAGACACCGGCGCCGGTAAGGATGACGATATTGCGAATGTCTGTCATGGAACGCCCATCTGACGGACAGGGTGGCAAGGTCAACAGTGATACAACCTAAGGGCAAATCCGCCTACCGCGCCGACATCGACGGGTTGCGCGCGCTCGCCGTGCTCCCGGTAGTGCTCTATCACGCGGGTATTGCGGGTTTTTCGGGCGGTTTCGTCGGGGTCGACATCTTTTTCGTCATCTCCGGCTTCCTGATTGCGGGGATCATCGCGCGCGAGGTGGACGAAGGGCGGTTCTCGCTCTGGCACTTCTACGAGCGCCGGGCGCGCCGCATTCTCCCCGCGCTGTTCGCGCTCGTCCTGTTCGTGCTGGCGGCCGCCTCGGCCCTGTTCCTGCCGGGCGATTTCGAGGATGTGCCGAAATCGGCCCTCGCTGCGCTGTTCTTCCTCGGCAATCTCTGGTTCTTCAGCCAGACAGGCTATTTTCAGGGCGCGGCGGAGACCATGCCCTTGCTGCACACCTGGTCATTGGGCGTGGAAGAACAGTTCTACATCTTCTTCCCCCTGGGGCTGGTCCTGATCGCGGCGGTGGTTCCGCGGTGGCGCATTGCCATGGTGTGGTTGGCGGCGATGGCGAGTTTCGGATGGGCCTTGGTCACACAAGCCGATCCCGACGGCTTCGCCTTCTACATGCTGCCGCCGCGAGGCTGGGAGCTGCTTGCCGGTTCCCTGCTGGCACTCGGGGCCTTTCCGCCGGTCGCATCCCGGCCCTTGCGAGAGGGGCTCGCCTGGGCCGGGATCGCGCTCATCGTCTTTGCCGTCTTCACGTACGACAGCACCACTATCTTCCCTGGCCTCACCGCCGTCCCGCCGGTTCTGGGCGCTGCCCTGCTGATCCATTGCGCGCCGGGTACCAGCGCGGGGCGTGCGCTGGCCTGGAGGCCGGCAGTCTGGATCGGCCTGATGAGCTACTCGCTTTACCTGTGGCACTGGCCCCTGATCGTTTTCACCGAATATGCGCAGGGGTCGGCGCTTTCCCCCTGGCAATCGGTGCTCGTCATCGCGGTGTCGATCCTGGTGTCCTGGGCAAGCCTCAAATGGATCGAAACGCCCTGGCGCGATGGCCAGCGCCATTCGCGAAAAGGGATTTTCTCCATGAGCGCAGCCGGGTTTGCCGGTCTCGGCACCTTGTGCCTCGCCTTGATCGCCCAGGGGCCGTGGGCGTCGCGCTTTCCGGAAACGGTCGGCCGGATTGCCAGTGGAGCGAAGGATACCAGCCCTCTGCGCGACCAATGTCTCAAAAGCGAATACGCACCTCCCCAGGCCGCCTGCACATTGGGAGCCAATACCGCTCCGGATGCCGTGGTGTGGGGCGATAGTCACGGGGTGGAATTCGCGTGGGTACTGGGAGAACGCGCGGAGCGGGAAGATCGTGCGATCGAACAGCGTACGCTGGGCAGTTGCCCGCCGATCCCGGGCTTCGTCGACGGGAGAAACCGCGATTGCGGAACCTTCAACGATGCCGTCCTGGCCGAAATACTGACCCGCCCGGAAATCACGACCGTCTATTTCGCCGCCTTCTGGGCGGGGATCGAGAGCGGGAGAACGCAGGCCGTGGACCTGCTCGACGCCACGATATCCCGACTGCATGCCGCGGGAAAACAGGTGGTGCTGGTCGGTCCGGTTCCCGCGCAGCCATACGATGTGCCGCGCACCCTTGCCCGTTCGGCCGCCTATGGCACAGCCCTGCCCACCCCCCGCACGTTGGAAGACTATCGCAAGCGGACCGCATGGATCACACACCGCTATGATGAATGGCGGGCGCAAGGTGTCGCTATCGTCGATCCCGCCATCGCCTTGTTCGACGATGGAAACGGTCGTATCGCAATTGCGGACAGACCGCTCTATTTCGACAGCCACCATTTGACCCTTGCGGGCGCACGGCTAGTGCTCGACACAGAACCATTGCCGCACAAAGGGGGACCACATTGGCGCTGATCGGAATAGTCGGTAACGAGGGCGCGATGGGCCAGGCGCTCGCCGAGGTTATCGCGGAAAGCGGCCACACGGTGGCCGGCGGCATAGACAGGGGCGGGGACGTGGCCGGCCTTGCCGATCGAAGCAGCGCGCTGGTCGATTTTTCCGCACCCGCAGCGCTGGAGGCGAACCTTCACGCGGCGATTGGTGCGGGCATTCCCATTGTGATCGGCACGACCGGGCTGGAAGACAGGCATCACACAGCGATCGACGACGCTGCACGGGCGGTTCCGGTTTTGCAGACGGGCAATACGTCGCTTGGCGTGACCCTACTCGCCCATCTGGTGCGCGAGGCGGCATCGCGGCTGGGGCCTGACTGGGATATCGAGATCGTCGAAATGCACCATCGCCGCAAGGTCGACGCCCCAGCGGGACCGCCCTTTTGCTCGGCGAGGCAGCAGCCAAGGGGCGCGGGATCACCCTCGCCGACCATTCCGAGCGCGGGCGCGACGGGCATACCGGCGCGCGGCGGGAAGGCGCGATCGGCTTTGCCGCGCTGCGCGGGGAACGGTGGCGGGCGAACACAGCGTCGTTCTCGCCGGAGAAGAGGAGCGCATCACCCTGTCTCACAGTGCCGAGAACCGCAGCATTTTCGCGCGCGGGGCGGTGCGGGCTGCCGAGTGGCTGATCGGGCGCAGTGCCGGACGCTACACGATGGAAGAAGTCCTGGGCATCTGACACCATGACCCTGCGCGAGCGCCTTCACCAGCAATTGCATATCGGCTCGTGGCCGAACGGCAAGCTCACGGGGCTCAACATCGTGGTGGTCTGGACCATCCTTGCCGCAGTGGGCGTCAGTATCGCGGCGACCGAACCGCTAATCCGCGAGCCTTACAATCGCGAGGTGCTGATCGCCGAACTCATCTTCGGAACGATCTTCCTGCTCGAATATCTGGCGCGCATCTATGCCGCGCCGGAGCGCGAGGGGCCAGGGTCCGACTGGTCCAAGCGCTGGCGGTTCGTGATCTCGCCGATTGGGCTGGTCGATCTGCTGGTGGTAATCGTCAGCCTGGCCCCCTTCTTCATCGCCAATGCCGCTGTGCTGCGTGTGATTCGGCTGCTCAGGATCGTCTCGATCCTCAAATTCAGCCGCTTTTCCGCGGCCATGCGTGAGATTGCGGGCGCGCTGAAGGAACGCAGTTACGATTTGCTGGTCTGCGCGACCCTGGCCTTCGTGCTCGTTTTGCTGGGCGCGGCGGGGCTCTACTGGATCGAGGGGGCGATCCAGCCGCAGGCCTTCGGATCGATCCCCCGCGCCTTGTGGTGGGCGGTGATTACGCTGACCACGGTAGGCTATGGCGATGTCTACCCGATTACCCCCGCCGGACGCCTGATCGGCATGGTGGTGGCGGTGGGCGGCGTGCTGCTGGTAGCGCTGCCGACAGGGATCGTCGCGGCGGCGTTCAGCGACGCGATGCAGCGGCGCCGCGAGGCGATGCGCAAGGCCCTCGAAGAAATCGAAGGAAACAGCAATATCTAGCCCTCTTCCGTTCTTTCATATGCCAAATAGTGTGATAGGCTAGCTTTCATCATTTCCGGGGGGGGAAATACCAGTGAAGAGAGCGATTCTCATTCTATCGGCAATATCCGTGTCGGGCTGTTCGACACTCCAGGGGCGGCCGACGCCGGTTCTTGATATGAACAGCCTCCAATCTACGGCGCAAACCACCTATTCGCCCGACAAGGCGATTAAGAAATACGCCCTGCTGTCCAAGGATCGCAAGCGGTCGTTTCGCGACGAGGTGCTGTTCACCTATCTGGCGGCGATCGATGCGAAATATCGCAATTTCGTGATCGGGCTCACCAGCCAGAACAAGTCGGGCAATGCCCTCGCCTCGTTGTTCGGCCTGTATACCAGCGCCCTGGCTTCCGTGTCGTCGGGCAATCTGGCAACGGCATTCTCGACCAGTTCGACCTTTTTCCAGGGGGCGCAGGGCGCGTTGAACAAGGATCTCTTCTATGAGCAGACATTGCCCGCACTCATCAATCTGATGGAGGCGGAGCGCACACGGGTACGGACCGACATCCTGCGCAAGCTGACGGCCGACCGGACTGCCGACCATGCCATAACCTACGGACTTCCCGAAGCGTTCATGGATATCGGCCGGTATGAGGATGCGGCCTCGGTTGAAAAAGCCGTCGCGACCCTGGCAAAACAAGCCGCCCAGGATTTGGCGGCGGCCGAAAAAGAGGAAGAGGATGCAGAGCAACTCAGGAGCGGGCTAATCGATAAAGCCGAAAACTCCACAATCGATGACCCGGTTCCGCTGGATGGGACAGAGGTCGAGACCGATCCTACTCCCCCCGTGCCAGATCCCGAGGCGCAGTGACCAAAGACCAGATTTTCGAGTTTTTCCGGCGGCTGGCGGAGGACAATCCCTCGCCCGAGACCGAGCTGGAATATGGCAATTGCTACCAGCTCGTGGTGGCCGTGGCGCTCTCGGCGCAGGCGACCGATGTCGGCGTGAACAAGGCCACGCGCGCGCTGTTCCGCGAGGTCGAGACGCCGCAAGGAATGCTGGAATTGGGTGAAGAGGGGCTCAAGAAGCACATCAAGACGATCGGCCTGTTCAACTCCAAGGCCAAGAACGTGATCGCGCTGAGCCAGTTGCTGGTCGACGAATATGGCGGCGAAGTTCCCGACACGCGCGAGGATCTGGTCCGCCTGCCCGGCGTGGGCCGCAAGACCGCCAATGTCGTGCTCAATTGCTGGTTCGGGCAGGAGACCTTCGCGGTCGACACGCATATCCTGCGCGTGGGAAATCGCACCGGCCTCGCCAAGGGCAAGACGCCCGAGCAGGTCGAGGCCAAGCTCGAAAAGCGCGTGCCGCAGCCCTTCCGCCTCGGCGCGCATCACTGGCTGATCCTGCACGGGCGGTACGTGTGCAAAGCGCGTACGCCCGAGTGCTGGCGGTGCCCGGTGGTGGATTTGTGCAGCTACCGGAAGAAGGTGCTGGAGAAGCCGAAGGGGCGTTAGTCGAGCTTTGCGACAATGTCTGAGATAGCTGGGTTGGTGTAGAGTACGATTGGATCAGCATCACCGTCCTTGGGCCGTCGGAATTCTCCCGCGTCGAATGCCTCATATACCTCCCAGAACAGTGGAGGCCACTCCCCGTCCGCCACCTGCTGATGCCGTGTTATCAAAATCCCTTCGAGGTCATTTGCTAGTGAGTCGCCGAATTTGTAGCTCACCGCCCCGTTATCATATTTCCGGGCAAGTTCTGCGCCAACTATATCGAGGGCTTTTAGCCACGTAGTCCCTAACTCAGTGGCCCACCGGTCGAGATCGTGATCATTGGCAAACGTATATCCCTCTTCGTCACAACGCGCCGCGAGTTCTTTGAAAATGCCAGCAAGAATCTGCGTAGCTTGAGCGGTCATACGGACGACACCTTAAACATCGTCCGCCGACACCATCTCTCTGGTATCGATCTCGCCCGTCATCACCGCCACCGTCGTCGCCACGGCGGCATCGCCGCTGACATTGGTGGTTGTGCGCATCATGTCCATGATCCGGTCCACACCGGCAACAAAGGCGATCGTTTCCAGCGGCACGCCGACCGCGCCGAACACCAGCGCCATCATGATGAGGCCCGCGCCCGGAATGCCCGCCGCGCCGACCGCGCCCAGTGTGGCGAGGATCGAGATGAGGAAATAGTCGCCCATCGACAGGTCGACCCCGAAGATCTGCGCGCCGAACAGCGTGGCAAGGCCGAGATACATCGCCGTGCCGTTCATGTTGATCGTCGCCCCCAGCGCGATGACGAAGCTCGCCACCGAGTTCGACACGCCGAGATTGCGTTCCGCGCAGCGCAACGTCACCGGCAGCGTCGCATTGGAGCTGGCGGTCGAATAGCTCACCGCCATCGCATCCACGATGCCGCGGAAGAAATCGCGCACCGGCAGGCGCGCCAGGAACTTTATCATGCTGCCATAGATCAGCACGATGATCAGCAGGCAGCCGAGGTAATTGAGGCCGACCAGCTTGGCGAGGCTTACCAGCGCATCCATGCCCAGCGTCCCCGCCACCCAGGCCATCAGCGCGAAGACGCCGAAAGGCGTGAGTTCCATCACCAGCATGGTGACTTTCTGCATGATGACCGCGCCGCTATCGAACACCTTCTGAACCGGCTCGCCGTCCTTGCCCGCCATCAATATGCCGATCCCGATGAGGAGCGAGAAAACGATCAGCGGGAGCACTGCCACATCCGCCATCACCTGCACCGGGCTTTCGGGCACGATGGACAGGATCATGTCGACCGCGGTGGTCTCCTGCGGTTCGGGGGTCGCGCCCTTCTGGATCGCGCTGGTATCGACGCCCGCACCCGGCGCGACGAAAGTGCCGAGCCCCAGCCCCAACCATACCGCGATCTGCCCGGTAACGATGAACAGCAGCATCGCCCTGCCCCGACCGCGCCCAGCTTGCGCAGATCGCCGATGGCGGCAACGCCCGCGACCAGGCTGAAGAAGATCAGCGGCACCACCAGCATCTTGATCGACTTGATGAAGAAATCGCCGATCCACTTGATGCTTTCCGCTTCCGGCCCCAGGCCCAGCCGGTGAGCACACCGAGGATGAGCGCGGTCAGCACGCGCTGCCACAGCGGAATTTCGAACCAGGTCTTCAGCATGCGGTGTCCTCTCCCATCGTTGCGGACAGGGCTACGCAATGAGGCGGTTGAAGGAAAGCTCCAACTCAGCCTCCCCCACAGCCGTCACCCCGGCCCCGAGCCGGGGTCCCGCATCTTTTTGAATTCGGGTCCAAGTCGCAAGTCAGCACGACCCCGGATCAAGTCCGGGGTGACGTGGAATTATACGGCGAGGGCGGCACGGGCCACGCGCGCATAGATGCGGCTCAACACTTCGAGGTCTTCCACAGCCACCGCCTCGTCGCGCTTATGCATGGTTGCGTTGCACAGGCCGAATTCGATCACCGGGCAGACGGCGCGCAGGAAGCGCGCATCGGAGGTGCCGCCGGTGGTCGAGGGCTCGGGATCGATCCCCGTCTCGGCCTTTACGGCTGCGGCGATGATGTCGGAGAATTCGCCCGGCGGGGTGAGGAAAGGCTCACCCGAAATGATCGGCTTGGCGACGCCCCCATGCTTCTCTGCGATCGCGCCCACCTTTTCCGACAACGACGCGCCCGAATGCCGGTCGTTGAAGCGGATCGATATCCGCGCCTCGGCCTTCGCGGGGATGACGTTGTGCGCCATGTTGCCCACTTCCAGATCGGTGATCTCGAGGTTGGAAGGCTGGAACCAGTCGGTCCCCTCGTCGAGCACCAATGCGTCCAGTTCGGCCAGCATGGCGACCAGCTTGGGAATCGGATTTTCCGCCAGGTGCGGATAGGCGACATGGCCCTGCGTGCCCTCGACCTCGAGCCAGATATTGACCGAGCCGCGCCGCCCGATCTTCATCATGTCGCCGAGCCGGTTCACCGAGGTCGGTTCGCCGACCAGGCACAAATCGGGCTGGTGGCCGTGTTCGCGCATGAAATCGATCAGCGCGCGCGTGCCGTGCAGCGCGGGGCCTTCCTCGTCGCCGGTGATGATGAAGCTGATCGTCCCGGCATCGGCAGGTACCTTCGCCACCGCATCGACCATGCAGGCGATCGATCCCTTCATGTCGACCGCGCCGCGTCCGTAAAGCAGTTCGCCGCGCTGTTCCGGCTCGAAGGGCTCGCTCGCCCATCCGCTGCCCGGAGGGACGACATCGACGTGGCCGGCAAAGGCGAAATGCTTCGAACCGGGGGGACCGCGGCGGATCGCGAAGAGATTCTCGACCGCTTCTTCGGGCGAACCTTCCTCGCCCTCACCACGTTTGAACCGCGTCACCTCGAAGCCAAGCGGAGCGAGCATCGCCTCCATCGCATCGAATACCGGGCCTGTTGCCGGGGTAACGCTGGGCGCGGCGATCAGCCGCTTGGCGAGGTCGAGAACTTCGGTCATCCTTGTCCCGCTAGCAGGAGTGCACGACAATGCCCAAGCTCGATCTCGATGCCATCCCCCAAACCAATGCCACGGGGTATCCCGCGCCCTTCGACGCCGATGTCGCGGGCCGCTGGTATCGCCGTCTCGCACCCGTTGCCGGCCTGACGCGGATGGGGGCGAGCCATGTCGTGCTCAAGCCGGGCGCCTATTCCTCGCAGCGACACTGGCACCGCCTCGAAGACGAGCTGCTGGTGATGATCGCAGGCGAGGCAATACTGATCGAGAACGAGGGCGAGGCCATTGTGCGTCCCGGCGATGTGCTCGCCTGGGCGGCGGGGGTCGAGAACGGCCACCGGCTTCACAACCGGTCGGACGCGGACTGCATCTTCGTGGCGGTCAGCGCGGGCGACAAGGACCGCGATTCGGGCGAATATCCCGATATCGACATGGTCTTCGATCCCGACGGTTACGCGCGCAAGGATGGCACGCGTTACCCGACCAAGCGTATCCCCTGAGATCGCTAGTCGCCTCCGCGCGGTGGGGCGCGGAAAGGGCGAACGCCGCCCTCCGATGCCGGGGCGGAACCCAGCGCCTGGTCGAGCAAATCGGCCATGCGCAGTCCGGCCTGCTGCACGCGGCGGCGCAGCGCGGGCAGTTGCGCCACGATGTCTTCCTGCGTCAGCGCGGTCTTGCCGGGCAGGTCCCCCGCGCACGGATCGTCCGTATCGAAGGCGGTGGGGTAGACCAGCTCGCGCGCGAGCTGCCAGCTTTCACGTCCCCAGTCGGCGGGGGTGCCGCCCGCCAGCGCGGCGCGTTCGGCCCTGTCGTAGCGGCGCACCATCGCCGACTGCGCGGAGGTTATCGCGCGTTCGGCCATCGGGCCGTCCCAGATCCAGTGCAGGTTGAGCGAGGGCACGATGCCGTAATCGGTCTCGCGGTCGTTGCCGCCGCGATCGTCCTTGTCGCCCGAATGCAGCGGCATGTGGATGTCGCCGGTGAAATGGACCAGCCACGCCAGCGCCTCGAGCCGCACATTGTCGGGCAGGTTGCGCCGCGAAAGCACGGTCATCGCGCGCTCGATCTGACCGTTGACGCAGGCCCCGCCAGGGCAATTGGCGAAGGCGGAATACTCCTCGCAGATCGGCGCGGTCTTGTAGTGCCACTGCGCGGTATAGCCCCAGCGGTCGCGATCGCGGCGTACGCAATCGGCCCAGACCGAAGCGTCGGCAAGGCTGTGGAGAGCGCAATCGGGTGTGCCCAGCAGCGGGGCCGCCTCGAGCAATCGCGCGATCTCGGCGCGCGTTTCGGGGCGCACGTTCTCCAGCGCGATATCGGCGGTCACCGTATGCGCAAAAAAGCCCCAGGCCTGCGCCTGAACCGGAACCATCAGCGCGGCCAGAGCCGCGAGTGCGCTCAGGCAATGGTTTCGTATTGTTCGATGACCCATTCTTCGCTTTCCGATGCGGTGATCCAGGCTTCCATCCACTCATGCTCCCACACGGCCTGCATATAGGCGGCGGCGAAACCGGGGACCGGGATCTGGTAGCTGATGAACCGTGACACTACCGGGGCGAAATAGACATCCGCCGCACCGAACGTGCCGAACAGGAACGGCCCGCCATTGCCGAAGCGGCTGCGCGCTTCCGCCCACAGGCCGAGAATGCGCAATATGTCGGCTTTGCAGGCTTCGCTCGGCTCGAACCCGTCGAAGCGTTTGCGTACATTCATCGGGCATTCGCTGCGCAGGGCGGCATAAGAGGAGTGCATTTCCGCGACCATGGATCGTGCCATGCCGCGCGCGACATCGTCCTTGGGCCAGAAGCGATCGCGCCCCACCTTGTCGGCGAGATATTCGAGGATGGCGAGGCTGTCCCACACCACTGCTTCGTCGTCCCACAGGATCGGGACCTTGCCGCTCGAGGGCTGTGTGCCGCCATCACCCGATTTCATGGCGTCCCACATCTCGCCGAACATGGGGACGGTGATTTCCTCGAAGGACAGGCCCGACTGCTTGGCCGCCAGCCAGCCGCGCAGGCTCCAGCTCGAATAGTTCTTGTTACCGACGATCAGTTTCATGCGTGTATCCCACCTTGCGTGGCGCGGCGGTAAAGGTTCAGCTTGGCAGTGTCGAGGCTGAACAGGCAGGGTGACAGTAGGTGACACCCCTGTCCGGTAAATCCTACATGTTATACGTTTGTTTTATCTGCATATTTTGCGAGCAGGGTGACACGTTGGGCCAGTTTTGCGTCGCGCCGTGCGGTGCCGATTGGCGAGCGGGCTGGCGGATGGACTGTTCCATGCCGACCGCCGTGTAGGAAAGCGAAAACCTCTATCGACCTTCCCGCGCAGGCGGATATCCGGATAAGGTCTGCGGCAAGCGAATTGGTTTCCAATCGGCGCAGGGTATGCCAGCAAGCGTCCTTATCCAGACCCCTGCCCGCCGCAACGCCGAGGGAGTAGAAATGCCGCTTCGACCCTTCCACCTCGCCTTTCCCGTCGACGACCTTGCCGCCGCCCGCCGCTTCTACGGCGAGACGATGGGCTGCGCGGAGGGGCGCTCATCGGAGGAATGGATCGATTTCGACTTTTACGGCCACCAGATCGTCGCGCATCTGGCCAAGGGTCAGGCAGGAGACCGGGCCAGCAACCATGTCGATGGCCACGGCGTCCCGGTGCCGCATTTCGGCATCGTCCTGACGATGGCGGACTGGCAGGCGCTGGCCGATCGGCTGACGGCGGCAGGGGTGGACTTCGCGATCGCACCGACGATCCGCTTCAAGGACCAGCCCGGCGAACAGGCAACGATGTTCTTCCGCGACCCCAGCGGCAACGCGCTGGAAATGAAGGCGTTTGCCGACGACGCGATGCTGTTTGCGAGTTAGTTCGTAGTCCCATTTCCCGTCATTGCGAGGAGCCGCAGGCGACGCGGCAATCCAGGGCGAAAACTCGCCAGAGCCGCGACCCCGGTGAATTTCGCAAGGGTCCGGCCATGGATTGCTTCGCTGCGCTCGCAATGACCCGAACGGGGTTCGGGGTTCAGACGCCAGCATCCCCCAGCACCGCAGCCCGTAGCTCGCCGATGCCCATACCCTTTTCCGCGCTGGTGACGTGCACCTCGGGATAGGCGGCGACGTGTTTGCGGGCTTCGGCTTCGGTGGCCTCGATCACCTTGGCGAGTTCGCTGGCCTTTATCTTGTCGGCCTTGGTCAGCACGACGCGGTAGCCCACGGCCGCCTCGTCGAGCATCTTCATCATCTCGCGGTCGACATCCTTGGGGCCGTGGCGCCCGTCGACCAGAACCAGCGTGCGGGCGAGTACCGGGCGGCCGCGCAGATAGGTCTTCACCAGCGCCTTCCACTTCTCGACCACTTTCACCGGCGCCTTGGCGAAGCCGTAGCCGGGCATGTCGACGAGGCGGAACAGCGTCGGATCGCCGATCTCGAAGAAATTGAGTTCCTGCGTCCGGCCCGGTGTCACCGAGGCGCGCGCGATCGCCTTGCGTCCGGTGAGCGCATTCAGCAGCGAGCTCTTGCCGACATTCGACCGTCCGCAAAAAGCGATTTCGGGCACGGTCGGTTCGGGCAGGAACTTCAATTGCGGGGCCGAGAGGAGGAAATCCACCCGGCCCGAGAACAGCTTGTTCGCCCGCCGTTCGAGCGCGGCCCGTTCGGCGGCTTCCTGTTCGGTCACGATCCCGCCTTGGCCGCCTCGGCAGCCTTCTTGGCCTTTTCCTCCTCGATCGCGGCCCTCAGTTGCGGGTGCTTGGAGTAAAGGTATTTCTGCTGCGCGACCGTCAAGATGTTGGAGGTCACCCAGTACAGCAACAGCCCGGCGGCAAACGGTGCCATCACGAACATCAGGATCCACGGCATGATGTCGAAAATCTTCTGCTGCATCGGGTCCATCTGGCTGGGGTTCAGCTTGAAAGTCAGCCACATGGTGAAGCCGAGCAGCACGGCCAGCACGCCGAGGCCGAAGATAATCATCAGGAACTGCGGCACCTCGATCCCCACCAGCGACAGCGCATTGGCGAGATTTGCCGGATCCGGCGCGGAGAGGTCCTCGATCCACAGGAACTGGCGGTGGCGCATCTCGATCGCGAGATAGAGCACCTTGTAGAGCGCGAAGAACACCGGGATCTGGAGCAACATCGGCAGGCAGCCCGCGACCGGGTTCACCTTCTCCTTCTTGTAAAGCTCCATGATCTCCTGTTGCTGCTTCTGCTTGTCGTCCTTGTACTTCTCCTGAATGGCCTTCATTTTCGGCTGGATCGCCTTCATTTCGGCCATCGAGGCAAAGCCCTTCTGCGCGATCGGGAACATCAGCCCGCGCACGATGAAGGTCAGGCCGATGATGGCTATGCCGAAATTGCCCACCGCATCGTAGATCATGCGCAGCAGCCACAGCATCGGCTTTTCGAACCAGCGGAACCAGCCCCAGTCGATCGCGAGGCCGAATTTCTGCAGGCCCGCATCTTCATAGCTGTCCAGCACCACGCTTTCCTTCGCGCCCGCATAGAGGCGCGACGAGACGGTAAGGGCGCTGCCCGCCGGGACGGTGGTCGCATCATAGATCATGTCGGCGCGATAGGTCTCGTTGCCCATCGCGCGGAATGTCGTCTCGGGCGCAGTGTCGTCCTGCGGGACCAAAGCGGCGAGCCAGTAAATGTCGGTAAAGCCGACCCAGCTCGTGCGCCCCTCGGGCGATACGCGCTGGTCTTCGTCGATATCCTCGTAATCGATATCGTATTCGGCGGTGTCGCCAAACACCCCGATCGGGCCGGAATGGGCGATCCACAAATCCTCGCTGGCCGTGCGGCTGGTGCGATTGACCAGGCCGAAGGGCTGCACGACCACGGGATTTCCGCCGGTATTCGCCACCGACTGTTCGGCGGTGACCATATATTGGTCGTCGATCGAATAGCGGATGGAGAAGATCAGGCCTTCGCCATTGTCATGCGTGAGCGTGATCGGCGTCTTTGCGGTCAGCACCTTGCCATCGGTCTGCCACAGCGTCTGCGGCCCGGGCACTTTGAGGTTCGAGCCGACCCAGCCGAACTGGGCGAATTGCTGCGCGGGCGTACCATTCGGAGAGAAGACGCGAACCGGCTCGCTGTCGTTCTTGGTGGTCTCGTTGTAGCCCTTGAGCACGACGTCATCGATTACACCGCCGCGCAGGTTGATCGAGCCGGCCACGCGCGGGGCATCGATCCGCACACGATCGGGGCTGGCGAGCGCGACCTTGAGGTCGGCCACTTCCTGCGCCCGCATCGCCGGATCGACAAGCCCGCCAGTGCGCGAATGCTTGGTGGCCGCGGCCTGGCTCGCCTGCTCGGTCGGTGTATCCGCCCGGTCTTCGACCAGAGCCTGTTCGGGCTGCGGATAGAGATAGTCCATCGCCGAAGTCCATCCCAGCAGCAGCAGGAAGGAGAGCGCAATGGCGAGGATCAGGTTACGCTGGTTGTCCAAGGTCGGTCCCGTCTTTGTCCGGTCGAAATATGAATGTGGGGAGGTGTCTTAGCTTGTCAAGACAGCGCTAAGGCACCGGATCGTGGCCGTGCCCCCCCCAAGGATTGCAGCGCAATATACGCTTCAATGCCATCCATCCACCCTTGATCGCGCCGTATTTTCCCAAGGCCTCGATCGCATATTGGCTGCATGAAGGGTGATAGCGGCAGGTGGGCGGCAGGATGCGGCTGGGGCCGAGCTGCCACAGCCGGGCAATCCAGATCAGCGGATACTTCATGCGCGCCTGCTCCGCCGGCGACGAGGCGCGCGCGCGCGGTCGCCCCTGCCTTGTGCAGCGCGAGCGAGCGCGACGGCAAGCTCTTCGCCAAGGGCGGCGTAATCGCGTTCCACCCCGCCTTCGCGCCCGATCAGGATATGATCGTGATCGGGCAGCCCCTGTTCGGGCAGCGCAGCCCACAGCAGCTCGCGAAAGCGCCGCTTCATCCGGTTGCGCACAACGGCGTTGCCGATCTTCTTGGTCACGGTGATGCCGTAGCGCTTGCCCTGCCCGTCATTGGGCCGGGTGAGCAAGACGAAGCCGGGCCGCGCCACCCGCAGTCCGCGATTCGCCGCGAGAAAATCGCTGCGCTTGCGGATGACGGAAAGATTCGGATGCATGGACGTCAGATACGCGAACGGGCTCCCGGAGGGGAGCCCGCTGGCTGGTCGTGACAATCGCCGCGCTCGAAAGCGCGGCGTTTCACATCACGCGCAGAGGTTCTTGCGGCCACGAGCGCGACGCGCACGCAGGACCTTGCGGCCACCCGGGGTAGCCTTGCGCGCAAAGAAGCCGTGGCGACGGGCGCGCACGAGGTTCGAGGGCTGGAATGTCCGCTTCATCGGATCGTCCTTACAAAAGAATTTGGTTGGCTGCCGGCCCGAACGATTCGCACCAACAAAAAGGGCCGCTTGTTCAAGCGACCGCCTACAGGGCCGCGCGCCTAAGCGAAACCGGCCCCGAGGTCAAGTCCAACCCTGCGTCAGGAAAAGGTGACATTGGCATAGGCCAGCGTCGGGGCGGGCCGGGCAGGTTTGCGTTGCGCGGGGCTCTTGGCCTGTTGCACCCGTCCCGTCCAGCGGCGCATGTCGCTCGCATCCAGCCACAACGCCCGGCGGTGCGGCACCGAATTGGTGAATTCGTAAAAGGCGCGGGCCTGGTCGGAACTCATGCCCATTTCCCGGTAATAGTCGAGATATTGGCGATTCTCCGGCGCATCCATCGCGAAATCGTCCGCCTCGCGGCCGTGGACATCCATCCAGCTATGCACCGCGAATTCGGCACCGCGCGCAATATCGCGCTCGACACCGGCGAAGAACAGCTCGACCGCACCCGAACGGACCGAACCGATCGCCGGAACATGCGTGACCAGGCCTGCTTCGCGAATCATCCGGCCGACCTTGAGATTGGCACGATCATCGCGCGTGCCCGGACATTCGACCATATCGAGCTGTTCGAGCCCGGGGAAGTCGCGCATCATCGCCCGGAAAAAGCCCGGCGTGCGGGCATCGGTTTCGCCCACCAGCGCCACGCGGCGGTCGTCGATGACGCGGAACGGGCCGTATTGCGCAAGCCCGCGATTGTAATTGCGCAAGCGGCGGTCGATGAAGGCCGGCGCCTTCCACGCCGGCAACGCGGCAGGCTGGTATGTCTGAGGACGAACGGCGGCAAGGTTCTGCCGTTCCGCACGCGGCTGCACCATGGGGCGGACCTGTGCCGCCGGAGCGATTGCCTTGCCCTGATGGGTCGATTGGACCACCGGGCTCGATACATAGACGACCGGCAGGCTGACCAAGGCCAGCGATTGCGCGGATACCGGCGCTGCAAAGAGCGTGGCGAAGGCGGAAAGCAGGATTGCGGCTATTCGGAACATGGCAAATTTTTGCCGCTCGCCCGCTTTCCAGCCGCTCAAGAGGTATGGTTAACCTGCTGTTGACCATATTCCTTTGGGCCATGGTGGACGTGGTTAACCCTCGACAATCCGGGGGTTTCACGTCATCGGTTACGTACGAACACGGTGTGGGGGTTAACGCTGGTCGCTCTGGTCAAAACGGTGGCCTATCTGGGCCTGGAAGCGCGCGGCGTGGAAGTGCAGTGCTCGGTTGCGCCCGGCCTGCCCAAGTTCAACATCGTCGGTCTGGCGGACAAGGCGGTGGGCGAAAGCAAGGAGCGCGTGCGCGCCGCGCTGGCCAGCATGGGCCTCGCGCTGCCGCCCAAGCGGATCACGATCAACCTTTCGCCGGCCGATCTGCCCAAGGAAGGTTCGCATTACGACTTGCCGATCGCGCTGGCGCTGCTCGCGGCGATGGGCGTGACCGATGCCGAGCAATTGGGGGACTGGATCGCCGTGGGCGAACTGGCGCTCGATGCGCGGATCGTGCCCTCGCCCGGCGTGCTGCTCGCGGCGATCCATGCGAGCAAGGCGGAAGTCGGGCTGATCTGCCCCAGGGCACAGGGGAGCGAAGCGCGCTGGGCCAGCGAGGTGCCGGTCTGCGCCGCGCCCGATCTGGCCAGCCTGCTGAACCATCTCAAGGGCACGCAGCACCTGCCCGATCCGAAACCCGGCGCGGTCGAAAGCGAACCGGGCGGCGCCGATCTCAAACAGGTCAAAGGGCAGGAAACCGCCAAGCGCGCGCTCGAAATCGCGGCCGCGGGCGGGCACAATCTGTTGATGATCGGCCCGCCGGGCGCGGGCAAATCGCTGCTGGCGAGCTGTCTGCCCGGCATCCTCCCCCCGCTTTCGCCTGCCGAGGCGCTGGAGGTTTCGATGGTGCAATCGGTTGCCGGGACGCTGGAGGAAGGCCGGATCAGCAGCACCCGCCCGTTTCGCGCGCCGCACCATTCGGCCAGCATGGCAGCGCTGACCGGCGGGGGGCTACGGGTGAAGCCGGGCGAAGTCAGCCTGGCGCATCTGGGCGTGCTGTTTCTCGACGAATTGCCCGAATTCCAGCGCGCGGTGCTCGATTCGCTGCGCCAGCCGCTCGAAACGGGCAAGGTCGATGTCGCGCGCGCCAATGCGCACGTCACCTTTCCCGCCGATGTTCAATTGGTGGCTGCGATGAATCCGTGCCGGTGCGGCCATCTGGGCGATCCGGCGCTCGCCTGCAGCCGGGCGCCGCGCTGCGCCGCCGATTATCAGGGCAAGGTTTCGGGGCCGATGCTCGACCGGATCGATCTCCATGTCGAAGTCGATCCGGTCAGCGCCGCCGACCTTGCCCTGCCCCCGCCCGCCGAGGGCAGCGATCAGGTCGCCGCGCGCGTCATGGCTGCCCGCCAGCGCCAGACCGCCCGCACCGAGACGACCGGCGCGCGCACCAATGCCGGACTGGACGGGGATGCGCTGGAAGAATTCGCCGGGCCGGACGAGGCCGGTCGTGCGCTGCTGATGCAAGCCGCCACCGCCATGCGGCTGTCGGCGCGCAGCTATACCCGCATGCTACGTGTCGCGCGGACGATCGCAGACCTGGCGGGGGCGGAAAAGGTAGGTCGGATTCACATTGCGGAGGCCTTGAGTTATAGACGGCAACCGCCGCGCGCTTAAACCCTTAGGCTGATATGGGGTGGGAAGCGGATGGTCTGCTGTTGCCTGACCTAATAGCTGTCGCAGACGTGAGCGCGGTGACCGTTCGTGGACCGGCTTACATTCTCACGCCGGTCGTCCGCGGCGTTAGCTCCGTATCAAGCATCATTCTGGTGATCTGCCGAATGAGACAGAGCTACTCCTATGCCCCTTGTCGAGATTTTCCGCGTAAGTTTGAATCGTATTGGCGGTGACGCCTCCGAAAGCAATCATGTTCATTTGATTGATGCTGCACGCAACCTCATCACGGCTGATTTTTTGCCATCCTGGCCCAGGATGATCTGAAAACCGATCAATAAATGGAGTGGAAACAGACCCCTTAAAATCTTCGTTGGCGAAACTGTAGGAACCACTGACAAGCCAAGAGTCAAAGCTAGCTCTGAAGATTCTGAATCTGCCATCGAGGCTCACTGTAACCGAGCCATACCCACGGAAATCCTCTAAGTTGAGCGACACACTCCAGTCATCAGGCACTGCAATTCCAAGTTTGGAAACGTCCGGCCGCTCTTGATCGTATCGTTCAACCAAGTGCTCCGCGACCGTGCGCACAGCCCCATCTAAATCCAACTTAGTCGCCATAAGATCGGCCATTCTGCCAACTGATGGAATTCCCCCGCCGAAGCTACGTAAGCGGTGTTGCTCGCGACAGTACAGTGCTTGGAACTTCAAAACGGAAGGAAGGTCAGGTGCCTGTTCGAAATATAGACGGCAGCAGGAAATTCCAAGGCGTTCCGCTTTTTCCAATGCCGGTTTGGTAAAGCCAGAAAAGGAATAGAGGATGCCCATTCCAGCGTTCGATGAAAGCAACTCGCCTCTAAACGCATCGATATCTTGTTGACTGAGTTTTGCCTTCTTTCGCTTGCAGCTCACAAGAATCTTGATCGGGATATGTCCGCCAAACCGCGTCTCTATCCAGACGTCACGCTGGCGGGAATGTCCCGTATCGCCGTCGGGTTGCTTGAGATCATGTATGACGCGAGATGCCGGGTCTAGTGTCTGAAGGAACTGCGCAACGGCTATTTCGAATTCGCGCCAACCCAGACGCCGGTTATGTTGAAGTTTGCTCATCTGCGCCCCTGCGCGTCACCAGTACCGGCCAGTCCCCAACGGTCTAATACTGGTCCATATGCTGTGTCCAATCGATCGGCAGATGATGGGAGTCGAATTTGATGTCGGGAACGTCTGCAATCGCTTCGTTAGCGGACAGTCAGAGCTGGCCGAGGCGACTCGATAGGTTGGGACGGATTACTGGCAGACAGCGGCGCTGCTAGGGGAGTCTTCAGTGCGCTTCTGTGGAGGTCCGCATCAAATCCGTGACCGCTGCCCGCCGCGCAGTCCTCCAGCGATCCACCGAGGCTCAGTCCGCTTCGCTCAGGTCGAGATTGAGCTTGACGGTTTCGTGTTCGTGCTCGCCCTCGAACTTCTTCAGGAAATCCTCGATCGGAACCTGCTGGCCCTTGTCGACCAGCGGACTGGCACTGGCCATTTCGGCGGTTCTCATCTCGTCGGGTGTCATGCGCACATGGACATAGGGCACCCAGACCTCGCCATATTCGGCCTGCTGATACCACACATCCAGAATATCGTAGGAAGCCCACTGGCCGGTCGGCTCGCGAAGCCGGATGCCCTCGCCGATGCGCGGCACCGCCATCGCCTTGATACGATGCACATTCTGGTGCGTCTCGTTCTGGACTTCGATTTCTATCACAGGGGCAGGTCCGGCTCTGCTACATGGATTCGCGGCTGCTGCGCGTTCTGCCAACGACATGTTGAGATCGTTTTAACGATGACGTCACGATGGCACGGAGCCGTTCTGTCGCATCGTGGCCTCGGTGCCGCTTGTCAGGAGACCGCAAATCGCCCATGCCGCGATGCGTGGGGCAAGCATCGAAGACCGGCGGCTGCCGGTGAACGCCAAGGCACGAGCGCGAATGTATCGTCCAATCCGGGCCGTGCCCGCCAATCCGATCGCTTCGCTACGCCGACGATATGCCGATTTGCGCCCCGATCTGCGCGAGCGACTGCCTGCGATTGCGCTTACCCTAGCATTCGAATTACTGCTCGTTCTGGCACTGCTGTCGCTGGGGTCGGTAAAGCGCGAAGTGGCCGAGATGCGCGACTCGCTGGTCGCCTTCACCGCCCCGAACACCGAGGAGGATGAGGCGGAGGAACCGGCGGCAGACACCCCCCGCCCGAGCGAAGCCGTGCAGAGCCAGCCCGATTTGCAGTCCAGCCCGGAACCGGTAGCGGACCGACCGCACACGCCACCGGCCCCAGCGCCGCGCCCGATCTTGCGGAGTGATTTCTCGCTCGAAAGCCTGCCGCAGGCCACCTCGCCCGCGCAGACGCCAAGCCGCAGAGCTACGGTCCCGCCTTTACCCCTTCGCCTGGTGACACCCCGCGAGTTTCCGGGAGCGGCCCGAACGGCGAGCCGCTCTATGCCGCACGCTGGTATCGGCGCCCTATGACGACGAGCTGGCAGGCTATCTATCGACCGCGCGAGGACCTGGCTGGGGGTTGATCGATTGCCGAACCGTGGCCGATTTTCGGGTCGAGGACTGCGTGGTTGTCGGCGAATCGCCCCAAGGCTCGGGGATCGGCAAGGCGGTGCAGGCGGCCGCCTGGCAGTTCAAGGTGCGCCCGCCACAACGTGCAGGACGGCCGATGGTCGGTGAATGGGTGCGGATCAGGATTTTCTACGAGATCGAGCCGGGCGCAGCGGCACGGCTGCGATTCGGACACTGAACCGGCTTCAGGCGGCGCTCTGCGCCTTGCGCGCGATGGCTATGTCGACCACGGCGCCACGATCGAGCATGGCGCCGATTTCCGCCCTACTACCATCAGCGCGGATACCGAGTTTGGCGCGCTCGACCAGATGCAGATCTGTCGGGCCGAGAATGCGACCGTCGTGGCTCAGGATCGACGTGGGGCCGATGGGGAGCCGATCGCGCTCGTCGACAAGGACGGGATTCTCGACCACTTCCGCACCGTATTTCTGGCCCCACTGACGCAACGCGACCATGGCGGGCAGCAGATCCAGCCCCTTGTCGGTCAGCCGGTATTCGATCTTGCGCTTGTCGTCCGCGCAGGGATCGCGGCGCAGAATTCCGTGTTCGACCAGCTTCGCGAGACGATTCGAGAGGATATTGCGCGCAATCCCAAGCTCGCTGAGGAATTCCTCGAAGTGGTGGAGCCCGTTGAAGCTGGCGCGCAGGATCATGAAGGACCATCGCTCCCCCATGACTTCGAGAGCCTGCGGCAGGCCGCATTCGGTCAGTTCACGGAGCGGTTCGCGGATGTCACCCATAAAAATCAGTCCTCTTCAGACAACCTATCTAGCGCAAAAACCGGTTTTGCCAAATTTTTCGAAAAAATGGTTGCACTGCACAATAGACGATCATAAGTAGCTATTCGCAACGGGTTGCTTTTTGAAACTCAATTGCAAGAACCTCAACCCCCTTGAAAAAATTGCAACCAGGTAAGGACCCCCATGACCTCCATGTCCCCCCGGAAGGCGAAATTCGGCGCCCTTGCCGCCGCCTTCGCCTACACTTCGCTGGCTCTGGGCGCCACTATCGCCCCTACCGCCGTCCAGGCGCGTTCGAGCGCACCTTTCTACACCGCCGAACTGGCCCAGCCGGTTGCCCAGCGCACCACCACTGTCGCCGCCGGCGTCGCGTGGAATTGCCAGGGCACGACCTGCGTCGCGCAGAAAGCCAATTCGCGTCCGCTTCGCGTCTGCCGCGAACTCCAGCGCGAACATGGCGAAATCGCTGCATTCACCGTCCGGAACGAGGCGCTCGACGCCGACAAGCTGGCGAAATGTAACGGCTGAACCGTCTCCATCCCCGCCCCCTCCAGAGGGTGGCCGACTTGAGGGTCCCGGCGAGCGATCGCCGGGGCCTTTTTATATCAGTCCACGCGCCGCCAGATCGCGTTCGAGCCTCGGCGCATCGACGAAATGATGGACCTGCCAGCCGCACGCCGAGGCGGCTTCGACATTGGCGCGGTTGTCGTCGATGAACAGCATCTCCGTGCCCGGCAGACCGAAGCGTTCCTCCGCCAGTGCGAAGATCGCCGGGTCGGGCTTGGCAAGCTTCTCCTCGCCCGACACCACGATATCGCGAAACCGGTCGAAGATCGGCGCGGTCGGACGGAAACCGGCCCAGAATTCCGCCCCGAAATTGGTAATCGCGAACAACGGCACACCACGCTTGTCGAGCTGTTCGACCAGCGCAAGGCTACCCGGCACCGGCCCCGGAATGGATTCGTTGAACCGCGCGGCATAGGCCCGGATTTCCGCTTCGTAATCCGGATAGAGGGCGATCCGCTCGGGCACCATTTGGGCAAGCGGCGTGCCGCGATCGTGTTCGAAATGCCATTCCTCGGTCACGACCTCGTCCAGCACGGTGGCAAGCCGCGCCGGGTCGGCGACGATCTTTTCGAACAAATGCCCGAGACGCCATTGGTAGAGGACGCGCCCGACATCGAACACGACAGCTTGAACCTGCATGGGGAGGGTGTCCTGAGTTATTGAGTCTTTGCCGTGTGCGGCCGGGACATCCGTCCCGATCTTTGCTGTGCCATCCCACTCCCCCTCCCGGCCACCCACGGCACTATACTGTTTGGGTGGCCGGGAAGGGGAGTGGAATGGCACGGCCGCAAGCCTTCGGCAGATATCGAAGGCGCACAAAACAGAAAAGCCCGCACCCCTCGTCGGGGCCGGGCCTTGTCTGCAAGACGTTTGCCACCCTCGCCGGGCGGCGCGCCGTTTAGCCCTGGCGGGCCTTGAAGCGGCGATTGGTCTTGTTGATGACATAGGTGCGCCCGCGGCGGCGGATGACGCGGCAATCGCGGTGGCGGCCCTTGAGCGACTTGAGGCTGTTACGGATCTTCATGATGTCTCTCGTCAAATAAATACGCGCCGGAAATGGTGTTCCGACGCGCCCAAATCAAGCGCGCCGTTAAAGGCTGGCTGGGATTCGGTCAAGGAGAGAGTTGGCCCGCGATACAAATGCCGCTTGTGAAAACTCCTGCGCGCATTGCGTGCCAAGCCAGTCCGCGACGCTGCTGTGCGGCCCTTTTTCAAGGATCGCAGCGCCAGTCCTGTCAGCCTCGCCGTGCGATCATCGGCCCAAGCGGCTGCCCGCCAAATATATGCACGTGCAGATGCGGCACTTCCTGCCCGCCATGGGCGCCGATATTGGCCATCATCCGATAGCCGGGCTCGACCAGCTCCTTATCGCGGGCCACCTTGCCCACCGCACGCACGAAACCCGCAATTTCCGCATCGCTCGCCTTTTCGGCGAAATCGTCCCAGCTGACATAGCGCCCCTTGGGCACCACCAGCGTATGAATTTCAGCCTGCGGATTGATATCCTCGAAGGCGTAGGCCCACTCGTCCTCGTATACCTTGGTCGAGGGGATCTCGCCGCGCAGGATCTTGGCAAAGATGTTCTCGTCGTCATAGGGCTGAGTTGGATCGACCGGCATCACTGGCTCCTGCTGGCTTTCTCGGCAATTCCCGAAACCCCGTCGCGCCGGTCCAGTTCGGCCAGCACCGCGGCAAAGGGAATGTCGCGCGCATTCAGAGTGACAAGGAGGTGGAACAGGATGTCGGCCGCCTCGCCGACCAGTTCCTCGCTGCTGCCCGACAGAGCCGCGACCGCAGCCTCTACCCCTTCCTCGCCCAGCTTGCGGGCGATCTGGGGCAGGCCCTTGGCATGAAGGCTCGCCACATAGCTTTGCGAAGGGTCGGCCTGGCGCCGCTGCGCTATGGTCTGTTCGAGGCGGGTAAGCGTATCCATGGCCTGCGCTATGCACGGCCCATGCGCTCAGCGTCAATCGGAGTTGCGGCCCATCAGGAAACGGCCGACCAGCACGCCCGCCAGCCCGACGGCAACGAGCGTCAGCGCGCTCGGTTCGACCAGCCGCGCGGCAATGCCGGCGGGGCCACCGAGATCCGCGAATTGCGCGGCCAGCGATATGAACTGGCTGGTCATGGCGTATTTATACCATTTGCTAAAAATTGCGCAGCGGCGCGCCGAGCCCGTGTCCCGCCTCGGGACAGGCCAGGCGGTCAGCCCCGGGCGGGCAGGCCTGCCGCCCGCAAAGCCGCATGGGCCTCGGCAATCGTGCGCTCGCCGAAGTGGAAGATCGACGCGGCGAGCACCGCGCTGGCGTGGCCGCGCGTTACCCCCTCGACGAGATGGTCGAGCGTGCCCACACCCCCGCTGGCGATGACCGGAACAGAGACCGCATCGGCGATGGCCCGCGTGAGTTCGACATCGTAACCTTGTCTCGTTCCGTCGCCGTCCATCGAAGTGACCAGCAGTTCTCCCGCGCCCAGCTCGGCCAGCCGGATCGCATGTTCGACCGCATCGATCCCCGTCGGCTTGCGCCCGCCATGCGTGTAGATTTCCCAGCCACGCACATCGCCGCTGGTCGAGGCGCGCGCATCGATGCTGGCAACGACGCACTGGCTGCCGAATTTCTCGGCAATCTCGCGGACCAGTTGGGGGGTGCTGACGGCGGCGGAATTGATGGCGACCTTGTCCGCACCGGCCAGCAGCAGGGCGCGCGCATCCTCGACACTGCGCACACCGCCGCCCACGGTCAGCGGCATGAAACACACCTTGGCGGTGCGTTCGACCATGTCGAGCAAGGTGCCGCGTCCCTCGTGGCTGGCCGAAATGTCGAGGAAGCACAGTTCGTCCGCGCCCGCCGCGTCATAGGCCTGCGCCTGCTCGACCGGATCGCCGGCGTCCTTGAGGTCGACGAAATTGACCCCCTTGACCACGCGCCCGTCGGCCACGTCGAGACAGGGTATGACGCGGATGCGGACAGTCATGCGTGCTCTGCCACACGCAGCGCCGCCGCCAGGTCGAGCCGCCCGTCATAAAGCGCCCGGCCGGTAATCACACCTTCGATCCCCTCGCCCGCGAATTGCATCAGCGTGTCGATATCGGCGAGATTCTTGACCCCGCCGCTGGCGATTACCGGAATCTCCACCTGCCGCGCCAGGCTCACGGTCGCGTCGATATTGACGCCCTTGAGCAGTCCGTCGCGACCGATATCGGTAAACAGCAGGCTGGCAACGCCCGCATCCTCGAACCGGCGCGCCATGTCGACGATCGAGACATCGGAAACCTCGGCCCAGCCGTCGGTGGCGACCATGCCATCGCGCGCATCGACCGCAACCACGATCCGCCCGGCGTGATCGCGCGCCATGGCCCTCACGAATTGCGGGTCCTTGAGCGCCGCGGTGCCGATCACGATGCGTTCGACCCCCGCTGCGAGCCAGCCCTCGACATCGGCCGGGGTGCGGATCCCGCCGCCAAGCTGGACCTTGCCCGGAAAGGCGGCGACGATGCCCTCGACGGCTTCGCGGTTTTGCGCGCTGCCGGCAAAGGACCCGTCGAGATCGACCACATGGAGATGGTTCGCACCGGCCCGGGCGAACACCTTGGCCTGCGCCGCCGGGTCGTCGCCATAAACGGTTGCGCGGTCCATATCGCCTTCCGCGAGACGCACGACTTCGCCGTTTTTGAGATCGATGGCGGGAAAGACGATCATAGTTTTCGGTCCGGTCTGGGGAGCGGGCGCATGGTCACGGGGTCCACTCGAGGAAGCGTGAGAGCAGATCGAGCCCATAGGCCTGGCTCTTTTCGGGGTGAAACTGCACGCCAAGGAAATTGTCGCGCCCAACGGCGGCGACGAGGCCGCCGCCATGATCGGTCATGGCCAGCACATCCTCATGGTGGCGGACCTTGAAATGGTAGGAATGCAGGAAATAGGCCTCGCCCTCGGCCACCACTTCATGCCCCTGCGCATGCGGCAAGGGCGCAACATCGTTCCAGCCCATATGCGGTACCTTGACGCTGGTGTCGGTCGGCTCGATCAGGCGCACAGCGCCGTCGATCCACCCCAGGCCCGGCGTCTCGCCATGTTCGAGCCCGCGCGTCGCGAGCAATTGCATCCCCACGCAGATGCCGAGAAAGGGCGCCCCGCCGACAAAGACGCGTTCGTGCATCGCTTCGACCGCGCCCTTTTCGGCGTGCAGCCCCTCGGCGCAGGCCTTGAACGACCCGACACCGGGCAGCACGATCCGGTCCGCCGCGCGGATCACATCGGGATCGGCGGTGACAGTGACATGCGCCCCGACTTTGCGCAGGGCGTTTTCCACCGAATGAAGATTGCCGGCCCCGTAATCGACCAGCGCGATGACCTCAGCCATTCCTGCGTTCCGCACGCCCCTCCGGGCGCGCGACCTCCTCGCTCATGCGATCGAAGATCGCGTCGCTACGGCCGGCCGGTCGGCCTTGCGACTGCTGCGCAGCCCATTCGGCACGATCAGCCACCGAGTTGACCTTTCGTACTCGGGATCGCCCCGCCCTTGCGCGGATCGATCTCGACCGCCGCGCGCATCGCGCGGGCGAACCCCTTGTAGATCGCTTCGCAGATATGGTGGTTGTTGACGCCGTAGAGCAGTTCGACATGCAGCGTCAGGCCGCAGGTCTGGGCAACCGAATGAAACCAGTGCTCGATCAGCTCGGTATCCCATTCACCCAGCTTTTCCTGGCTGAAGCCCGCGCGCCAGACGAGATAGGGCCGCCCCGAAATATCCAGCGCAACCCGCGCCAGCGTTTCATCCATCGGCGAATAGGCGCTGCCGTAGCGCGCGATCCCGCCCTTATCGCCCAGCGCCTGCCCAAGCGCCTGCCCCAGCGCCAGCGCGCTGTCTTCAGTGGTGTGATGCTGGTCGACATGCAGATCGCCCGTCACCTTCAGCGTTACGTCGATCAGCGAATGCTTGGCGAACTGTTCGACCATATGATCGAGAAAACCGATGCCCGTCGCGACATCGTATGTGCCCGTTCCGTCGAGATCGACCTCGACGAGAATTCTGGTTTCCGCGGTATTTCGTTCGATCCGGCCTGTACGCATGCCAGCCGCGCTAGAGGGGCGGGCGGCGCCGTGCAAGAAAATGCGCCTATCCACAGGGTAAAGACGCGCTTAAACCGCTTGACCCGGACCGCCTGCCGCTCCACCTACGCCGCATGAGCGACGACACGCCCGACAGCCTGATCCCCTATGATTCCATCGTCCAGGAAGCCCTGCGTGCCGTGGTCGGCCGGGTGCTCGGCGAGATCGAGCAGGGTGGCGGCGAATTGCCCGGCGCGCATCATTTCTACATAACTTTCAAGACCCACGCCCCGGGCGTCTCGATCCCGACCAGCCTGCGCGAACGGTTCCCCGACGAGATGACCATCGTGCTGCAGAACAAGTTCTGGAACCTGAACGTGCGCGAAGACGGCTTCGCGGTCGGCCTGTCGTTCAACCAGATCCCCGCCGAACTCGACATTCCCTATGCCGCGATCACGCAGTTCGTCGATCCGGCGGTCGATTTCGGGCTGCAGTTCCAGGCCACGGTGGCGGATATGGGTCCCGCGCCCACCGAACATCCCGAAAACGATGGCACGGAACAGGGCGATGACGCAGCCGTTGAAGGAGCGGAAGACGGCTCGAATGTCGTCACGGTCGATTTCGGCCGCAAGAAATAGGCGCCGGGCCTTCCCGGCATGGAACGGGGCAGGACATGGCTAAACTCGGCCTTACCGACGAAGACAAACCCAATCACCTGACCGATGTGGTTGGTGAAAAGCTCGAACGGGCGACCGGCGGACTTCCGGACCGGGACGAGCCCGTCCCCGGCCCGAGCCCCAACCCGGCGACCAATCTCATCATCCACGACATCCTGTTGCGCAGCGCGGGTCGCCTGTCGCGCATGGCGGTCGAGAAAGCAGTGCTGGGTCGGCAATACGGCCAGCAGTTCGCCAAGGACGCGGTCGAGAACCGCAGCCTGGTGCACACACTTGCCGCCTATGGCGTGACCAAGGTAGCGACCAAATCGGTCCCCGGCGCGCTGATCGTCGGTACGGGGCTGGCGCTCAAGGTCCTGTTCGATCGCAGCCAGTCACGGCGCAAATCGCGCCGCCAGGGCAACCGCACGCTGCGCCGTCAGGCCGATCCCGACGGCAAGATTTGACGGGATACACGGCGCGGGGGTTGATTAGTCCCCGCTCCATGCGCCAACAGCGCGCATGGCCGATTCCACTGTTTCGCACGACAAGCTCGCCCGCAGGGGCCTCATGTTCATCCTCTCCTCGCCCAGCGGAGCGGGAAAGACGACAATCTCGCGCATGTTGCTGGATGCCGATGACGAGATCAAGCTGTCGGTCAGCGTCACCACGCGTCCACCGCGAGATGGCGAAATCGACGGTGTGCATTACTATTTTGTGGACGATGCCGAATTCGACAGAATGGTCGCAGAAGACGACTTCTACGAATGGGCGCATGTTTTCGGTCACCGTTACGGCACACCCAAGGGCAAGATCCGCAATGCGCTAAAGGAAGGGCAGGATTTCCTGTTCGACATCGACTGGCAGGGCACGCAGCAACTTTATCAGAAGGACCAGCAGGACGTAGTCCGCGTGTTCATTCTCCCGCCGAGTATTGCCGAGCTTGAACGCCGATTGCGCGGCCGCGGCACCGACAGCGGCGAAGTGATCTCCGCGCGGATGGAGCGCGCGCGCGCCGAGATCAGCCACTGGGACGCCTATGATTATGTAGTGATCAACGAGGACGTCGATGCCTGCTTTGCGCAGGTAAGCGAAATCCTCGATGCTGAGCGTATGAAGCGCCAGCGCCAGACCGGCCTGATCCCTTTCGTGCGCGAGCTGATGGCCTGAGCAGCGCGATGATCGGTCTTGCGACGCCTTGGGCGGGATGCGAATTGTCAATCATTGCATGGCATCAATCCATGCGTGATTCGTCGCGTTGTCAGATCGGTTTTGCAGGGTAGCCATGGCTGCAGTTGATTTCGAAAAAGGCGACAAGACCATGGCTTTCCTGAAAAGCCATCGCCTGCCGCCGAGCCCGCAGAATTATACGCTCGCCTATATCGCCCTGTTCGACAGCGGCTCGCCGATCGGGCGTGCCATCCAGGAAATCGTCGACGAAGGCTATCGCATCAAGCAGGAGGAAGTGGACACGATCTTCGACCGCCACGGCGGCGCGGCGATCTATGGCCTGACGGACAAGGCGCAGGGCCAGCGCGCCGCGCACCTGCGTCACCAGACGATCAAGCTGGGCGAGCTGGCATCTTCCGCCGCAGATGCCACGGGCGCCTTTGCCCGCGAACTGACCCAAGAGGCCGATCACATGGCCAGCGACAGCGCCAATACGCTGTCGATTGTCGGGCGCATGATCGAACAATCGCAGCAGGCGCAAGGTCGCCTGACCGAGGCCATGCGGGAGGTGAAGGAGCTGCGCGAAGAGCTCGAGGCGGCGCGCAACGATGCCCATCGCGACGAACTGACGGGACTCGCCAACCGCCGCGCGATCGAAGTCCATCTTGCCGAACTGGCCGAAGCGGGCGAGCCGCGCGTTATCGCACTATGCGATATCGACAAGTTCAAGTCGGTCAACGACCGCTACGGTCACAGCGTGGGCGACCGCGTGCTCAAGCTTGTGGCGAAGACACTGGAAGACATCTGCCGCCCCCATTTCATCGGACGCTGGGGCGGCGAGGAGTTCATTGTCGTCATGCAGTCGGACAATGTCGAAGCAGGCGTCAACCTGCTCGACCTTGCCCGACACGAGCTTGCCAGAAAGGAATTCAAGCTGCGCGAGACGGATGAACCGATGGGCCTTATCTCCTTTTCAGGAGGCGTGGCGCTGGCAGCCGGCGGCGCGGATGCAAATGCCGCGACGCTGAAACAGGCTGACCAGGCGCTCTACCGCGCCAAATCCGAAGGTCGCAATCGCATCCTCCCGGCCTGACGGCCGCCCTTCGCCGATTCCTCATCCGGCCTGGGCGAAGTGGTTCGGGAGCAAAGCGTTGACGATGCCGCCATCGATGGTGACGGTTTCCCCGATGGTGTAATCGCCAGCCCGGCTGGCAAGATAGACCGCGGTTCCACCCATATCGAGCTTGTCGCCCACGCGCTTGCTCGGAATGCCCGCGGCGGACTGCTCTTCGAAATCGCGTGCGGCGCGATTCATGTTCGAGGGGAAGGCCCCCGGCGCAAGGCTGGTGACATAGATATGGTCGTTGACCAGCCGCGCGGCCATCCGGCGCGTGAGGTGGATCAGCGCCGCTTTCGAAGCCTGATAGCTGTAGGTCTCCCACGGGTTGATGCGCTGGCCGTCGACCGAGGTGATGTTGATCACCTTGCCCGGTCGTTCCGCGCTGGCAGCCGCGGTCAACAGCGTGTGTAGCTTCTGCGTGAGGAAGAACGGCGTCTTGACGTTGAGGTCCATGACCTTGTCCCAGCCGGCTTCGGGAAATTCGAGATAGTCCACGCCCCAGGCGGCGCCTGCATTGTTGACCAGGATGTCAAGCTTGCTTTCGCGGCTGGAAAGCTCTTCCACCAGCGCGTCGATCCCTTCCAGGGTCGACAGATCGCCCTGGATGCCGATCACACGCTCGCCCAGTTCGGCGCAGGTTTCCTCTATCTCGTCGATCTTGCGCGCGCTGATATAGACACGCTCGATCCCGGCGGCGAGGAAGCCTTCGACGATCATTTTGCCGATGCCACGGCTGCCGCCGGTGACGAGGGCAACACGGCCCTTGAGGCTGAACAGGTCTTCAAGTGTCATTGCAATTCTCCCAAATCAGTCATTGCGAGGAGCCGCAGGCGACGCGGCAATCCATTTTGCCGCTCCCCGGATTGCTTCGCTTCGCTCGCAATGACTGGGAGTGGTGATCGTCTGGCGTCAATAGCCGCTCATCTCGGCAACGCGGCCGGCATGATAATACTGGTCGCCCAGGAATTCCTGCAGTGCACGGTCGCGCTTCATATAGAGGCCGATATCGTATTCGTCGGTCATGCCGATCCCGCCGTGCATCTGCACGCCTTCGCGCACGGCGAGCCCCGCCACTTTGGCGACCTTGGCCTTGGCGACCGAAGCCATGAGGTCGGCCTTTTCGCTGCCGCCATCGAGCAACTGAGCTGCCTTGATGGTGACCGCACGCGCGATTTCGACCTCGGAATACAGATGGGCCGCGCGGTGCTGCAATGCCTGGAATTCGCCGATCACCCGGCCGAATTGCTTGCGCTGCTTGAGATAGTCGACGGTCATGTCCATCGCGCCGCGAGCCACGCCCACCCCTTCCGAAGCGGCGCCGACGCGGCCCGCCACCAGCATGGCATCGAGCACCTCGCGTCCGCCATCGACCTCGCCGATCACGGCATCGCCATCGAGCTCGACACCATCGAATGTGACATGGCTGGCCATCGAGCTGTCGACCAGGCGCACGCTGTCATGGCTCATGCCGGCGGCATCCTGCGGGACGGCGAACAGCGTCACGCCATCCACGTCGCTATCGCTGCCCGAAGTCCGCGCGGCCACCACGATCATCTCGGCGCTGGCCCCATAGACCACGAAGTCCTTCTTGCCCGAAAGCTTGAAGCCATTGCCCGATTTTTGGGCCTTGCAGGCGATCGTCTCGGGGCGGTGCTTGCGCCCTTCGTCGATGGCCACGCCATAAACCTTCTCGCCCGAGATGAGATCGGGCAGCCAGCGGCCCTTCACGTCGTTGCTGCCGTGCTTGAGCGCGGTTGCCGCCAGCACGGAGGAGGAGAGGAAGGGCGAAGGCGTGAGATTGCGCCCGATTTCCTCCAGCACGATGTTCGCTTCGACCTGGCCCATGCCGAGCCCACCGTCGTCTTCATCCACCAGCATGCCGGTAAAGCCCATTTCGGCAAACTGCTGCCACAAGGCATGGCCGAAGCCGTCCTTGCACTGGCGGTCGCGCCAGTGGCGGAGCTGGTTCTTGATCGAACCTTCCTCGGCCATGAACTGGCCTGCGGTGTCGGCCAGCATCGTCTGGTCGTCGTCGTAATACAGAGGCATCGATCAGGCTCCCGGCAGGTCGAGGATACGTTTGGAAATGACGTTCAGCATGACTTCGGAGGTCCCCCCTTCGATGCTGTTCGCCTTGGTGCGCAGCCAGTTACGCGAGGGCTTGCCGCCGCTCGTCTCCTCGCTCTCCCATTCGAGGGCGTGGCTGCCGCCCGCCGCCATCATCAGCTCGTGGCGGCGCTTGTTCAGCTCGGTCCCGGCATATTTCATCATGTTCGGCTGGGCGGGGTGCGCCTTGCCGACCTTGATCTCGTCGAGGAACTTCTCGCCCATCGCGCCATAGGCCAGCGCGTCGACATCGAACTGCGCGAGCTCGGCGCGCAGCACCGGATCGACCTCGCCATTGGCGCGGGTCAGCGCTGCGCCGATCGTGCCGGTATTGCCGCCATCGGCGCCCGAGATCATCTCGCGCTCGTGGCCGAGCAGGTATTTCGCCACATCCCAGCCGCGATTGATTTCGCCGACATAGGCGGGAACATCCTCGCCATAGCTCTTGGGCACGCTGACATCGTCGAAGAAGGTTTCGCAGAACGGGCTGTTGCCGCTGATCAGCAGGATCGGCTTGGTCGACACACCTTCGCTCGCCATGTCGTAAAGCATGAAGGTGATGCCGCGATACTTGTCCTCCTTATCCGTGCGGACGAGACAGAAGATCCAGTCGGCCTTGTCGGCATAGGAGGTCCAGATCTTCTGGCCGTTGACCACCCAGTGATCGCCCTTGTCCTCTCCGAAGGTTTGCAAGGATACGAGATCCGACCCCGAACCCGGTTCCGAATAGCCTTGGCACCAGCGGATTTCACCGCGCGCGATTTCGTTGAGAAAGCGCTGTTTCTGACCTTCGGTGCCGAAATGCAGCAGCGCCGGGCCGAGCATCCAGATACCGAAGCTGGAAAGCGGCGGGCGCGCGCCGATGGCGGCCATTTCCTCGCGTAGCACCTTGGCCTGCGCGGGCGAGAGACCGGCGCCGCCATATTCCTTGGGCCATGCGGGGACAGTGTAGCCTTTGTCGCGCGCGGCTTCGAACCAGGCCTTCTGCGCCTCGCTCTTGAAGGTTGCATTGCGGCCGCCCCAATAGACGTCTTCCTCGTCGCGCACCGGCTGGCGCATCTCGGGCGGGCAATTGGCTTCGAGCCAGGCGCGCGTTTCCGCGCGGAAGGCTTCCAGGTCGCTGTTGGACATTGTCCAATCCTCTCTTTTTCAAACCATCGGTATGTTGACGCTTACGTTAGGGTGATTCGGCCCATCGGCGCAAGGCCACTCGCGATGGCCCGCATTGCCGTAACGTCAGCCGGAATGCGTTGACGCATTGGCACGCTCGCCTAAGCTGCGCGCAAAGAAATTCGGGGAGAGAGTAGGGATGCGATTCTCAGGCAAGACGGTGATCGTCACTGGCGCGGCATCGGGTATCGGGGCCGACGCGACCGCGCTGTTCGCCAGCGAAGGCGCGGTGGTTTACGCCAGCGACGTCGATGTCGCTGGAGGCGAGAAACTGGCTGCGGAAACCGAAGGCGAGGTGCGTTTCGTGCGCTGCGACGTCTGCGACCCCGCCCAGATCAAGGCGCTGATGGACCGCGCGGCCCAGGAAACCGGCGGTATCGACACGGTGTTCAACAATGCCGGGGCCGGCGGTGCGCGGGCCGACATATCGGAAATCGAACCCGATGAATGGGACCGCACGATGGACCTGCTGCTGCGCTCGGTCGCCTTCGGCATACGCTATGCCGTCCCGCACATGAAAGACCGGCCCAGCACCAAGACCGGCGGGGCGAGCTTCGTCAATGTATCGAGCGTGGCCGCCGTCGGACCGGGCTATTCGCCGACCACTTACGCGGTCGCCAAGGCGGGGGTGCTGCATCTGACCAAATGCGCCGCGGCCGACCTGGCCCAGCACGGGATCCGCGTGAATGCGGTGCAGCCCGGCTTCATCAACACCAACATCTTCACAGCCAGCCTCGAAATTCCCGAAGAGCTGAAAACCCAGGCGAAAGCGATGATCGCGCAGATGTCCTCCAATGCGCAGCCGGTGGCGCGCGGCGGCAAACCGCGAGATATTGCCGAGGCCGCCGCCTATCTCGCGAGCGAAGCGGCAGGCTTCGTCACCGGGACATCGCTGATCGTCGATGGGGGGATCACGATCGGGCCGCGCCATAGCTGGGACCCGGAAGAAGGCGGCGCTTTCGAAGCGCTGATGGCGCTCGAGGAGCAAGTGAAGAAGGCGCAGCAGTCCGCCTGATGCCTTTCGTCACCGGCCCCCTGCCCCAGCGCCTCAAACTGATCCACGGTTTCGGCGCGGTTGCCTTCGGCGTGAAGGACTCCGGCTTTTCGTTTTTCCTGCTGATCTTCTACAATCAGGCCCTGGGCATGGATGCAGGCACGGTCAGTCTCGCGCTGGCGCTGGCTCTGTTGATCGACGCCTTTGTCGATCCGTTGCTGGGCAATCTGTCCGACCGCACCTGGTCGCGCTGGGGCAGGCGCCTGCCGTGGCTCTACGCGGCCCCCATCCCGCTGGCTTTCGCCTGGGTCTTCCTCTGGCATCCACCGGGCGGCGGCACACCAAGCTTCTGGGAATTGCTGGCCATCGCCGTATCGGTCCGCGTTCTGCTGTCCGCCTGCGAGGTCCCTTCCGTCAGCCTGTTGCCCGAAATCACCGCCGATTACGACGAGCGGACCACGCTGTTCCGATATCGATTCCTGTTCGGGTGGTGCGGCGGATTGCTGATGATGGTGCTCGCCTATTTCGTGCTGATGCCCAGCGCCGAAGCGCTGCTCGAGCCCGAAGGCTATCTGTGGTTCGGGATGATCGGCGCGACGCTGATGGTGATTTCGGTGCTCGGCTCGGCTCTGGGGCAGCACAAGCTCGTCGCCGGTTATCCCGAAACGCGCGCGCCGCCCTTCACCTGGCGCGGTGCCTTCAGCGAGATCATCGATGCCTTCAGCGAGCGCGCCTTCCTCATCTTCGCGGCCGGCGCGCTTGCGGCCTATATCAGCCAGGGCCTCACCTTTTCGCTGACCAATTACATCAATGTGTTTGTCTGGCGTTTCGATACGGTTGAGCTGCAGTTTTACCCGATCGTCCTGTTCCTGTCCGTTATCGTGATGTTTTTCATCGTAGGCCCCATGCACCGCCGGTTCGGCAAGCCGCGAAGCGCGGTGATCGGCGCGATCGGGTCGCTGGTTGTCATCCTCATTCCCTTCAGCCTCTATTTGGCAGGCCTGTGGCCGGAAACGGGTACGCGCCGCAGCGCGATCCAGTTCTATGCCTTTCTGCTGGTTGCGAATACGCTGGGCGTGGTGGTGATGATATCCGCCACCTCCATGATCGCAGAGATCGTCGAGGCGTATCAGGAACGTACAGGAAGGCGTGCCGAGGGCAGCTTCTATTCAGGCAACTGGTTCGTCCAGAAATGCGCGACCGGCGGGGGAATCCTGATAGGCGGGCAGGTGATCGCACTATCGGGACTCGCCCCCAATACCTCGCCGGCCGAGGTGCCGCTGGAGGTCATCCACAACATCGTCTGGCTCTACGGTGCAGCGATCGTCTTGCTCGGCCTTGTCGCAGCGTACTGGCTTGGACGCTTCCCGATCGGACGCGAGGAACACGAAGCGCGACTGAAGGCACTCGACATCGCTGCGCGCGGAGACATCGACGGAGGCACGATCGTGCCCTGATTACCACTTGGCGGGCGCGGCGCGCTCTGCCATTTTCGAACAAACGGAATTGAGAGAGAAGAGGATAGCAGACGATGGATTTCGAACCGACAGAACGGCAAGCATACTGGCGCGACCGGGTGAAGAACTTCATCGAAGAGCATGTCCGCCCCGCCGTCCCGACCTACAAGGCGCAGGATGCCGAAGGAGATCGCTGGAAGGTCATCCAGGTGGTCGAGGACCTCAAGGCCAAGGCCAAGAAGGAAGGCATCTGGAACCTGTTCATGCCGCCGCGCAATGACGGGCATCACCATGTCGAAGAGAGTTTCGAATTCGAAGGCCCGGGCCTGACCAATCTCGAATATGCGCTGTGCGCCGAGGAAATGGGGCGCATCGGCTTCGCTTCGGAAGTGTTCAATTGCTCCGCGCCGGACACCGGCAATATGGAAGTGTTCCACCGCTATGGCACACGCGCGCAGAAGGACGAATGGCTCGCCCCGCTGATGAATGGCGAGATCCGTTCCGCCTTCCTCATGACCGAACCTTTCACCGCCTCCTCGGACGCGACCAATATCGAGACGCGGATCGAACGCGACGGTGACGAATACGTCATCAACGGCCGCAAATGGTGGTCCTCGGGCGTGGGCGATCCGCGCTGCAAGGTCGCCATCGTCATGGGCAAGACCGATTTCTCGGCAGGGCGCCATGCGCAGCAATCCATGATCCTGATGCCGATGGCCGCGCCCGGTGTGACCATCCTGCGCCACCTGCCCGTATTCGGCTATGACGATGCGCCGCACGGCCATATGGAAGTCGAACTCAAGGACGTGCGCGTCCCGGTGGACAATATGCTGCTGGGCGAAGGCCGCGGCTTCGAGATCGCGCAGGGCCGCCTCGGCCCGGGCCGCATCCATCACTGCATGCGCACGATCGGCGTCGCCGAGGAAGCGCTGCACAAGATGTGCAAGCGACTGCAGGAGCGCGAAGCCTTCGGCAAGCCGATCTACAAGCACTCGGTCTGGGAAGAACGCGTCGCCCGCGCCCGCATCGATATCGACATGACTCGCCTGCTGTGCCTGAAAGCCGCCGACATGATGGACAAGGTCGGCAACAAGGCGGCCAAGCAGGAAATCGCCATGATCAAGGTTCAGGCGCCCAACATGGCGTTGCGGATCATCGACGATGCCATCCAGGCGCATGGCGGCGGCGGCGTGTCCGACGATTACGGCCTCGCCAACGCCTATGCGCACCAGCGCACGCTGCGGCTGGCCGATGGTCCGGACGAGGTCCACGCCCGCTCGATCGCACGCATGGAATTCACCAAGCACCTGCCCGAGAAGGGGCCGACCGCCAATGCCCTGCGCGAGGGCGCGGCACCGACTTCGGGTGACGATCATCTCAGCTCGGGCGATATGGGAGTGGCGCGCTAATGGCCAAGGCAGCAATCCTGGAATCGGTCGGCGAGCTCACCATCGGCGAGGTCGAACTTGCCGACCCCGCCCCGCACGAGGTCCTCATCGACACCAAGGCCTGCGGGCTGTGCCATTCGGACCTGCACTTCATCGAAGGGGCCTATCCGCATCCGCTTCCGGCCATTCCCGGCCACGAAGCGGCGGGCGTGGTCCGCGCGGTCGGCAGCGAGGTGAAGACGGTGAAGCCGGGCGACCACGTGGTCTCCTGCCTTTCCGCCTTTTGCGGTCACTGCGAATTCTGCGTCACGGGGCGCATGGCATTGTGCATGGGGGCGGACACTCGCCGTGCGCAGGATGCCGCGCCGCGCATCATGCGCGCCGACGGCAGCGGACCGGTGGGGCAGATGCTCAACCTGTCGGCCTTTGCCGAACAGATGCTGATCCACGAACATGCCTGCGTCGCCATCGACAAGGACATGCCGCTGGACCGCGCCGCAGTCATCGGCTGCGCGGTGACGACCGGTGCGGGTGCCATCTTCAACGCCTGTTCGGTTGTGCCGGGCGAAGCCGTGGCCGTGGTCGGTTGCGGCGGTGTCGGCCTGGCCACGATCAACGCCGCCAAGATCGTCGGGGCGGGCAAGGTCATCGCGATCGACCCCCTGCCCGAGAAACGTCAGCTCGCCGAAGTGCTCGGCGCGACCCACACGGTCGACGCCATGGCCGATGACGCGGTGGAGCAGGTAATGACGATTTCCGGCGGCGGCGTGCACCACGCGATCGAGGCGGTCGGACGGCAGGCCAGCGCGGATCTGGCGGTGAAGCTGCTGCGTCGCGGCGGTACGGCCACGATCCTCGGCATGATGCCGCTCGACTGCAAGGTCGGCCTCGGCGCGATGGATCTGCTGTCGGGCAAGAAACTTCAGGGCGCCATTATGGGGATGAACCATTTCCCGGTGGACCTTCCGCGCCTGGTCGACTTCTATATGCGCGGCCTGCTCGACCTCGACACGATCATCGCCGAGCGTATTCCGCTTGAGAAGATCAACGAAGGCTTCGAGAAGATGAAGGGCGGCCATTCGGCGCGCAGCGTGGTGGTGTTCGACTGATGAGCGAGAAGGCGATCGATTTCGACAAGGAGATGGTCGGCACCGTCGCGGTGACCGAACGCGACGCGATGGACCTCGACGCGCTGACCGCGTGGTTCGCGGCCAATGTCGAGGGGTTCGAAGGGTCGATCTCCTATTCGAAGTTCAAGGGCGGGCAGTCGAACCCGACCTATCGCATCGACACGCCGGGGCGGTCCTACGTGCTCAGGCGCCAGCCCTTCGGCAAGCTGCTGCCGAGCGCGCATGCCGTTGACCGGGAATACAAGGCCATGCACGCGCTGGGGCCGACCGGCTTTCCCGTGCCCAAGACCTATGGCCTGTGCGAAGACCCGGAGGTGATCGGAGCCAAATTCTTCGTCATGGGTCTCGCCGACGGGCGCAGCTTGTGGAACGGCGCGCTGCCCGATTATGCGCCCGAAGAGCGGCGCGAAATCTATAACGCCATGATCGACACCATGGCCGAACTGCACCTGCGCAAGCCCGACCAGATCGGCCTCGGCGATTACGGCAAGCCGACCGACTATTGCGCGCGCCAGATCAGCCGCTGGTCGAAACAGTACAAGCTCTCCGAAACCGAGCATATGCCGAAGATGGAGCGGCTGATCGAATGGCTGCCGCAGACCATCCCGCCGCAGCACGAAAGCAGCGTCGTGCATGGCGACTACCGGCTCGACAACATGATCTTCGAGAAGGACGCCAACCGCGTCCTGGCCGTGCTCGACTGGGAGCTGTCGACACTGGGCGATCCGATCGCCGATTTCAGCTATCTCATGCTCAACTGGCACAACCCGCATGACGGGCGCGCCGGGCTGCTGGGGCTGGATCTCGAGGCACTGGGAATTCCGTCGCAGCAAGAGGCGGTTGATCGCTACGTCGCGAAAACCGGATATCCGGTCCCGCCGATGGATTGGTATTTCGCCTACAATCTCTTCCGCCTGGCCGGGATCATGCAGGGGATCAAGAAGCGCGTGATCGACGGCACCGCGTCTTCCGCGCATGCGAAATCCATGTCCGAACGCGTCGCGCCGCTGATCGACCGCGCCTATGAGTTCGCGCAAGCGGCGGGGATGGACTAGCGACGCGGGCCTGCTAACGACCGCTTCCGAACGTGAACCGGAGACCAGCATGAGCACCGACCTCGAAAACCGCATCACCGCCGCGTGGGATGACCGCGCCAATATCACGCCGCAAAGCGCCGATGTGCGCGAGGCGGTCGAGGCGGCGCTGGCCCTGCTCGACAGCGGAGAGGGCCGCGTGGCCGAGCCCGATGGCAAGGGTGGCTGGACGGTCAATCAGTGGCTCAAAAAGGCCGTTCTGCTGTCCTTCCGGCTCAATGACAACCGCGTGATGGATGGCGGCAGCGCGGGCCACCCGGCCTTCGACAAGGTGCCGAGCAAGTTCGCCGGATGGGACGATGCCCGCTTCCGCCAGGCAGGCTTTCGCGTCGTTCCCGGCGCAATCGCCCGCGAAGGCGCCTATATCGCGCCCGGCTGCGTGCTCATGCCCAGCTTCGTCAATATCGGCGCCTATGTCGGCAAGGGCACGATGGTCGATACCTGGGCCAGCATCGGCAGCTGCGCGCAGATCGGCGAGAATTGCCATATATCGGCAGGGGCCGGGATCGGCGGCGTGCTCGAACCGATGCAGGCCAACCCGACCATCATCGGCGACAACTGCTTCATCGGCGCGCGCAGCGAGATCGTCGAAGGGGTGATTGTCGGTGAAGGCAGCGTTGTGGCCATGGGTGTTTTTATCACCCAGTCGACCAAGATCGTCTACCGCGACACCGGCGAAGTCATTCGCGGCCACATCCCGCCCTATTCGGTGGTGGTGCCCGGCACCATGCCCGGCAAGGATGGCGGCCCCGGCCTTGCCTGCGCGGTGATCGTCAAAACGGTGGATGCGCAAACGCGCGAAAAGACCGGGATCAACGACCTCCTGCGCGACTGAACTTCCGGAACATTCACGCCGCGCGAGCGTAAAGCTCCCAGAAACTGCGGGATCGCAAGATATTCAGGGAGTAGAATCACGTGCACAAAGAAGGCGAAGAAGTCCACGTTACCGGCACCGAGGCGAGCGGCGGCTCGAAGGAGGGCGTGGTGCGCTGGGTGCTGGCAGGCGGGCTGCTGCTCGCGCTTGTCCTGATGTCGATCGTCTGGATCATCCCCGCACTGTCGACCGGCGATGTCGAGGAAGAAGGCACGGTCAGCGGGCAGATATCCTCCATGGAAGATGATGGGGACAGCACCGACAGCATCGTGGGGATCGAAGGCGAGACCGATCTGGGGGACGATCGGGTCGCGGCGCCCGACGGGGATCAGACCAGGATTGAGGACGGGCTCGAAGTTATCGAGAATTGACCGTTTCAAGGAGTGAGGTCGCATGAGCAATCCCAACAGCTTCCAGGCCAACCAATACGTCAAATGGAACTGGGGCGACGGCACCGGTTGCGGCCAGATCAAGGAGCGTTTCGAGCGCGAAGTTACCCGCACCCTGCAAGGTACCGAGGTCACCAAAAGCGGAGACGAAGACAATCCCGCCTATCTCATCCGGCAGGATGATGGCGACGAGGTGCTCAAGCGCGGTAGCGAACTCGAAGCACAGGAGTGAACCATGCCCGACGCCAAGAGCAAGGCCCAACAGCGAGCCGCCGGTGCGGCGCTGTCGGCCAAGCGCGGGCAAACCGATATCGGCGACCTCCAGGGTGCGTCCCGGCAGATGCATGACAGCATGAGCGAAGAAGAGCTGGAGGAAATGGCATCCACCGACCGCTCCGACCTGCCGGAAAACGCGGACGGGGATTGATGGCCCGCCGCATGCGCGACGAATTCTGCAGCAATGACGACGCGCAACCATTCGCCGATGCGCTGGATCGGTTCGACGATCGCGAGCGGGACCCGCTGACGCTCGAAAAGCGATGACCAACAGCCTGCCCGACAACGCGCAGGTCATCAGCGCGACCTTCAATCAGCAATTGCTGATAGGTGCGGCAATGATCGCAGTATGCGTCGTCATTCACGGCATGGGCCTGTTCACGATCCAGCGCATTCTTTCCGGAGAACGGATGACCGAGCGGTTCGAGAAACTGCGCCCCCTATCCGTCACCGGAGCTGGCTTCACGCTGATCGCCGTGTTTGCGATCATCTTCCTTCACTTCGTCGAAATCTGGCTATTCGCGTTCCTCTACGATTACCTCGGCGCACTGCACTCCTTTAGCGAAGCCCTGTATTTCTCCACCATCAGCTACGCCACGATCGGCTATTCCGACGCGTCCATCCATAATGAATGGCGCATGGTCGCGGCCTTGGAAGGCGTGGTCGGCATTATATTGCTGGGCTGGTCGACCGCCTTCTTCGTCCGCATACTCGGCCGCCTTGAAGGCGAGGACGGCAAGCTCCGCTGACGCCTATTCGCCAGCGTCGCGCGGCTCGCCCGCGGCATATTCGAACGGAACCATGTCGCCGACGCTCGCCGCATAGTGTTCGGCATCGCGCATCACCCGCATCATGTTGCGCGAGGCGATCTTCTCCAGATCCTCCTGCGAATATCCGCGCCTGGCGAGCTCGACGAACAGCGCCGGATAGCCGGTGACGTCCTCCATGCCGATCGGGCCGGTGGGCATGCCGTCGTAATCGCCGCCGATCCCGATATGATCGATCCCCGCGACGTCGCGAATATGGTCGATGTGGTTGGCCAAGTCGGAAATGGTCGAAACCGGCGGTCGGTTTTCAGCATCCCATTTCGCCAGTTGCGCCTCCACCGTGTCGGGCAAGCCGGGAAAGAGCGCTTCGAGCCGCGCCTTCTCCGCCGCGCGGTCGGCGGCATGGTTGCGCAGGTCTTCGGTGATGAACCACGGCAGCGCGACCACCATCACGAGCCCGCCATTTTCAGGCAGACGGGCGAGAACGCCATAGGGCACGTTGCGCAGATGGCCGTTGATCGCCCGCGCACCCGAATGGCTGAAAATGACCGGAGCCTTCGCCACGTCTAGCGCATCGTGCATTGCTGCTTCGCTGACATGGCTGAGATCGACCAGCATGCCGATGCGGTTCATCTCGCGCACCACGTCCTTGCCGAAGGCGTTGAGGCCGTCATGCCTGGGTGCGTCGGTCGCGCTATCCGCCCAGCTCAAGGTTTTGCCATGCGTCAACGTCATGTAGCGCGCGCCCATATCGTACATCTGGCGCAGCACGGCGAGGCTCGAGCCAATCGAATGGCCGCCCTCCATGCCCAAAAGCGAGGCGATCCGGCCCGCTTCCATCGCCTGCTCGACATCATCGGCGGTCAGCGCCAGTTGCAGATCGTCGGGATAGCGCGCGATCAGCCGCTTGGTCACGTCGATCTGCTCGACGGTCGCCTGCACCGCTTCGGGCTCGGGCAGGCTGGCGCTGACATAGACCGACCACCACTGCGCCCCGACCTTGCCCTGGCGCAGCCGCAACAGGTCGGAATGCATGGCGCTGCGCCCGTCACGCGCGGTATCCAGCGTGTCGCGGAAATCGAAATCGTTGATCCGGTTGCCCAGACGCGAGCGCAATTGGATCGGCACGTCGTTATGGCCGTCCCACACCGGCGCCGCTTCGAGCGCCGCGGCGGCTGTTTTCTCCGCACCGCTCTGGGCTGACACCGGACCTGCGATGGCAAGAGCGGTTGCAGCAGCGGCGGCGAACAGAAATTGGCGCATATTCAGGAACCCCTTGTCATCTTGCGGGCTGTCCTAGCAAAGAGCAGCGGCAAGGAAAGGCCCCATTCATGACTATCATCGCCCGCTGGAACGGCGAGACGCTGGCGCGCAGCGACGACACGGTCGTCGTCGAAGGCAATCACTATTTCCCGGCGGGCGATGTCGCGCGCGGCATACTGGTGCCCAGCGAGACAACCAGCCACTGTCCATGGAAAGGGACGGCGAACTATTACTCGATCAATGCCGGGGGCGAAATAAACACCGACGCCGCCTGGTATTACCCCGAGCCGAAAGAAGCGGCGGTCGAGATCAAGGACCGCATCGCGTTCTGGAAAGGCGTCGAAGTGGTGGAGGCATGACGTCGGCGGGGGCTATCATCGAGGAACTCGGTCTGGCACCACACCCCGAGGGCGGATGGTACCGCGAGACTTGGCGTGCCCCCGCCGCAGACGGCGAAAGAGCCAGCGCGACGGCGATCCACTTCCTCCTCGAACATGGCCAAAGCTCGCACTGGCACCGGGTCGATGCGGCCGAAATCTGGCTGTGGCACGCGGGAGACCCACTCGAACTGACGCTTACGAAGGACGATGACGGCCCCATCGAAACCGTTCTGCTCGGGTCAGACGTTCTCGGCGGGCAGGCGGTTCAGCATGTCATTCCGCCGCGCTGGTGGCAGGCAGCACGACCGGCGCAAGGCAAGGCAGGCTACGCGCTCATGTCCTGTATCGTATCGCCGGGGTTCGAATTTTCCGGCTTCGAACTGGCCGCCGCAGACTGGCACCCCGGCACATGATCCAAGCCGGGCTACGCTGGCTGCTCGGTGCTTTCTATGCCTTTGCGGGGTATATGCATCTCGCCAATCCGGCACCGTTCCTGGCGATCATGCCGGGCTGGGTGCCCGCCCCACAAACGGTGGTTTTCTGGACCGGCATTGCCGAACTGCTCGGCGCGGCGGCGCTGGTGCAATGGGCCAATTCGTCCTTGCGCCGCGCGGCTGCCGTGGGCCTCGCGCTCTACGCGATCTGCGTGTTTCCGGCGAACATCCATCATTTCGCGCTCGACATGGCGCGCCCCGATGGTGGGCTTGGGCTCGCTTATCACATACCGAGGATGATCGCGCAGCCGGTTCTCGTCTGGCTCGCGCTGTGGACCGGCGGCGTAACGGACTGGCCGCTGCGCCGCCGGTAACCGCGGATCAGCTCATGTGCTTCGAGACGGCGCCCGTCATCTTGAACATGGAGATCTGTTCCTTGCCGATCACGCCGCCGAGCGTGTCGTCGGGATTGATCATGCGCTTGTCGTTGGAATCCTGCAGGCCCTTGGCCTTTATGTAATCCCACACCTTCGAAGTGACCTGGGCGCGGGTCATCGGACCCTTGCCGACCACGTTTTCGAGCTGCGGCGACAGGTTCACCGGCTTCTGCAGTGCGTTGTTCTTGCCAGCCATGACTAATCCTTTCCTTGGCTATGCTTCATTCTACGTCGCCCAGATCATCGACATCCAGTTCCTCGACCTCATGGCCTTCGAACCTGGCTGTCAGAACCGCGGCGGCGGTCACGTGTCCGTCCAGATTGCGGACGAGTTCCTCATGCGTCGCCCCGGGCATCAGTGTGAGCGGGAGATCGATCGCGAAAAGCTGAAATACGTAGCGGTGTTCTTCGCCCAGTGGCGGGTCGGGCAGCAGCCATTCGGAATTGCCCTGGGCGTTCTTGCCAGTACGCGGCGGGACCTCGCCCTCCATTAGCTTGCCCTTCTGCGGCGCAAGGCCCCAGACGGTCCAATTGACATGCCCCTTGTCCGCATCCTCGGCGATCAGCACCAGTTCCTGGGTGCCAGGCGGCGGCGCCGTCCACTCAAGCGGCGGAGCAACCGAATCCTCTTCGATCGCGGTGAAGGAGGGATCGAGTTCACCCCCATGGGCAAATGCAGCACTTGTCAGGGTGAAGCCGCCGCGTCCCATCACGCGCTCATCCGCTACCTTTTCAAGCGTCAATTCATGCCCGACCGGACTTCCGCCAACCGCCTTTTGAACCCAGGGCGCAACGCCGCTAGCCATGAAAACTCCTCTTTTTCGCCTTTTCAGGCACCTTTCAGCCAACCTTTAAGGCATAGCTCGGCCCGACAAACCATCCCGACGCGGGAAATTTGCACCGTTTTCACCGGCACAAGCCCGCAAGACCCACGTCAGACATGTTGCCCGGAACCGATAATACCGCCATGAAGAAGGCGGGCCGGTGCCCACTTGGGGCCGGATGTCTCGGAGGGGAAATAGCCGCATGGGTATGGGTCGCACCGCAATCAGCGCAATTCTGGCATTCTCGCTCGCTGCATGTGGCGGCGGGGGCGGAAGCTCAACGGGAGGCGGGACCACCGCCGGGGGAAGCAGCGGCGGCGGGGGCGGCGGCACCAATGTCTGCTCGCTCGGCAGTCGACAGGACTGGGTGCGTGGCCAGATCGACGAATGGTATTTGTTCCCCGACCTGATCGACCAGACGGTAACCAAAACCAATTTCGGCTCGGTGCAGGGCTATATCGACGCTCTGGTCGCACCCGCGCGTGCGCAGAACAGAGACCGTTTCTTCACCTACATTACGTCGATTCGGGAAGAGAACGCGCTGATAAACAGCGGGTCGAACGCCGGCTTCGGTATTCGTCTGATTTATAACGAAAGCGCCCAGACGGTGTTCGTGGCCGAGGCTTTCGAAAATGCCCCCGCATTCGCGGAGGGTATCGACCGGGGCACACAAATCCTGGAAATCGGGGGGCAGAGCGTCAGCGCGCTGATGTCGAGCGGCGGGTCGCAAGCTGTCGTCAATGCGTTAGGCCCGAACGATGCGGGCGTTACACGCTCGCTGCGCATCCGCCAGCCGAACGGTAGCGAAAGCACCGTCACCATCACCAAAGCCGAATTCTCGCTCGATCCCGTTTCCGACCGCTACGGCGCGAAGATACTGGACAATGGCGGCACGAAGGTCGGTTATATAAACCTGCGCACCTTCATCATTGACAATGCCGCACAGCAATTGCGCGACGCTTTCGGCGTGTTCCGTGCCGAAGGCGTGACGCAAATTATCCTCGATTTCCGGTACAATGGCGGCGGGCTCATTTCGGTCGCGGAAGTGCTTGGCGATCTGCTGGCCGACAACAGGACCGGTCAGGTTTTCAGCCGCACATTATACCGCAGTTCGAAAAGCGCGTTCAACGAAACGCGGCCCTTCGGCGCGGAACCACAGGCAATCGCAGCGACCAAGATTGCAGTCATCGGCACGCGGGGGACGGCATCGGCAAGCGAGTTGGTGGCCAACGCCTTCATCCCCTATCTGGGCGACAATATCGCGTTGGTCGGTTCGAATACGTTCGGCAAGCCGGTTGGCCAGATCGCCCGCGACCGTTCGGCCTGCGACGATCGCCTGCGGGTTGTTGCCTTCCGTTCGGTCAATGCGAACGATCAGGGCGGCTATTACAGCGGCCTTGCCGGCGTGATGCCACGAACCTGTGCTGCCGCGGACGACATCCTCACGCCGCTGGGCGATCCGGGTGAAGCCTCGATTGCCGCAGCGCTCGATTTCCTTGCCGGGCGCAGTTGTTCGGCCATAGGTGCCGCGCCGGGCACGACAGCATCGAGCAGCGAGGAACCGGACAGGCAGCAACTGATGATGCCGGATACGCCCAGCCCCGCTCAGCTTGAGGTGCCGGGGCTGCTATGACCCAGCATCGCTATTCGACCTTTGCCGAATTCTGGCCGTTCTATCTGCGTGAACATTCGCGCCCGGGCACGCGTGCCCTGCATTATGTCGGCACCACGCTGGTCGTCGCGCTCGCCGTGGCGGCGGTGCTGACGGGTCGATGGCTGTTGCTGGCCGCCATGCCGGTGGCGGGGTATTTCTTCGCTTGGATCGCGCATTTCGGGCACGAGAAGAACCGCCCGGCCACCTTCACCTATCCACTGTGGAGCCTGCGCGCCGATTTTCGCATGTGGTGGCTGTGGCTGACGGGCAGGCTGGGACCCGAGCTGAAAGCAGCGGGCGTTTCCCGCACCTAGGCGAGCGCGGCGGCCAGTGTCGCCAGCCCCAATCCGGCCGACAAGGGCACGCGTAGCGCCATCCACCAACGCGGCGCAAGGAGGCCGAGCTTGGCATCGACGCCGAGGCTGACCAGCAAAGCGCCGCCCAACATGGCCAGCGAAGGCTCGGGCCATGGCCACTCGAAAACCCAGGGTAGGAAAGCCGCCAGGGCAAGCACGCTGGGCAGGACGGCCGCGACCCACAGCCAGCCGAGCGTCCGGCGGCGCTCCGCAGCGGGCGCGGCGGCGGCAATCCCCCACCACATCCCGCCAAGGAACGACAGGATAAGCGCTGCATAGGCGAAAGCGACGCCCAGAGCCGCGCCGCGCCATTCGCCGGGTCCGAGATAGAGAATCGCCACACAGGCCAGTTGCGGCAGCAGCCCGGCCAGGCCGAGCCAACGCGGCCAGACAGGCACGCTATTCACCGCTCCGCCACCCGATCGGCATCGCGGATAGCCCCGAAGCCGACAATCGGAGTGCGGATATCGGCAAGCCAGAAAAAGATGCGCCCGGGAGCCGAAACCCAGTCTCCCATCAGGGTATTTCCAGCTCGGTGAAGGGTTGGCTGTCGGTCCAAGCACATCCCTGCCGCTGCTCGTTGCCGATCAGCAGGGTCGCGGTGAAGGGATAGCTGCGGTCGCTCATAGCATCGGAGCACTCTCCCGGCGTAATGGTGAGGTCGAACCCTACACCGTCCATCGTGCCGCTGATGCCCAGCCCGTTATTGCCCGCAAAGCGTTCGACAGGAAACTCCGCGCCATCGGGGTTTTCGGGCGTCGTATAGGTCGCCATGCGGCCCCCGGCCGCGCCACCCCAGAACGGTTCCGTGCCGGTGTAATGGACCACTTCGGTATCGGCGATACCGTCGAAGGTCGAGCTCTGCAGCGAACCGGGCCCCGGATCGTCGTTGCCGCTGCACCCCGCCAGGGCCAGCGCTGCGCAGAGTGGGATACTCGTAATCTTGATCAAGCCGCTCTCCTGTGTTCGCGGATGAAATCGACCGTCTGGCTGCGCGCCTGCTTGGCTTCGGGCACCGGCAGCAACATCCAGACATGGAACATGTCCTTATACTCGCGATAGACATGTTCGGGCATCCCCGGTTCATCCAGTCGTTTCGCCAGCCGACGTCCGTCGACGATCAGAATGTCCGAAGTGCCCGAGAATATGGCTATAGGCGGCAGGCCTTCGAGGTCGCCGAACAGCGGGCTGACACGGGGATCGTCGCGCGCCAGATCGCCGCTATACATCGCGCCGCAGGCTTCCAGCCCGCTCACTGCCAGCATCCGGTCGCGTCGTTCGATCGCACGCTGACCTTCGGCTGTGGCGGTCGCATCAAGCCAGGGCGAATAGAGCACCAGGCTGCCGGGCATCGGGCCGCCATCCGCCTTGAGCATTTGCGCCAGCGCCAGGCTCATCCCGCCACCCGCACTGTCGCCCATCACGGTGATGTTCTGCGCGCCATGGCGAGCTGCCAATTCGAGATAAAGCGAATGCATCGCTGCGAGTACCTCGGGCGCCTTGTTCTCCGGTGCGAGCGGATAGACCGGCACCGTTGCCGAGGCCCCCAGCCGCTCGCACAGATCCGCCACAGTGTCCCAGTGCACGGCGGCGATATCCATCACATAGCCGCCACCATGGAGGTAGAACAGGTGCGGCGCACCGGGCCTGGCTCCGCCCCTCGGCTCTATAGTGACCACAGGAAAGCCGCGACTGGCGAATTCGCGAATGTCGAAGCGCTTATGCCATTTGGCCCGCGGACGGACCGGCCTTCGCGCGCGCAGTTTAGCGATCCTTTCATCGAGTCTGTCGGGTTCGGCGAAAAAACGCTTGATGCCGAGCAAGGGCAGAGCGAGGTCGACGAGGCGTGCGCGGATACTGGCCATTCTTCTCGCTCCCTCAGCCGGGGTTCGTATCGAAAGCGGGAATGTCGCCCGTATCGACCCAGCACTGCTTGCTGCGCGTCCAGATATGCGCGGACGGTTGGTAATCGGACGGATCGTCCAGCGTCCCCGCCTTGACCCACAACATCCCCGGCGACACCTCCACCTTCGAGAAGAGCGGCGAACCGCAGGTGCCGCAGAACTGCCTTTCAACCGATTTGCCGCTTTCACCGCTATCGCGATAGGTCACGGGTTCGCCGTTTATGGAAACCTTATTTTCGGGCATCCCGATGATCGTGGAAAACGCGCTGCCCGACTGTTTCTGGCAATGGGTGCAATGGCACACAATCGATGCCGCCGGATCGCCTTCAATCACGTAGCGGACCTGGCCGCATAGACAGCCGCCTTCAAAACGCTCCATATCTTCCTTTCCCTCCATTCGGCCCGCGAGACTAGCCCGGCCGATGCGCGTGTCCAGCACAGTCGCTGCTCATCTCTCCGGCTTCACCCCCGTTTCCGCGTGCCCATAGTCGGCGAAGGCCCTGACAGCGTACCGGAACGCAGTCTGCCGGAACACCAGGGCATGGATGGGCGTTAACTAGGGCGAAAGACGCATTCCCATGAAGCTACCCCGCCTCGATCCCCGCTGGTACGCCGTCCCGCTCATCGCCGCAATCGTCGCGGCGGGGGCGCTCAGTGGCAGCGCGATCGGGTCGACGCCGATCCTTGCGCGGAGCGAGAGCATGATCCCCGAGGCGCCGCGCAATGCCGGTATCGGCGAATTTCGCCTCGACACGCGCAAGCCCCCGCCCAATCACTATCCACTCGTCACGCCGACAGGCACGATTCCGGTGACGGAGCTGGCTCGCCACGGGCGTCTGCGCGATGAATGGCAGGCCTTCGGCAACCATGCCGAGGAGCGAACCCTGCTCGACGCCGATTACGGTTGGGAGCTGGGCGATGCGGAGATCGACCGGCTCGATCAGTGGCAGCCGAGCCCTGCCCGCGCCGGTCTTGCGGATCGCGCGGTGGTAATCGGACAGATGCCGCATGTGATCGTTTCTTCCCCGCAATCGCGTGACGAAGCCATCACACGGGCATCGGGGCCAATTGCGGCGCCCGTTGCCATGCCTCAGCCCGGCTTGGAGGAAACAGCGCTCGGGCATGCCGCTACATCGGGATCGGGCGAATAGGCCAACCGGTATTGCCGCAAACCATGCTGGGAAGCCCGATAAACGAAAGGCGGCCCCGTCGCCGGGACCGCCTCGCATTCCTACGATCTGGCGGGGTCCGCCTATTGCGGCATCAGCACCGTATCGATCACATGGATCACGCCGTTGGAAGCCGCGACGTCGGTCGCGGTGACGGTCGACGTACCGCCCGCGGCATCGGTCAGTACGACATCGCCATCGACCACAGTGGCGGTCAGCGTACCGCCATTGACGGTGGTGATGGTATAGCCGCCCTCCCCAGCATCGGCGATGGCCTGCGTCAGCGTGGCAGCGTCCACATTACCTTCCACCACATGGTAGGTTAGGATGGTGCCGAGCGTTTCGGTATCGTTGGTGGTCAGTTCGGTCAGCGTCGCCTCGGGGATCTTGGCGAAGGCATCGTTGGTCGGCGCAAAGACAGTGTACGGCCCTTCGCCAGACAGCGTCTCGCCCAGACCTGCGGCAGTCACCGCGCCGACCAGGGTGGAAAAGGTCTCGTCGCCCTGCGCGACTTCCACAACCGTGCCAGGCGCCATTGCTTCGGCATTGGCCATCTGATCGGCGGCGGCGGCTTCTTCATAGGTATCGCTTTCCGGCGGCGTTTCCGCGCAGGCGGCAAGCGCCAGCGATGCGGTGGAGGCGAGTGCGAGGGTTAGCTTGTTCATGATAGGTCCTTCTTCGGTAGTCAGTGAGCATGCCCACAGCCGATTCATCCGGCCGGTGCTTCTAGTAGATACGAACGATGGGCGCGCATGGATGTTTCGAACATCCGTCTCATTGTGCCGAAGCGGCGCGTAAGTGCGTTAAGCCGTGGCAAAATGCACGCGGAGGGCACAGCCTGGCCGGTGCGGGCGAACAGCCCGTCGAAAGTCGATGCCTCATCACCCCTCTGGCGGGGTTTTGCGGATTGGCGGTGCTGCGGGGAACCGGTTCACCCGTGCCGCGGGGTAAGGCCTGGGGGCCTTGATGGCGAAAGAAAGGGTCAGCCGCCCTGTGCGGCCAGCGCATCGCGCGCGGCGGCTTTTTCGCGTTCCACCTTGGCCCGGCCTTCGGCTACCCGCCGTGCCTGATCGGCCAGTTCGGTCCAGGTGGCGGCGGCGCGCATTTCGCGTTGGCGCACATTGTCGAGCGTGGCCTCCTCGGCCGCGGCGCGCGCTTCGCGAGCACGTGCAGCGTAAAAATCGTAGGTCTGGCTCATGACGTGCCCCTTTCGAGCGTTCGGAGGGTATGCCGCGCGCCGCCGGCCGAAGCCGGAACGGCGCGCGACGCGTGCGATCAGTCTGCGCTCGACAGGTTCACCGCGCTGGCCTTGCCGTTGCGGCCCGTTTCGACTTCGTAGTTGAGCCGCTGCTCCTTATCGAGCGTGGTCATGCCAGCGGCCTGCACGGCGCTGATGTGGACGAAGCTGTCGTCCGAACCGTCATCGGGCTGGATGAAGCCATAGCCTTTGTCGGAGTTGAAGAATTTGACTGTACCGGTCTTGCTCATGTGTCGTTCCTTTCAAGAACGCGAGGAGTTGCCGTGCCGCAACATGCGGAACGGTCGTGCGTAAGGTCGTCCGAAGAAAGGAAGTCGTCGTCTGGTTTTCGCCGGGGCCCCGAATGCATGGCAAGCGGGCAAGCGGCGTCGTCAAAATCCGAAGTCCGTCGCAAATTTCGACGTCAGCAGGGATGCTCTACCACGCCCCTGCCGAAATACCTAACTCTATTACCGGCTTCCCGATGAAGCGGCGCGAAACGGCGAACCCGCCATGGCGGGCTCGGCTCCAGTCGCAAGGAACGGTTCCTACATCACCTTGTCGGGACGCGCGTCGTGCCTATGCTTCTCGCTCTTGCCAAAATGCCGGTCGAGCCGCTGGGCGAGCGTGGCGGCGGCCTTGCGCGCGGCATCATCGACAGTGGAGGCATGTTCGGTCACGCCGATCGCCCGCCCGCCGCTGGGCCGCGCCTCGATGGTGCAGGCCTTGTCGTCGGCCCCGCCCTTGGCGCCATTCTCGTCGCGAACATGAATTTCGAGCCGCGTCAGCCGATCCTCGAACCGCGCCAGCTTGTCGCGCACGGACGCCTCGATGCGTTCGGCAACGTTTTCCGTGCCCATGACGCTGCTGTCGGAATTGAACTGGACCTGCATGTGTGACTTCCTCTTATTCTCTTTATCCCGTCCGCTTTCCGATATGGGCCTTCGTGCTGCACTTTCCAGCACAATCGCACGGGGTTAGAGCGCTTTTCATGAGCCTGTCCGCCCCAACGCCGCCCACCATCCTCGTCGATGCCGATGCCTGCCCGGTGAAGGACGAAATCTACCGCGTCGCCGAACGGCACGGGGCGCATGTCCGCGTGGTCAGCAACAGCCCCTTCCGCGTGCCGATGAGCGAACGGGTCAGGCGCGTGGTGGTGTCGGACAGCTTCGATGCTGCCGACGACTGGATTGCAGAGAATGCGGACGCGCGCAGCGTGGTGGTGACCGCAGACATACTGCTCGCCGAACGCTGCCTCAAGGCGGGTGCGCGCGTCCTGAAACACGACGGCCGCGAATTCGACGCCGCCAGCATCGGCAGCGCCATCGCCACCCGCGCAATCATGGAAGACCTGCGCGCCGGGATGGACGGAGTGGGAGGCGGCCCGCCGCCGTTCAGCAAGGCGGACCGGTCGAAGTTCCTGCAGGCGCTGGACCGGGTGCTGGTGAGGATGGCACGCGGCTGAAGCCGGTCAGGCAGGTGCGCCCGCCGGTTTCGCTATCTATTCCCTGCAATCGGCCCATAGAGGGGCCGGGGCATTCCGCCCCGATTGGAAAAGACCATGGCCAAGGGCCAGCAGAAGAAGAGCCGCGAGAACCGCAAACCCAAGCAGGAAAAACCCAAGACCAACGCCTCGAACCCCAGCACCAAGCCCGGCAGCGTCAAGGGGCTGGAGAATATGCGTAACAGCTAGGGGCCTCAGCCCTCCCCGCGCTCGACCGGCGGCTGTTGCTTCTTCGCCTCGTGCTCCGCCAGCAGCCGGTCGATCTCGGCAATTCGCAAGCGCTCCGACGTATCGCGCTTCAATCCCTTGAGGCGGCAGGTCGCCCACAGCTGGCGGCGTTCGGATTCGAGATTCTTGCGATAGAGATCGGCCATGCGCCGCTATGGGCGCGTTCGAGCGCGCTGGCTAGCGCAGTCGCGCTCGGTGGAACCGCGCAGCCCGTCAAGAGGGATGGTGTCGGAACCCGTCGGCGATTTCGACGCCGCCAGCATCGGCAGCGCCCCCAAAGCATTCGGGCCACCCGCGCGATCATGGAAGACCTGCGCGCCGGAATGGACGAAGTAGGCGGCGGCCCGCCGCCGTTCAGCAAGGCGGGAGTCGGAGCCGTAGGCGGAGACGGCCAAAGGCCACCTCTGCACGGTCGAAGTTCCTGCAGGCGCTGGACCGGGTGCTGGTGGGGATGCGCTAGGCGAGGTGCTGGCGGAACCAGTCGGCGAGTTCGTCTTCGGACAATTCGTCGGCCGCAAGGCGCTCGACCGTGCGGATGGCGTCCAGTTCTTCGAATGACAGGCTCAGCCCGTTCTTGCGCAGGAACAGCCTAGCGGTGACCCAGGCAGTGCGCTTGTTGCCGTCGGCAAAGGGGTGGTTGCGCGTGAGACCGAAGGCATAGGCAGCAGCCAGCGCGCACAGATCATCCTCGCCATAGGACCACTGGTTGACGGCGCGCGCCAATGCGGATCCGAGCATTCCCGCATCGCGAATGCCCGAAGGACCGCCGTGCTCGGCCAGTTGCCGGTCGTGCAGCGCAAGCGCGGTCGGCTCGCCCACCCAGCGCGGTTCGGTGCGGTTGGTCAAGCTTATCCCCTCCCTTGAGGGAGGGGTCGGGGGTGGGTGTACGGCATTGCGTGGTCGCACCGCACCTGAACCGCCAAGCCCCCACCCCTCGATCCCCTCCCCGCGGGGAGGGGAGGGTAGACAGCAATCATTTCGCCAGCGCGCGAAGGATGTTGCGATCCTCGCGCATGATTTCCTCGGCCAGTTCCATGTCTTCGGCAAAGTCCGGATCATGCGCGGTAAGCCTGACCCCGTCCGGCCCCTCGGTCAGGTACAATTGATCCCCCAGCCCCACGCGCAGCTTGGCGAGGACTTCCTTGGGCAGGATGACCCCGGCGGAATTGCCGATCTTGGTGACCTTAAGCGGTGTGTTCATACGGGTGTTATAACGATTTTGCGTCTTTTAAGATAGAGCTTTTGTAAGCTCATGATCAATCTGGCTTTGGAAACCCACTTTGTGAAATTTGAAGTTTGCAATTTGTGATTCGCGATAGGTGGAAGCGGTTTTTAGGAATCGATTGCAAACGCGTATAAACTCCAGTTTACGCAAAATGCGTTTTGAAAAGTGAGAAAGCCCTTCACTTTTCGCAATCGTTCACTATCAGAATTTGCATGGAACCATGCATACCAGACAAACTGCCGATTGATGACCTCGATTGGCGAGCGATCCTGCCAAATGTAGGGAAAGCAAATGCCGCGTTGGCTAGATATGACGGCATGCTTCAGACATTGCCAAACCCTGCAATCTTGCTTTCACCAATGACAGCAAATGAAGCAGTTCTTTCATCAAAAATTGAAGGCACGCAGGCGACGCTTGATGAGGTGCTTGAAGCCGACGCCGGGATTGCGACTTCAGAACTTCGCAAAGGCGACATTGAAGAGATATCAAACTACAGATCAGCCGTCGGCATAGCTGAAGCAGCTTTAGAAGAACGGGATATCACGCTGTCCCTGATCCGCGAAGTTCATCAGCGCCTCTTACAGGGCGTTCGCGGACGTAACAAAGCTCCCGGGCAATTCCGAGAAGATCAAAACTGGATTGGGCGCCGCGGGGACCCAATCGAGAGAGCACGTTTTGTGCCTCCCAATCCAGTCGCCCTTAAAACTGAACTCTCGAATTGGGAGGCGTACCTAGCATCGGAAGATGAGGATCCGATCCTCCAAACTGCAATAGCCCATGCACAATTTGAGATTCTTCACCCATTCAAAGACGGCAACGGGCGTATTGGACGCATGCTCATTCCGCTTTTGCTCTACAAGCGCAACACACTTTCAAGACCAATGTTTTACATGTCAGAGTACTTGGAAGATAATCGGGAGAAATACTACGATGGACTGCTGGCCATAACCGAACGTGGCGCATGGAAAAATTGGATCGACTTTTTTGTCAACGCCATGATCATCCAAGCCGAAAACAACCTCGAAAAGGTTAGGCTCATTCGGAATCTCTACGACGAAACACAGCGTCGCGTCGTGGACATCACGCACTCCCAATTCTCGATGGCGACTGTCAATGCGCTTTTCGAGAGGCCAGTGATTTCCAGCACGATGTTCGCCGACTCGGCAGGATTCAACAATCGCGTGACAGCGAACAACATGCTTAGGCAATTAGAGGCCGATAACGTGATCACGCGCATTCGTGAGGGTGGAGGCCGCACGCCAGCAGTCTATGCTTTCCCTGAACTGGTCAACATCGCAGAAGGTAGAGACATCTTCAGGCGGCGCCCGCCCGAAGCTTAGCCTTACCCCTCCGGCAAATACAGCTTCTCGCCCTTCTCGCGATACACCTCGCTCATCTCCTCCATGCCCTTCTGCGCTTCCTCGGCCTCTTCGGCTGAGGTATCGGCACGCAAGTTCTCGCTCGCGAGATAGCTGTCCGAGTTCTGCTTCGCTGCAAACTCCCGCACTTCCTGCGTGATCTTCATCGAGCAGAATTTCGGGCCGCACATGGAGCAGAAGTGGGCGGTCTTGGCGCCTTCCGCGGGCAGCGTCTGGTCGTGATATTGCTCGGCCGTGTCGGGGTCGAGCGACAGGTTGAATTGGTCGCGCCAGCGGAATTCGAAGCGGGCTTTCGACAGCGCATCGTCGCGGACCTTGGCGGCCGGGTGGCCCTTGGCGAGATCGGCTGCGTGGGCGGCGAGCTTGTAGGTCACCACGCCCACTTTCACATCGTCGCGGTCGGGCAGGCCGAGGTGTTCCTTGGGTGTGACGTAGCAGAGCATCGCCGTGCCGTACCAGCCGATCTGCGCCGCGCCGATACCACTGGTGATGTGGTCGTAGCCCGGCGCGATATCGGTGACGAGCGGCCCGAGCGTGTAGAACGGCGCTTCGCCGCAGGCCTCGAGCTGCTTGTCCATATTCTCCTTGATCTTGTGCATCGGCACGTGGCCGGGGCCTTCGATCATCACCTGCACGTCCTCTGCCCAGGCGCGCTTGGTCAGCTCGCCCAGCGTGTAGAGCTCGGCGAACTGCGCTTCGTCATTGGCGTCGGCGATGGAGCCGGGGCGCAGGCCGTCGCCCAGCGAATAGGCGATGTCATAGGCCTTCATGATCTCGGTGATCTCGTCGAAGCGTTCGTAGAGGAAGCTCTCCTTGTGATGCGCGAGGCACCATTTCGCCATGATCGAGCCGCCGCGGCTGACGATGCCGGTGACGCGCTTGGCGGTCATCGGGACATAGGGCAGGCGCACGCCGGCATGGATGGTGAAATAGTCAACGCCCTGTTCGGCCTGTTCGATCAGCGTGTCGCGGAAGATTTCCCAGGTCAGGTCCTCGGCAATGCCGCCGACCTTTTCGAGCGCCTGGTAGATGGGCACGGTGCCGATGGGGACGGGCGAGTTGCGGATGATCCACTCGCGCGTGTCGTGGATGTTGCGGCCCGTGGAGAGGTCCATGACCGTGTCCGCGCCCCAGCGGATCGACCAGACCATCTTGTCGACCTCGGAGGCGACATCGGATGCCACGGCGGAATTGCCGATATTGGCGTTGATCTTGACGAGGAAGTTGCGCCCGATCGCCATCGGCTCTGTTTCGGGGTGGTTGATGTTGTTGGGAATGATCGCGCGGCCCCGCGCAACCTCGTCGCGGACGAATTCGGGGGTGACGTAGTCGGGCAGCGACGCGCCCCAGGGCTGGCCATCGTTGCGGGCTGTGAGGCGCGCGGATTCCTCGCGCAGCATTTCGCGGCCCAGGTTCTCGCGCTCGGCGACATATTCCATCTCGGGCGTGATGACGCCGCGCCGCGCATAGTGCATCTGGCTGACGTTCATGCCGGGCTTGGCGCGCAGCGGGCGCCTGATGACATTGGGATAGGCCGGGACGCCGCCCGAACGGTCGGGGCCGAGCTGGCCATTGTCTTCCGGCTTCACTTCGCGCGCATCGTATTCCTCGACATCGCCGCGCGCCATGATCCATTCGCGGCGTAGCTGGGGCAGGCCCTTGTTGATATCGATGGTCGCATCGGGATCGGTATAGGGGCCGCTGGTATCGTAGACGCGCACGCTGGGCTCGCCGCCCTCAAGGTCGATCTCGCGCATGGCGACACGCACGCCCGAGCCGCTCTTCGCGCCGACATGGACCTTGCGGCTGCCACGGATCGGGCCGGTGGTCACGCCAATGTCGAATTTGCTGTTGATGTCGGCCATGCGAGTTCTCTCCTCATGGCGGGAGAGCGGATTGCGGGCCTGACCCGGTCCACTCCCTCCGCCGATGCTAATCGGTTCAGGTTCGACGGGTCGGGCAGCGCAACCTGCCCCTCTCAGCCCAAAGCACGAAGGCTCTGCTGGCTCCCCGGGGATGCAGCTTCTTTAGGCGGTTCGGCGCGCCGTGTCCATTGCAGTCGAATCCCGCTCGAATGCGATTGCGACTCATTTGCAAAATAGGTTGACGCCAACACCGCTCTGCTGCAATTGCGAATCATTCGCAGTAAATAATGGATGGGCGGAACTCATGAAGGATCACAAGCAGGCGTTCGCGCCTGAGCCACCGTGCCGACAGGCAGGCAGGGGAGGTGCGCGATCGACAATCCGCGCGGCGCGACCGGCCTGCGCATCGCTGGCTATGGCCTTTGCCCTGCTCGCACCGCAAGCGCAGGCCACCGAGCGGAGCGAAACCGCCGAGGAAGCGTCGCAGGACCGCACGATCACAGTGACCGCCACGCGTATTCCCGTGACGGAAATCGAGGCTCCGGCCACGGTCACCGTGATCGATGCCGAAGAGATCGCCGACATGCACGCGACCGACATCAAGGATCTGGTGCGTTACGAGCCAGGCGTCACCGTCCGTCGCGCCCCGGCCCGTTTCGGAGCCGCGCTGGGCGCCACGGGCCGCGCCCGCAACGAAGATATCGCGATCCGGGGCATCGGCGGCAATCGGGTCCTGATCCAGGTCGATGGAATCCGCAGCCCCCAGGGATTCGGCTTCGGCGCGCAGGATGCCGGGCGCGGCGGCTATTCCGACATTTCGCTGATCAAATCGGTCGAGATCCTGCGCGGCCCGGCATCCGCGCTCTACGGTAGCGACGGGTTGGCCGGGGCGGTCAGCTTTACCACCCGTGATCCGGCGGACCTGATTGCCGATGGCGAGAGCTTTGGCGGTTTCGCGACCGCGCAATATCAGACGGCCGACGAAGAGTTCGCCGAAACGCTGGCCTTGGCCGCCACCAGCGGCGCACTGTCCGGCATGATCGCCTATAGTCGGCGGGATTTCCAGGAACTCGACAATAAGGGCACGGTGGGCGGCATCGGCGAAACCCGCACGCTGCCCAACCCTCAGGACGGCCATTCCAACGCGCTGCTCGGCAAGCTGGTCTGGGCCGATGGTGGCCACCGCCTGCGCCTGACCGGCGAATATTACGAGAGCAAGCTGACCAGCGACGTGCTGACGGGCCAGGGCCCGGCCTTCCTGTTCGGCCCCACGCCGAGCTGGATCGTCGACGCGCTTACAGCACGTGACACTGCCGAGCGCATCCGCACCTCCATCGACTGGACCTGGGAAGGCGAAGGCACGCTCGAATATGCGCATCTGGCGCTGTATTATCAGGATGGCGAAGACGTGCAGTTCACCGACGAGGACCGTTCCCCCGTCGGCCCCCGCCCCCGCCCCGATCGCGAGCGCCTGAATACGTTCGAAAACGAGGTGTACGGCGCGGTGGCCGAAGCACGCTCCAGCTTTGCCACCGGGTCGGCCGATCACGTGCTGGCCTTTGGCGGGGACATATCCTGGACGCGGCAGGAAGGGCTGCGCGACGGGGTGGAGCCTTCCTTCGGTGAGAGGTTCCCCACCCGGCCCTTTCCCGCCACCGATTTCATGCTGGGTGGGATCTTCCTGGCGGACGAAATCGCCCTGTTCGATGGGCGAGTGACGCTGTTCCCGGCGCTGCGCTTCGATTTCTACGAACTCGACCCGACCGACGACCCGCTGCTGCCGGCGTTCACAGGCAAGGGCCAGAGCGACAGCCGGCTGTCTCCCAAGATCGGCCTGACGGTCGACCTGTCGGACAGCGTGCTGTTCTTCGCCAATTTCGGCACCGGTTTCCGCGCGCCGACACCCAGCCAAGTGAACAATTTCTTCGAGAACCTGGCCTTCGGCTATACCTCGCTGCCCAATCCCGACCTCGGGCCGGAACGCAGCGAGAGCTACGAGGCGGGACTGCGCTATATCGGCGACAAGGTGACGCTGTCGGCCAGCGCCTTCCGCGCGGATTACGACGACTTTATCAGCCAGGAGGTGGTCGGCGGCTCGTTCACGCCCACAGATCCGGCGCAATACCAGTTCGTCAATATCGACAGTGCACGGATCGAAGGGATCGAGGCCCGTGCATCGTTCGACCTCGACAGCGGCATTTTCGGACGGCTCGCCGCGGCTTATGCGGATGGTGACAGGCGTACGCCCGGAGCGGCAGGGCAGCCGCTGGGCACGATCGATCCCTTCAGCCTGGTGGTCGGCGCGGGATATCGCGATCCCGCAGGCCGGTTCGGCACCGAACTGTCGGCGATCTACAATGCCCGCAAGTCACTGGAAGATACCGCCGGTGTGTGCAGCACCGAATGCTTCCGGCCCGATTCCTTCGTCGTGCTCGACCTGTTCGCCTGGTTCGCCGTAACCGACCGGATCAAGCTACGCGGCGGCATCTTCAACCTGACCGATGAAACCTATGCCTACTGGTCCGACGTGCGTGGGCTGTCGGCCGCCAGCGGGGTGACCGAGGCATATACCCGGCCCGGGCGCAATTTCAGCGTGTCGGCCAGCTTTACGTTCTGATGGAGGACAGCATCATGAATATCCGCAGATACACTTCCGCCGCGCTGATCGGCACGGCCCTTTTCACCCTGGTGCTGCCGGTCGGCCCGGCACTGGCGGACGCCCCGGTGAAGGAGCGCGGCGAAACTGCCGAAGCCGCCGCCTTCGAGCAGGATCGCGCAAGTATCCTGGCGATGGCAGGCGACTACAAAGTTCGTTTCGACATGCAGGAAGCGACGCCCTGGCGCGAAGGCTACGAGCCGCTGGAGCGCAAGATTTCGGGCGGCCATGAATCGGTGCGCGTGATCGAGGATACCGGCACCCGGATCGTGCTGCAGCACCTGCTGGTGGTGGGCACGGGGCAGGATGCCTTCGTCATCAAGCACTGGCGGCAGGACTGGGAGTACGAGCCCGAACGGATCCTGACCTATCACGGCCCCAACCGCTGGGTATGGTCCGATGTACCGGAACCGATGCGCAGGGGACGCTGGTCGCAGACCGTGTACCAGGTCGATGACAGCCCGCGCTATGCCGGATTGGGCCAGTGGGAAACCACCAATGGCATCCGCCGCTGGCGCAGCAACTGGACGCAGCGCCCGCTTGCCCGCAGGGATGCGGTGCGCGATCCGGTCTACGACCTCTATACCGCGATCAACCGCCATCAATTGACCCCGGATGGCTGGATCCACTGGCAGGACAATACCAAAATGGATCTGGTCGAGGGCAAGAGCCAGCCGGTGGTGCAGGAATATGTTCTCAACACCTATGCCCGCTTCGATGGCTACGACACGGCAGCGGCGGACAGATACTGGGCGGCCACCAGCGATTATTGGGCAGCCGTGCGGGCGCAATGGGCTCGGATTGCCGACGCCAATAGCGGGATCGCGATCGAGGAAGAGGCGCAGACGGGCACGGTCATCAGCGCAGAACTGCTGCAAATGGGCGATGCGATCCTGGCGGGAGAGCTCGACCAAGCCGAGGCAATCGCCCGGGCGCGAGATCTGATTACATCGCACACGTCGCCGACCTGAGCGATCGACGAGTGGGGGGCGGGTGCATCGAGATCGCACCCTTCCCCACACAATCACCCGCCTCCACCCACGAATATCCCGCGTCCGCCTGCCCGGCTCCGAGGCATCACCGCAAATGCGACGCATTCCCAATTTCGACTGTAGAAAGGTCAGCAACTCAATGAGACAGCCGTACAAGGCAGTGCAAGGCAACCGCGTTCAAGGGATGGCGGGGCTCGCCACCGGCGCACAGCATAATGTGCCACGCCATCGTCCTGCGTTACTGCGGGGATCGACCATGCGCCACGGTCTATCGGGCGCTGCGCTGGCATTGGCATCCCTCGTCGCCATCAGCGTCCCGGCCCATGCCGACGACACGGCGGATAGCGCGGAAGACGCGCCCCGCATCGTCGTCTGGGGCGAACGCGTCGAGGATGCGCCGCGCAGCGCGACCAAGCTCCCTCTGGAAGTGGTCGATACGCCGCAATCGGTTTCCGTGCTGGGCGAGGATCTGATCGAGGATTTCGGTTTCGACGAGATCAACGATGCGCTGGCCGTGGTCCCCGGCATCCAGGTCGAGCAGGTGGAAACCGACCGCACCTATTATACCGCACGCGGCTTCGATCTTAGCTGGCTGATGGTCGACGGGCTGGCCACGCCCAATGTCTATGGCCCGACCGGCGGTTCGCTCGATACGGTGTTCTACAGCCGCATCGAGGTGGTGCGCGGCGCCAATGCGCTGCTGTCGGGGATCGGCAATCCGGCGGGCACGATCAATTTCGTGCGCCGCAGGCCGTCGGGCGAAACCGGCGGCACGGCGGCGATGAGCTTCGGTTCGTGGAACACCGCCCGCGCCGAGGCCGATCTCGACCTGGCCCTTACCGAGGGCGGCACGTGGGGCCTGCGCGCGACGGGGGCAGTCACCAGCGGGGATTCCCACCTGCGCGACTATGGCTCCACCCGCTATGCCGGTCAGGTGATCCTGGCAGGCGAAATTACGCCCGACCTATCGCTTGCGCTCGGCTATTCGTACCAGCGCAACAATGCCGAAAACGTCCTGTGGGGCGCGCTGCCGCTGCTCTATACCGACGGCACGCCGACCGATTTTCCGGTAGAAACCTCGACCACGCAGGACTGGACCTTCTGGAACACGACCAACAGCCGCGCCTTTGCCGAGCTGGCCTGGGACCTGGCCCGCGACTGGACGCTGCGCACGGTCCTGACTCGGCAGGAGATCGGCAGCCTGTCGGAGATCTTCTATGTCTATGGCACGCCCGACCCCGATAGTGGCCTCGGCCTGTCCGGCTTCCCCGGCGCATACGATTTCGACACCAAGGGATGGATTTCCGACACGGAACTGAGCGGCACTTTCGCGGCCTTCGGGCGCGAGCACGATGTGAGTGTAGGCATCCAGTACAGCGACACGGATTTCGACTATCTCGGCCGCTCGGTGCCCACCAGCGATCCCGCCTGGGGTGCCTTGCCCGCCCTGCCCGACTGGACCGGACGCGAAGTCGGACGCCCCGCCTACGATGCCCCGGCGGTACAGGCCGATTTCGATTACCGGATGTGGCGCGCCTATGCCGCGACCCGGCTGGCGCTGAGCGATCGCCTGAGCCTGATCGCAGGGGCGAACTACATCGACGTCCAATCGGAAGGTTTCAGCTTCGGCGTCGATTTCGGGCGCAGCGAAAAGGCGCTCAGCCCCTTTGCCGGTCTGACCTTCGAGGCGATCGACGGGGTCAAGCTCTATGCCAGCTATTCGGATATCTTCCTGCCTCAGAGCGAAACCGGCACCGACCTCAGGCCGTTGGGCGCGGCCAAGGGGGAGAGCATGGAAGCGGGCCTCAAGGCGCAAACCGCCGATGGCGCGCTGCTCGGCACGCTGGCGGTGTTTCGCGCGGAGCAATCGAACATCGCCGAATCCGCGGGCTTCGATCCGGCATCGGGGCTGACGCTCTACACCGGGATCGAAGTGGTCAGCGAAGGCGTGGAGGCCGAGATAACCGGCCGTATTGCCGAAGGGCTGCTGGTCCAGGCGGGCATCACGCATCTCTCGCTCGAAGACGGCCAGGGCAATGAAGTGCGCACCTATGTCCCGCGGACCACGGCGGACATCGCCCTGCGCTGGCAGCCGACCGAGCGCCTTTCCGTCGGCGCGGTCCTCGGCTGGCAGGACGATGTCTATCTCGACACGGCTGTCGGGCGGATCGAACAGGGCGCCTATGCCACGGTGCAGTTGCAGGCCGGCTTCCAACTGACGGACACGCTCGAACTGCAAGCCAATGTCGCCAATGCGACCGACAAGAAGCATCTGGCGAGCCTCTATTGGGAGCAGGCCTATTACGCGGCACCGCGCAACTACACTCTGACCCTGCGGGGTACCTTCTGATGGCGGGTGACACCATGCTTTGGTTTGGCTGCGCGCTCGCCATCGGCGGTATTGCCGCCTTGCGACTGTCGTGGAGCCGCGCCGGGCGATCGGCTGGGCTCAATGCGCTGGGCTGGGCCGGACTGGCCGGGGGCAGCCTGCTGGCCGGACTTGCCGAGGGGGCGTGGGGCATTGCCGTGGTCGCGCTTTTCGCCATGGGAACGGCCGCGCTGTTCCTCGCCCGGGCCGCGCTGGAACAGCCACGCTCGCTCCGGCGCTCCGCTGTCTCGTTCAGGGCGGTGAGCACGGCCGGGCGGGGGAACTGGCGACGCGGGACGGTGACTTTCCTGCTGGCCGGGCCGGCCGCTTTGGCGCTGGCGGTGGCCGCCGCGCTGGCGGCGCGCAGCCTGGCGATCCGCTGGCCGGTCGCGGAAGCGGATGCCAATGTCATGGTCCTCGCGCTGGTCCCGCTGATCTGGCCGCTACTGGCCTTCGCCGTCCTGATGGTCTGCGACAGGCGCCGACAGATCGCAATGCTGGTCGCCGGCCTCGCGGCCGCATCGCTGCCTCTGCTCGCCATGGGAGGCCAGCCGTGAAAGCCCTGTTTACCAAGGACACCGTGCGCCGGGGCGTCGCGGCGCATTCGGCCATCGGTCTGATATGCTGTGCGCTGCTCTATCTCATCTGCGTCACCGGAACGGCGATCGTGCTGTACGAGGAATGGCAGAGGTTCGAGCAGCCGGACGCACCCGAAATGCAGGCTGTTACACCGTCGGCGATCGATACCGCGATCGCCAATGTCGCCGCCTCCGAAACGGGCCGCGAACCGACCACCCATCTCTTCGTCCACATGCCCACCGACGCGCTGCCCCGCACCACCATCACCACCGATACCCAGGCGGTGCATGTCGACGGCAAGGGCGCGATCGCGGTGCCGGAGGAAAATGCCTGGGCCGAATTCCTGCTCGCGCTACATTACCGGCTCAACCTCCCCGCCGTCTGGGGCATGACGCTGGTCGGCCTGTTCGGCGCGATGATCGTCGCGCTCGCGGTTTCCGGCATCGTCGCGCATCCGCGCATCTTTCGCGACGCATTCCGGCTGCGCGCGCGGCGCCGGGACGATGTCGCCACGCTGGACTGGCACAACCGGCTGGCGGTGTGGACGCTGCCCTTCGCCCTGGCGATGGCGCTGACCGGGGCGATGATCGGGCTGTTCTACATCTCGGGTTCCAGCCTTGCCCAGACCGCTTATGGCGGCGATGGCGATGCCGCGCTCGCGCCCGTGTTCGGGGCCGAACCCGAAGCCGACGACACCCCCGCCCCGCTGCCCCGGGTCGCGCCGGTGCTGCGCTATATGGCGCGTGATTATCCGGCGGTGCGGGTATCCTATCTCATCCTTCACGATCCCGGCACGCGCGGCCAGCATATCCAGGTGGTCGGCGAGCATGACCGGCGGCTGATCTTCGGCGAATATTACGCCTTCGGGGCCGATGGCACGTTTCACGGAACGACCGGCCTTGCCGACGGCACCTTGGGCCAGCAATTCGCCGCGTCGATCTACAATCTGCATTTCGGCAATTACGGCGGCCTACCGGTCAAGATCGCCTATATCCTTTTCGGCATCGCGCTGAGCGCGGTGGTCGCGACGGGGACCTTCATCTGGCTCGACAAGCAGGCGCGCAAGGGCCGCCCGCGCCGGACCATCCGCGCTGGCTGGTGGGGCGTGACGATCGGCGTGCCCGTGGCGATCGGCGCGACCCTGATCGCGCGCCTGATCTGGGGCAACGGCGCGCCTTTCGTGGCCATCTTCTGGATCGCGACACTCGCCATCACAGCCGCCGCAGTGCATCGGTCCCGGCGGGCCGGTGCACGCGGAACGGCTTCTGCGACCCCGGGATTTGCCCCCTAGCCCGGCTCCGCTATAGCGGCCTCACCATCTTCACGAAGAGGACCGTATTCCCATGAACCATCGCGCGCCGTTGACTGCCGCCGCCCTGCTCGCCACCGCCTCGATCGCCGCACAGGCACAAGCCAGGCCGATGACCCCCGAGGATGTCGCCAAGCTCGAAAGCGTCGGCACCATCGCCGTCTCGCCCGACGGCAGCCGTGTCGCCTATACGACCGCGCGGCTTCCCGACGTCACCGATGGCGAGGAAAACGGAACCACAACGCAGCAGCTGTCGGTCGCCTACGGCCCCGGCAATGCGCGCGAGTTCCTGCCCGCCGACATGGATGTAAGCAGCGTCCGGTTCTCGCCCGACGGCCGGATGATCAGCTTCCTGTGGGCCGACGGCAAAGACGAGAAAACCGCCGTATGGGGCATCCCCGTGGACGGCGGCGCGCAGCGCAAGCTGGCGCATGTCGAAGGCGCGTCGGTGCGCTCCTATGCCTGGTCGCCCGATGGCGGCCACATGCACCTGCTGGTCGCGGCAGAAGAGGACAAGGATCGCAAGAAGCAGAACAAGGCAGGCTTCAATTCTGTCGTTTACGAGGAGGAACAGAAGCTCAACCGCCTGTTCCGTGCGCGTATCGGCGGCGAACCCGATGCCGAACCGCAGCAGGTCGAGGTGCCGGGCTATGTCACCTCGTTCCAGATCGCCGACAATGCGCGCATCGGCGTGATCGAGACCGCGCCGACCACGCTGATCGACGACGAATACGTCAACAAGAAGGTCAACATCCTCGACATGGCCTCGGGCGATGTGCGGATGGTCATCGAGACGCCGGGCAAGATCGACGATGTCGAAATCTCGCCCGACGCCAGCCAGCTGGCGCTGATCGCAGCGGTCGACATGAACGATCCGGCGGCGACCACGATCCATTTCGTCGATGTCGCGACCGGCACAGTGACACCGCACAATGCGGGCGCGCCCGAGGCCGTGGTCGATGTCGAGTATATGGACGATGGGCGTCTGATCGCGGCAGTCCATGTCGGCGCGCAGAGCGTGCTGCGCATCCACAATGCCGACGGTTCGCTTGCACGCGAAATCGATCCCGGCGCGCTGATCATCAGCAATGTAGAGACCGAAGGTTCGGTGATCGCGGTGGAGGCGAGCGCGCCCCGGCACCCGACCGAGCTGTTCCGCCTCGACGGCGACAGCTTCACCCGCTGGACCAGCCACAACCCCTGGCTGAGCGAGATCGATTTCGGAGAGCAGCGCACCTTCCGCTACACCGCGCGCGACGGGCAGGAAGTCGAAGGCGTATTGATCGAGCCGGTCGGCGGCGCCCCGGCAGGAGGCGCCCCGCTGATCCTCAACGTCCACGGCGGCCCGGAAGCGCATGACAGCAATGGCTGGCAGACCGCCTATTCCAAACCCGGCCATGTCGCGGCGGGTCAGGGTTATGCGGTCTTCCTGCCCAACTATCGCGGTTCGACCGGTTACGGCACCGCGTTCTCCAAACAGCACACCGGCAATTACACCGATCCCGAGTTCACCGATCTCGTCGATGCCAAGCGCGCGCTGGTCGCCGAAGGGATCGCCGATGCCGATCGTGTCGGCGTGACCGGCGGCTCCTATGGCGGCTATGCCACCGCGTGGTCATCGACCCGCTGGAGCGAGGAATTCGCGGCAGGCGTGATGTTCGTCGGCATTTCGAACCAGGTCAGCAAGTTCGGCACGGGCGACATTCCGTACGAGATGTACAACGTCCACAGCGGCAAGTGGCCGTGGGACGACTGGATGGCGATGCTCGAAGTGTCGCCGATCTTCCATGTCGACAAAGCCAACACCCCGCTGCTGATCATGCATGGCGAGGAAGACACGCGTGTCGACCCGGGCCAGAGCCTGGAGCTTTATCGGGCGATGAAGATCCGCAAGCCCGACGTGCCGGTGCGGCTGGTCTTCTATCCAGGCGAAGGCCACGGCAACCGCAAGGCCGCCGCGCGCTACGATTACAACCTGCGCATGATGCGCTGGTTCGACACCTATCTGAAGACGGGCGACCGCGACGCAGCCATGCCGCCCGAGCGCCCCGAGCTTCCCGCCGGGACGACGGGGACCAAGAGCGAGGACTGATCGCTCACCCGCTTACGAAAAGGGGCCGCGCGACGCCGTGTCGCGCGGCCCCTTTCTTATTGTGCGAGAGCTAATTGCCGCCGGCCGCGATCCAGGCGTCGATCTTCGCTTCCAGCACGGCTAGCGGGATATTGCCGCTGTTCAGCACTTCGTCGTGGAAGCGGCGGATGTCGAAGTCCTCGCCTAGCGCCGTTTCGGCCCGCACGCGCAGTTCCTTGATCTTCAATTCACCGATCTTGTAGCCCAATGCCTGGCCCGGCATGGCAATGTAACGCGCGACCTCGTTCTCCGAATAATCGCGCGGATTGCCGTTCTCGACCATGTATTCGACTGCCTGCTCACGGGTCCAGCCGAGCGCGTGCATCCCGGTATCGACCACCAGCCGCACCGCACGCTTCAATTCGCCATCCTCGAGCGCCTGCAATCGGTCGACCGGATCGTCATAGAGGCCAAGCTCGTAGCCCAGGCTTTCGGCATAGAGCGCCCAGCCCTCGCCAAAGGCGGTATACCAGCCGTGGCGCAGCAGGTCCGGCAGGCTCTCATCCTCGATCGCAAACATGATCTGGAAGTGATGTCCGGGATTGCCCTCGTGAATATAGAGCCGGACCGAAGGGCTGAGCTCGCGCTCCGCCGCGTTCCAACCGCTGAAATAGAAAGTCCCCGGGCGCGAACCATCGGCCTCGCCAGGGCGATAGGATGCGGCGAGGAAGAACTGTTCGCGATAGGGTTCGTAGGGTTTGATCTCGAGCGGGGTTTCGGGCTGGCGCAGGAAGAGCGGGGCAATCACTGCATCGACCTTCTCGCCCACCTCGTACCACGCCTCGGTCAGCGCCTCCTTGCTCTTGTAGACTGGCGGACGGCGATCGCCGCGCTCCTCGATCGCCTGTTGCCGGGCCACGTTGATGCGGGCGACTTCAGAAAGGCCGAGACGATGAATCTCCTCGGCCGTCAGGGGCAGCGTGGTCATCTCCTCGATGCGATAGGCGTAATAAGCCTCACCCCCGGGCGCTTCGGTCGCCCCGATGGTATCGCGAGCTTGCGGCAGATAGGTCTCGGAAAGATAGGCCCGCAGACGGCGCATGGCGGGGTAGAGCGTCCCTTCGATCGCTGCCGTCAACGCAGCGCGCGCGTGGTCTTTCTGCGCTTCGGTGAAACCTTCGGGAAACTGGCGCAGCGGCGCGAAATAGGCATTTTCACCTTCGGGCGCGGCGAGCTGGGTATCGAGCTGTTCGATCATCAGCTCGACCGTCAGACGCGGCAGCGTGATCCCCTGTTCGATCCCGGTATCGAAACGCGCGATCACGTTTTCGACCATGCGGGAATAGGCCGCATGGCGCGCGATATTGTTGGCATAGTCCTCGGGAGTATCGAACGGCATGATGCCATCGGGTGCAGAGAAGCCGGGATAGTCGCCCTGAATGCCGCGGAAATGGTCGAGCGGGAGGGCGAGGATCGTCCTGAGCACGTCCGGTTCGGTGCCCGCGAGAACGCGTTCCTTCGAATAGCGAAACGTATTGTAAGCGATCTGCTCACTTGCCGTAAGCGCAGCGCGGTCGATCGTGCCCAGCACGGCGATGTCGCACATGGCGGCCGCCCGCTCGGTCTCGTGGGATGCGGGCGAGAAATCGCCGAGGCTACCCGCATCGGAGAAGTCGCCGCGATAGAAGGCAGCGATCGGGTTGCGATCGAGGTAGGCCGGCTCGCTCTTGGCCATCAGCGTGCGCAAGCGCTCGCTTTCGGTCTCGGCAGTTTCGATCGGATCGCAGGCATGGGCAACCGGCGCTGCGAGAGCAGTGGTCGATATCGCCAGCGCAGTGGCAAGGCGCAGAACGGTGCGGTTCATCATGATCCCTCTTATTGCCCGCCGCCAGTAATCCAGGCGTCGATCTTGGCTTCGAGCACGGGTAGCGGAATATCGCCGGTATTGAGTGTCTGTTCGTGGAATTTGCGGACGTCGAAGGCATCACCGAGCGCGGCCTCGGCCCGGGCGCGCAGTTGCTTGATCTTCAGTTCGCCCGTTTTGTAGGCGAGCGCCTGTGCCGGCATCACGATGTAACGCGCGGTCTCGCTTTCCGCGAAATCGCGCGCGGCGCCGTTGGCCATCATAAAGTCGATGGCTTTTTCGCGGCTCCAGCCGAGCGCATGCATGCCGGTATCGACCACCAGCCGCACCGCGCGCAGCATCTCGCCACCCTCCAGCGCCTTCAGCCGCTCGACCGGATCGTCATACAGGCCGAGTTCGTAGCCCAGGCTTTCGGCATAGAGACCCCAGCCTTCGCTGAAAGCAGTAAACCCGCCATAGCGCATGAATTCCGGCAGGTCCTCGTTCTCGATCGCGAACATCGACTGGAAGTGATGGCCCGGATTGCCTTCATGCATATAGAGCGAGATCGAAGTGCCGAGCAGTCTTTCGGCCACGTTGTAGCCGCTGAAATAGAACGTGCCAGGGCGTGACCCATCGGCCTTGCCGGGCATGTAGCTTGCCGCGAGAGAGAACTTCTCGCGATAGGGCTCGTAGGGTTCGATCCTGAGTTCGGTCTCGGGCTTGCGCAGGAAAACCTCGTCCATCAGCGGGTCGACCTGCCCGGCAACCTCGTACCAAGCGGCCTGCAAATCGGCCTTGGTTGTATAGGTCTTGCCCGTCCGACCGCCGGCCTCCGCCCTGGCCGCATCGATGGCCGCATTGATCCGGGCGACTTCGGCCAGGCCGATTTCGTGGATCTGCCGCGCGGTCAGCGGCAGCGTGGTATTTTCCTCGATCCGGTAGGCGTAATAGGCGTCGCCGCCGGGATTGTCGGTCGCCGCGATGCTGATGCGCGATTGTTCCAGATATTCATTCGCGAGATAATCGCGCAGCTTGGCGAGCGCAGGGATCAGTGTGCCCGTCAACGTTTCACGATGCCTGTCGATCAACTCCTCGTGCGCGCTTTGCGGGACCGTATCGGGAAAATTCGCCACCGGCGCCCAATAGGGACTCTGCTCGACCGGCGTATCGATTTGCAGACCGAGCTGTTCGATCATCAACTCCACCGACATGCGCGGCAGGGTAATGCCTGCAGATGCCCCAGCGCGGAAGCGGGCGATGGCATCGTCGATCACCTGCGCCATGGCGCGGTGGCGGCTGAAATTGTTCTCGTAATCCTCGACCGTATCGAAGGGCATCAGCGCCCCGGGTGCGGAAAGGCGCGGATAATAAACATGCAGCCCGCGAAAGTGATCTATCGGCAGGGCGAGCACAGTCGGCAGCACATCGGGCGCGGTCATCGCCAGCGTGCGCTGCTGCGTATATGCAAACACGTCGTAGGCAATGCGATCTGTTTCGCCCAGCGCCGAGCGGTCGATAGTGGCGAGTTCGGCGAGATTGGCTTCCGCAGCCGCACGGTCCGCCGCATAACCCGCAGGCGAAAAATCGCCGAGTTTGTCGGCATCGGAGAAATCGCCACGGAAAAAAGCGCTGACCGGATTGCGGTCGAGCATGGCGGCTTCGCTGCGCGCGAACAAATCGTGAAGTTTGGCGGCTTCACGCTCGCTGGCGGACATCCTGCTGTGATGCGCGGAGTGATCCTGCGCGACGGCAGGTGTCGAAGCCGTGGCGCAAGCGATAGCGATCGCCGAAGCGATGCGAGTGTAAGTGCGGGTCATGCGAGACTCTCCCCTGAGATCGTGCAGCTCAGGCTAGCCGGTCATACCGGCACCGCAAAGCCTGTTCGACAAACGGGTTCCGCCGATCCGCAGGAAACGTCCAGCCATGCGCAAGCCCTTCGCGGGTACCCCACAACTACACCCGCGAGGACTCATGCGGTGGCCAAGGAGATAGTCGCGACCAGCGGCCTAACCGCCGAGGATGGCGGGCAGGTCCAGCCCCTTTTCCCGCGCGCAGTCGAGCGCTTCCTCGTAACCCGCATCGGCATGGCGCATGACGCCGGTCGCTGGATCGTTCCACAGCACCCGTTCGAGACGGCGTGCGGCGTCCTCGGTCCCGTCGGCGACGATCACCATGCCGGCATGCTGCGAAAAGCCCATGCCCACACCGCCGCCGTGGTGCAGGCTCACCCAGGTCGCGCCGCTGGCCGTGTTGAGCAAGGCATTGAGCAGCGGCCAGTCGCTGACCGCATCCGAGCCGTCCTTCATCGCCTCGGTCTCGCGGTTAGGGCTGGCGACCGAACCGGAATCAAGGTGATCGCGGCCGATCACCACGGGTGCTTTCAGTTCGCCATTCGCGACCATTTCGTTGAACGCCATGCCCAAGCGGTGACGGTCGCCGAGCCCGACCCAGCAAATGCGTGCGGGCAGGCCCTGAAAGGCAATCCGTTCGCGCGCCATGTCGAGCCAGTGATGCAGGTGGTGGTCGTCGGGCAGCAGTTCCTTCACCTTGGCGTCGGTCTTGTAGATATCTTCCGGATCGCCCGAGAGCGCGGCCCATCGGAATGGCCCAACGCCGCGGCAGAATAACGGGCGGATATAGGCCGGTACGAAACCGGGGAAGGCGAAGGCGTTTTCCAGCCCCTCCTCCAGCGCGACCTGACGGATGTTGTTACCATAATCGAGCGTGGGCACGCCTGCGTCCCAGAACGCCAGCATGGCCTCGACCTGCTTGCGCATCGAGGCGCGCGCGGCTTTCTCGACCGCTTTAGGATCGCTTTCGCGCTTGGCCCGCCATTCGCCCATGGTCCAGCCTTCGGGAAGGTAGCCATTCACCGGATCGTGCGCGCTGGTCTGGTCGGTAACGATGTCAGGATGCACGCCGCGCTTCACCAGTTCGGGGAAGATTTCGGCGGCATTGCCGAGCAGGCCAACCGATTTCGCCTCGCCTGCGGCGGTCCAGCGCTCGATCATCGCCAGCGCCTCGTCCACACTGTCGGCCTTCTCGTCAAGATACCGCGTGCGCAGGCGAAAATCGATGCTTTCGGGATTGCATTCGACCGCCAGGCAGCATGCTCCCGCCATCACCGCGGCGAGGGGTTGCGCACCGCCCATGCCGCCCAGGCCGCCGGTGAGGATCCACTTGCCCGTGAGATCGCCGTCATAATGTCTGCGACCCGCCTCGACGAAGGTTTCATACGTGCCCTGCACGATGCCCTGCGTGCCGATGTAGATCCAGCTACCGGCCGTCATCTGGCCGTACATCATCAAGCCCTTCCTATCGAGTTCGCTGAAATGGTCCCAATTGGCCCAGTGCGGCACGATGTTGGAATTGGCGATAAGCACGCGCGGCGCATCGGCATGCGTGCGAAACACGCCGACCGGCTTGCCCGACTGGACCAGTAACGTTTCATCGTCGGAAAGGGTCTTGAGGCTGGACAGGATCAGTTCGAAATCCTGCCAGCTACGGGCCGCCTGGCCGATCCCGCCATAGACAACCAGCTCATCGGGATTTTCCGCCACCTGGCGGTCGAGATTGTTCTGGATCATGCGGAACGGCGCCTCGGCCTGCCAGCTGCGGCAGGTGAGTTCAGGCCCGGTGGGCGCCTTGATATCTCGGGCATTACGGCGGTCGATGGTCATGTAAGATCTCCGAAAGTGCTTTCGATGCCGTCGAATATCTCGGCGAGCGTGTCGCGCAGGTCGGCGGCCTTGTCTGGACTGAAAGTGAAGGGCGTTTCTTCCGATTGAAGGTAGGTCGATTGCGCGATTTCCATCTGAATCGCGTGGATGTTCTTGCCGGGATGACCGTAATGTCGCGTGGTCCAGCCGCCACGAAAGCGGCCATTTACGACATAGCTGTAAGGGCCATTGGCGCAGGCGATGGCGGCAGCGCGCTCGATTGCCTGCCCGCAGGTCGCACCGCCATTGGTGCCGATATTGAGATCGGGCAGCGTGCCCTGGAACAGGAAAGGCAGACGCGACCGGATCGAGTGGCAATCATAGAGCACGGCAAAACCATGCGCCGCACGCACGCGGTCGAGTTCCGCGCGCAGCGCGGCGTGATAAGGCGCGTGGAAGGCCTCGCGGCGCCGGGCAATCTCATTCTCATCCGGCTCTTCGTGCCACAGCGGCCGGTTCTCGAAATCGACCAGCGGCACCAGGCCGGTGGTGTTCTGCCCGGGATAGAGACTCGCCCCGTCGGGCGGGCGGTTGGCGTCGATAACATAGCGATTGAATTCGGCGCGCACGACCGTCGCTTGCGGGACGAGGCCGTCATAGAGCTGGGGGATATGCCAGTCGGTATCGGCGAGCATCGCCCCACGTTCGGTCAGCTTCGCGCAGATGTCCGCAGGCACGAAAGTCCCTGAATGCGGCTGCGCCAGCACGATTGGCGAGGTACCGCGGACGACGGTGACGGGGCTCATGGATCGAAACCCGCGATTGTTTCGGCGGCAATGCCCTCGGCCAGAACCGCGGAGCCGAGCAGGTCCGCCATGGCCGCGATGTCGGGTTCCATCAGCCGGTCTCCGGTCAATGCGGGCGAGGCCGAGCGGATACGCTTCATCGCTGCTTTCAGGCTCGCGCTGGTCTCCAGCGGGGCCCGGCATTCGACGCCCTGCGCGGCCGTCATCGCCTCGATACCGAGGATGGCGGCGAGGTTGGCGTTCATTTCGAACAGCCGCCGCGCGCCATGGCAGGCCATGGACACATGATCCTCCTGATTGGCCGAGGTCGGGGTGGAATCGACCACGCGCGGATTGGCAAGCGCCTTGTTCTCGCTCATCAGAGCAGCGCTGGTGACTTCGGCGATCATAAGGCCCGATTGCAGACCCGGCGACGGCGCGAGAAATGCAGGAAGGCCGAAGCTCAGCGCCGGATCGACCAATAGCGCGATGCGACGCTGGGCGATGGCGCCGATCTCGGACACGGCAATGGCAATCCCATCCGCCGCCATGCCGACCGGTTCGGCATGGAAATTGCCGCCAGAGACGATGCTTCCATCGGACAGCACCAGCGGGTTGTCGGTCGCGGCATTGGCCTCGATCCGCAGGACATTGCCCGCATGGGCGAGCTGGTCGAGGCAGGCACCGATCACCTGCGGCGCACAGCGCAGGCAATAGGGATCCTGCACCCGCAAATCGTCCTCGCGGTGGCTCTCGCGGATCTGCGAGCCTTCGAGCAGGGCACGAATAGCCTCCGCCGCGGCGATCTGCCCGCGATGACCGCGCAGCGTGTGGATTTCCTCTCGGAACGGCGCTGTCGAACCCATCGCGGCATCGAGCGACAGCGCGGTCGTCACGAGAGAATTGATTGCCAGCCGCCAGCTATCGAACAGCGCGGCAAGAGCCAGCCCGGTCGAAACCTGCGTGCCGTTGAGCAGGGCAAGGCCTTCCTTGGCTTCGAGCACCAGCGGTTCGAGCCCGGCGCGCTGGAGCGCGCTGCCTGCCGCCATGCGCTCGCCGCGATAGAAGGCATCGCCCTCGCCGATCAGCGTCGCCGCGACATGGGCAAGCGGTGCGAGATCGCCCGAGGCGCCGACCGATCCCTTCTCAGGCACTACGGGAGTAACGCCCGCCTCCACCAGCTGTTGGAGGCGCTCCACCACCACCGGGCGAACGCCCGATGCCCCGCGCCCAAGCGAAAGGCACTTGAGGGCGATTATGAAGCGCACGATCTCGGGGGCGAGCGGTTCGCCGAAACCGGCGCTATGCGAAAGGACGAGATTGCGCTGGAGCGTCCCGAGATCGGTTGCCCCGATGCGCACGCTGGCCAGCTTGCCGAAGCCGGTATTGACCCCGTAGATCGCCTCTCCCGAGCCGACCGCCGCGCCCAGCCGATCGGCCGATTGCGCCACCGCCGCCATGGCGGCATCATCGATCCGGAAGGAACCGGAGGAGCGATAAAGTGCTTCCAGCTCGGCTAGGCCGAGCGATCCGGGCGACAGCAAGTCATGCATGGTGATGGGTTCCTGCAACAATGCGACCGCGCAGCAAGCGTCCGCCGATCCAATAGCTGAGATAGTCCGGGTGGGGCGCATCCCACACCGCAAGGTCGGCGCGCTTGCCTGCTTCGATCGTGCCGTAATCGGCCTCCAGCCCAAGCGCCTTGGCCCCGTTCCGCGTCGCACCAGCCAGCGCTTCTTCCGCCGTCATGCCAAACAGCGTACAGCCCATGTTCATGGCCAGTCGAAGCGAAGAGAGCGGTGAGCTGCCCGGGTTGCAATCGGTAGCCAGCGCCATTGCCACGCCCTGTTCACGCAGCGCATCCATTGGTGGCAGACGCGTTTCGCGCAGGGCGTAGAATGCGCCGGGGAGAAGCACCGCCACCACACCCTTTTCCGCCAGCTTCGGGACATCCTCGGGCGCGAGCCATTCCAGGTGATCGGCTGACAAGGCATCATGTTCGGCGGCCAGAACCGCACCCTTGAGGTCGCTCAACTGCTCGGCATGCAGTTTGACACGGATGCCAAGATTGCGCGCGGTTTCGAATACCCGGCGGATCTGTTCGGGAGAAAAGCCGATCCCTTCGCAGAACCCGTCGACAGCATCGACCAGGCCCTCGGCAGCGGCGGCCTCGAGGCCCGGGATGACAACCTCGTCGATATAACGGTCTGCCTCGCCCTCGAATTCGGGCGGCAGCGCATGGGCGGCAAGCCAGCTTGTCACGATACGAACGGGCCGTTCGGTTTCGATCGCCCGTGCAACGCGAAGCATACGCATCTCGTGTTCGATCGTAAGCCCGTATCCGGACTTGACCTCGATCACCGCCACACCGTCTGCAATCAAATCGTCGACGCGGCGTAGAGCGCTGGCGAGCAGCCCTTCCCCGGTGGACTCGCGGGTGGCAGCGACCGTCGAGCGAATGCCGCCCCCTGCCTTCGCAATCTCCTCATAGCTCGCGCCTTCCAGGCGCAGCGCGAACTCGCGGCTGCGATCGCCGCCGAAAACGAGATGAGTGTGGCAATCCACCAGCGCCGGAGTGACGAGCTTACCGCCAAGATCGACCTGCTCCCAACCATCATGCCCCCGGGGAAGGACGCCACGCGGCCCGATCCAGGCAATCCGCCCTTCATCGACCGCGATCGCCGCATCGTCGATCAGCCCATAGCCGACTTCATCCGCGACCATCGTCGCGGCCCTGCAATTGATGAACACCCGACCCGTCATATACTTGCGTTACTCCTCGCTGTGTGATTATGTATACACATAATATTGGAAAGGCACAACGGCCAATGGGAAGCATAATTTCCGCACGACAGGTCCTCACACCCTCGGGCTGGCTCGCCGATCACGCAATCCATGTGGACGAAGCAGGGGTCATCGCCGAAGTCTCGCCTCGCGGCTTCAACGCAGCCGCGGCGGTCGGCACTGCACTGCCCGGTATGGCCAATGTCCACACCCACAGTTTCCAGCGCGCGATGGCCGGACTGGCCGAAGCCCGCGGCCCCGCCGGGGCCGACGATTTCTGGACGTGGCGGCAAGTCATGTATCGCTTCCTCGACATCCTTGCGCCCGATCATATGGAGGCGATCGCCGCACTGGTGCAGCTCGAAATGGCGGAAGCAGGCTACACCGCTTCGGCAGAGTTTCATTACCTCCATCACCAGGTGGGCGGCGGACATTTCGACAATCTGGCCGAGACTTCGCAGCGCATCTTCGCCGCGAGTAAGAGCAGCGGGATCGGCCTGACTCATCTTCCCGTGCTCTATACCCATGGCGGGCTCGACGGACGCCCGCTTAAGGACGGTCAGTTGCGCTTCGGCAGTTCGGCTGCGGCGTTCGAGGCGCTTTACACGCGGATTTCGGGATGCGCCCGCGATATGCCAGCCGACTTCCGGCTCGGCGTGGCCCCGCATTCGCTGCGTGCGGTGGACCGCGAGGGACTCGAGATGTGCCTGGCGCTGTGCCCAGACGGCCCTTTTCATATCCACGCCGCCGAACAGGTAAAGGAAGTCGAAGAGGTTGAGGCCCATCTCGGCGCGCGCCCGGTGCGCTGGCTGCTCGACAACCTGCCCGTCGACAAGCGCTGGTGCCTCATCCATGCAACACATCTCAATGCCCGTGAAACATCCGATCTCGCGGCATCCGATGCAGTGGCGGGCCTGTGTCCGACCACCGAGGCGAATCTCGGCGACGGTATCTTCCCCGCGCAAGCTTATCTCACCGCGAAGGGGCGCCTCGGAATTGGTTCCGATTCGAACATCCGGATCTCGGTCGCAGAAGAGTTGCGCATGCTTGAACTCTCGCAGCGTCTGGCCCATCGCCAACGCGCCGTGCTGACCGACGATATCACCCGATCCAATGGTCGCTATCTCTATGAACGCGCCGCACGCGGCGGCGCGCAAGCGATCGGACGCAATGCGGGATCGATCGAGACAGGCAAGCTCGCCGATGTCGTGGCACTGCGCGACGATCTGCCCTTCCTCGACTGGCCCGAGGCGGACCAGCGGCTCGATGCGTGGATCTTCGGAGTTGAGGCGCGCGCGGTCAGCGATGTTTGGGCGGCGGGTCGGCATATCGTTCAAGACGGCGAACATCGTCGCGCTCCCGAAATCCGATCCCGTTTTGCCCGCACGATCCGCGAGCTTGGCGCAGCCCTGTGAATGCGAACACCCATCGCGGCATTCGCGACGCGATCCGCGCGCGCATCGTCGCAGGCGAATGGAAGCTGGGCGAACTGATCCCGGGCGAGGCCGATTTCGCGCAGGAATACGGCTGTTCGCGCACAACGGTGAATCGCGCGCTGCAGGCATTGGCCGAGGAAGGCCTGGTAGAGCGCAAGCGCAAAGGTGGCACGCGCGTGCGCCCGCTGCCGCTACCGCAGGCGAGCTTGCGCATCCAACTGCTGCGCGAGCAGGTCGAAGAGGCCGGTAGCACCTATCGCTGCGAGATTATCGAGCGAAAGCTGGCATCGCCACCACCGGCGGTGGCGGAACGTCTGAAGGCTGGGGGCGATGTGCGTTCCGTCTATCTCGAGACGCTGCATCTGGCCGATGAAGCCCCGTTCGCGTTCGAGACCCGCTGGATCAATCTCGCCACGGTTCCGCAGTTCGAACATGCCGAACTCGGTACGCTAAGCGCCAATGAATGGCTGGTGCGAACCGTGCCTTTCACACGCGGCGAGGTGGCATTGTTGGCGACCAATGCCGATCGGCACACGGCCGAAATGCTCGGCACGATCGATGGCAAGGCACTGCTTACCATGGAACGGACCACCTGGCTCGACGATCGTCCGGTGACCACGATCACACTTTGCTATGCGCCAAACCACCGGATCGCATTCACGATCTAGGAGGCTTCGACGGCCTGCGTCACGGGGCCAGCCACAGCCTGATAATCCAAGCGACAGCTCCCAGCACTGCGACGCTTGCCAGCCAGATCGCCGCCATCCAGGCCAGGCGCCGCCACAGGGGCGGTTCGCGTTCCGGCAGCCAGGCCATCAATGATACCCCTCGTCGGCGACCTTGCCGCGAAAGACCCAATAGGCCCAGGCCGTATAGGCAATGATGAGCGGCAAGGTGATGGCCACCCCGATCAGCATGAAGACCTGGCTCCGCTCGGGTGCGGCGGCATCCCAGATGGTCACGCCGGGCGGCACCACATAGGGCCACATCGTCACGCCCAGCCCGGCCATTCCGAAGAAAAACAGCGCGATGGAAAGCCAGAATGGCTTGCTGTTCCGGGCCTTGCGGATGGCCTGGATCATCGACAGCGCGACGATGGCGGTCAGGATCGGGACGGGCGCGGCAAAGTAGATTTCCGGCGCCGTCAGCCAGCGTTCGGCATATTCGGCGTTGAGGAACACGTTATAAAGGCTGACCGCCCCCATCAGCACGATGGTTGCAAGAGCCGAACGCAAAGCGAGCTTGCGGGCGTGTGCCTGGCCCGGCCCGTCGAGCTTCCAAATCAGCCAGGTGCTGCCGAGCAATGCATAGCCGGCGACGACGCCGAGACCGCACAGCAATGTGTAGGGTGTCAGCCAGTCGAACCAGCTTCCGGCATAGGCGCGGTCGATCACTTCTATACCCTGCAGCAATGCGCCCAGAGTCATGCCCTGAGCCATGGCTGCCACCAGCGAACCGCCGGTGAAGGCGGCATCCCACAAACGCCTGTGCCCCGGATCGCGCCAGCGATATTCGAAGGCCACGCCGCGGAAGACCAGCCCCAGCAGCATTGCGATGATCAGCGGGTAGGTCGCGGGCAGAATCACGGCATAGGCAAGCGGGAAGGCCGCGAACAGCCCGCCTCCGCCAAGCACGAGCCAGGTTTCGTTGCCGTCCCATACGGGCGCGATCGAATTCATCGCTCGGTCGCGTTCGCGGCCCACATCGAAGGTCGGGAAGAGAATGCCGATGCCCAGGTCGAACCCGTCCATCACCACATAGGCGAAGACGGCAAAGGCGATGATAAAGGCCCAGATGACGGTGAGGTCCATTATCCCTCCTCCTTCTCGGTCGGCAGCGGTTCATCATGGCCCGGGTTCTGGGTGGGGCCGGGTGTGATACCGGCAGTGCGGATCGGCCCCGTATCGCCGCGCTTCGCCCCCAGTTCGCCGACATGCGGTGCATGGCTCATCAAGCGCAGGATATACCAAATGCCGATGCCGAAGACGGCGAAATAGACGACAATGAATGCCAGCAGGGAAACCGCTACGGCGGGCGCGTCGAGCGGGCTTGCCGCGTCGGCGGTCCTTAGCAAGCCGTAAACGACGTAAGGTTGACGTCCGACTTCGGTGGTTATCCAGCCCGCCAGCACGGCGATGAAGCCCGACGGCCCCATGACGACCGCCGCCTTGTGCAGCAACGGCCAATCGTAAAGGTTCTTTCGCCATCGTGCGTAGAGGCTCCACAGACCGATTCCGAGCATGGCAAAACCGAGGCCGACCATTATACGGAACGACCAGAAGACCATCCCTACGGGCGGTTCTTCGTCGTCGGGTACGGTATCGAGCCCGGCCAGCGGCGCATCGGCATCGTGCTTGAGAATGAGCGAAGAAGCCTTGGGGATTTCGATCGCGTAATCGACCCGCTTTTCCGCGCTATTCGGTATCCCGAACAGGATCAGCGGCGCACCATCGGGGTGGCTGTCGAAATGCCCCTCCATCGCCATTACCTTCTGCGGCTGGTGTTCCAGCGTGTTGAGACCATGCAGATCGCCCGCGAAGATTTGGAGCGGCGTGACGATCGCGGCCATCCACATCGCCATCGAGAACATCTTGCGCGCATGGAGGTTGGTCCGGTCCTTGAGCAGGTGCCACGCCCCCACCCCGCCCACCACGAAGGCAGTGGTCAGATAAGCGGCCATGACCGTATGGACCAGGCGATAGGGAAAGCTCGGATTGAACACGATGTCCCACCAGCTTTCGCCCGGGAGAATCTGCCCGTTGGCAGCCATTTCGAAGCCTGTGGGCGTCTGCATCCAGCTATTCACTGACAGGATCCAGAAGGCGGATACGAAGGTGCCCAAGGCCACCATGCAGGTCGCGAAGAAATGCAGCTTCTTGCCGACCTTGTTCATGCCGAACAGCATCACCCCGAGGAACCCCGCTTCGAGGAAAAAGGCGGTCAGCACTTCATAGGCCATCAGCGGCCCGATCACCGGCCCGGCAACGTCCGAGAATACGGCCCAGTTGGTGCCGAACTGATAGCTCATGACGATGCCGGACACGACGCCCATCGCGAATACGATGGCGAAGATCTTCACCCAGTATTTGAACAGGTCCAGATAAAGCTGCCTGCCGGTCTTGAGCCACAGCCCCTCGAGAACCATCAGAAAGCTCGCAAGCCCGATCGTGAAGGCCGGAAAAAAGAAGTGGAAGCTCACCGTGAAGGCGAACTGTATGCGTGCGAGCAAGAGGGCGTCGAACTGTTCGAACATGGGCCTACCTTGTCAGTCTGTGCATGGGTCTAGGGCGCGCCCCCGAGGCGGGGCAAGGGGACGCGTCCCTGCGGCCCTCACCCTAGCTTCGTGGTGCGCAGATAGGGTTTGATCGTCTCGAACCCTTGCGGGAATTTCTCGCGCGCCTCTTCATCGCTGACCGAAGGCGGGATGATCACGTCCTCGCCGGGCTTCCAGTTGGCGGGCGTGGCGATCCCCGCCCGATCACCGGTCTGGAGGCTGTCGACGACCCGCAGGATCTCATCGAAATTGCGCCCGACGCTCATCGGATAGGTCATCGTCAGACGGATCTTGTTCTGCGGATCGATGATGAAGACGGAGCGAACAGCAGCCGTCTCGCTCTCGTCCGGATGAATCATGTCGTAAAGCCGGGCGATCTTCAGATCGGGATCGGCAACGATCGGGAAACGAAGCGTTACGCCCTGGGTTTCGTCGACGTCCTTTACCCACTTGCAATGCTCCTCGACCGTATCGGTCGACAGTCCGAGAGGCTTCACGTTGCGCTGTTCGAATTTCTCGGCAAGCTTAGCGGTCATGCCCATTTCCGTGGTGCAGACGGGGGTGAAATCTGCGGGGTGGCTGAAGAAGAACACCCAGCTATCGCCCGACCAGCTATGCAGCTCGATCTCGCCAGCGGTGGTGGCTGCGGTAAAGTTCGGCGCGGTATCGCCAATGTGAAGAGACATGGGAAAAGTCCTCTCTGGTAACAGGAACAGGGCTCTAGCGACGGCGGCCGGGGCCTCGCCCGGCCTGCCCACCGCGGGCGACACAACGCTCGAAAGCGGGAAGGTGACGTTCGCGAGATGCCCGCTGAAGATTGCTCAGGACCGCTCGCACTCCTTGGTCCCGAATGGTCGGGAGTAGGCGGTCGTAAAGCGCGATATTCTCGATCTCGGCAGAAACGCCCTGCTCGCAGGCCGCCAGCAATGTCGGCGGTGCCGGGATCGAGCCGAGATAGGGATTGGCCGGATCATAGCCGATACCGAGCCGGTCCATTTCCGCCTTCACCCGGGCAGCGTGGCGCCGTTCCGCGTCGATGATCCTGATAAAGGGACGCACTTCGCCAAAGGCTTCGATGACCGCAGCATAGGTCGCTTCGGCCCGATATTCATCGTCGAGCGCCATATGCAGTGCCTTGGCGTCGGCATCGGTGGTGTCCGAGGCATTCACAAGCGTGCCGCCGAAGACCATCGCGAGGCCAGACATCAGGATCGGCAGAAGGTAACTGGAACCGGACATATCGGCCTCCTTTCGCTGCATAGCCTTACCTCACCCACACCTTGCCGAGAAGGTTTATTTATCATTTAATGTAATCGAATTTGCAATCGGTGATGAGTGGCGCGCAACTCGCCTTTTCACGAGCTTCCGGAGGGGTTCTCGCCCCTCTCAAATACGATTTTTCCATAAATGAACTTTGGTGCTGGGTTGCGTCACCAACGTTCTTCCCCGGACCGGAGCACGTTCGGTCAGATAAGGCCGCGCGCCAGATAGTGATCGTGCGGTTCGGGCGGTGCACCATCGTCGGATGCCAATTTTTCGAAAGCGCGCGATTGGGAAAGGAAGACTTGGCCGTTCAGCTCTTCGAGGAAATGCGACCGCTGCAGCCGGTCCATCACCGGCCCCTTCACCTCCGACAGGTGGAGACCGATGCCGCCATCGCCCAGCCGGTGGTTGATTGCTTCCAGGCTTTCCAGGCCCGAGGCATCGATGGCATTGACCGCGCTGCACATCAGGATCACGTGACGCACGGCGGGCCGCTCGGCCACTTCCTCGAGGACGTATTCCTCCAGCCAGCGGGCATTGAGATAGGTCAGCGCCTCATCGATACGGATCGAGAGCACATGCGGCACGGTGAAGACCTCGTGCCGCTCGACATTGCGGAAATGCTCGGTCTCCGGAACCCGCCCGACGATTGCGGCGTGCGGGCGGCTGGCGCGCCAGAGATACAGCAGCAGCCCCACGACCACGCCCGCGATCACGCCCATCTCGACACCGGCGATCAACGTAATGGCGATCGTGGCGATATGCGCGGCGAAATCCGCTTTCGAATAGCGCCACAGGCGGCCGGGTGTCTTGAGGTCGACCAGGCTGAGCACGGCAACGATGATGGTTGCCGCCAGCGTGGCGATAGGCAGGCTAAACAACAGCGGCGTGAGGAACAGCGTGGCGAGCGCAATGCCCACAGCGGTATAGGCGCCCGCGGCAGGGGTTTGCGCACCGGCATCGAAATTGACTGCGGAGCGGGCGAAACCGCCCGTCACCGGATAGCCACCGGAAAACGCGCTGGCGACATTGGCCGCACCCAGGCCGATCAGTTCCTGATCCGGTGAAATGCGCTGGCGGCGCTTGGCGGCCAGCGTCTGCGCTACCGAAACGCTTTCGACGAAGCCGATGATCGAAATCAGCAGCGCGGGGACCCACAATTGCTCGATCAGCGCCAGGTCGGTCGATGGCACTGCGAAGGGTGGCAGGCCCTGTGGGATCGCGCCGACAATGTTGACGCCCTTATCTTGCAGATCGAAAGCGATCGCGGCCAGAATCGTCAGCGCGACCGCAACCACCGGGCCGGCTTTGGCCGTCATATCCGCCGCCCGTTCAGGCAGGCCCACTTTCTGCAGCGCCGGCTTGGCGCCCTTGCGAACCCAGAACAGGAACATGGTCGCCGGGATGCCGATGGCCAGCGTCCAGCCATTCGTCTCATCTATGGATGCCGCAAGCGAGCCGAGCATGTCCGGCCAGTTGTCGCCTCCCGCTGTCACCCCGAGAATGTGCTTGAGCTGACTGGTCGCGATGAGAATGCCGGATGCGGTTATAAACCCGCTGATTACCGGATGCGAGAGGAGGTTGGCGAGAAAGCCCGCCCTCAGAATACCGAGGATCGCCAGCATCACCCCCGAAAGCATGGCGAGCGTGATCGCCGCCTCCAGATATTGCGCTGTGCCTTGTTCCGCGATCGCACCCGCGGCCGACGCGGTCATCAGCGAGATCACGGCCACCGGCCCCACCGCCAGCGTGCGGCTGGTCCCGAACACGGCATAAAGCACCAGCGGCAGGATCGAGGCATAGAGCCCCACCACCGGCGGCAGGCCCGCCAGCAGCGCATAGGCCAGGCTTTGCGGGATCAGCATGATGGTGACGATCACGGCCGCCATCAGATCGTCCGTCAGGACGTTCCGGTTGTATGTCCGGCCCCATTCGAGGATCGGCAGGTAGCGCGAAAACACCGGAAGCGTCCTTTCCTACTGCGCGATCATATTGCCGGGACCGGCAAGCCATTCGCGCCCCTTGAGCATGCCGTTCCAATAGATCCAGGGCAGTGCATCGGCCTTGAGCATCCAGGACAGGCGCTGCGCCTTGGTTCCATCGATCAGCCAGGTCGGGAAGCTTGGGGCAAGCTTGCCGCCATAGGCGAATTCGGCGAGGACGATTTTCCCGCGCTCGACCGTCAGCGGGCAGGATCCATAGCCATCATATCCCGCCTTCGGCCCCCGCCCGGCAAGCTGTTGCAGCACATTCACCGCGACGACCGGCGCCTGTTTTCGCGCCGCTGCCGCCGTTTTGGCATTGGGCATCGATCCACCATCGCCAAGTCCGAAGACATTGTCGTAGCGGTTATGGCGCAAGGTATGCTGATCGACGTCGGTAAAGCCGCTTTCGGCCGCCAGGGGGCTGTCGGCAAGGAACTGGGGCGCAACCTGTGGCGGAACGACATGAAGCATATCGAAATCGCGAGTCACCTCGCCGTCTTCGGTCTTGAAAACGGCCTGCTGCGCCGGGCCGTCGACGGACACCAGATTGTGGCCCAGCCGGAGCCCGATATCGTATTTCTCGACATAGCTCATCAGCGCGGGAACATAATCGGGAACGCCGAACAGCACCCCGCCCGCATTGCAGAATTCGACATCGATCCGGTCGAGCATGCCTTCACGGCGCCAATGGTCGCAGGATAGATACATCGCCTTCTGCGGCGCACCGGCGCATTTGATCGGCATGGGTGGCTGCGTGAAGATGGCCCGGCCCGAGGTGATGCTCTGAACCAGTTCCCACGTATAGGGAGCCAGATCGTACCGGTAGTTGGAGGTGACGCCGTTCTTGCCCAGCGTGTCCTCGAGACCGGAAATCTTCTCCCAAGCCAGCCGGATACCTGGGGCGACGACAAGGACCTCGTAGCGCAGGGTGGAGCCGTCCTCGAGCGTCACCTGATTATCGTCCGGCTGGAAGGATTTGGCCGCCGCCCTGATCCATTCGACGCCGCGCGGCATCACGCTGGCCATCGGTCGCCGCGTGACTTCGGGTTCGAAGATCCCGCCGCCAACCATCGTCCAGCCCGGTTGATAGGCATGGGTATCGGCCGGCTCGACAATCGCGATGTCGAGACCGGGGCGGCGTTTGAGCAGCGAGGCGGCCGTCGCGATGCCTGCCGCGCCCCCGCCGATCACGACGACTGTATGCGATTTGGAAATCTGTCTTCTCCCGAATGCGTCAGCCGAGCGTGTCGCGTAGAGTGCCGAGGTCGTACCCGGCGGAGGCGGCGCGCTTCAGCCGCTTGTCGCGGTCGATGCCATCCGGGTTGGCCAGCGTCTCGAGCGTGATCGAGCGCGTGCCGGTACGGCAATAGGCAAGCACAGGCCCATCGGTCCCGCGCCGAACCGCGCGAAAGGCCGCGACTGCCGCATCGGGAAACGCGCCGCCCGAAACCGGAATATGGTGGAATGCGATTCCCGCCGCCTGCGCGGCTTCGCGCATTGCATCGACGCTTGGCTGCGTCTCTTCCTCGCCATCGGGCCGGTTACAGATCAGAGTGGCGAATCCACGTTCTTTCAAGGCGTGCATATCCGCGAGTTGAATTTGCGGCGCCACGGCGAAGCCTGGCGAAACTTCTCGAATATCCATCATCCATTCCCTTCCATCAGGCGCACCAGGAACATGCCCGCAAGCATGGCGACCACGAAGATCGCCGCCGACGCAGGCTCGATCACGAGCGCCGCGACACCCGGCCCGGGGCACAGGCCCGCGATACCCCAGCCGATCCCGAACAGCGCCGATCCGCCGATCAGGCGCGCGGTCAGGTCGCTGCGGTCCGGCAGGGCGAATTTTTCCGCGAAGAATGGGTGCGCCATGCGTGGTTGGAAGCGCCAGGCGATGGCCATGACGATCACCGCACCGCCCATCACGAAAGCGAGCGTGGGATCCCAATCGCCGAACAGGTCGAGGAAGCCGCGCACCCGGGCGGGATTGGTCATTCCGCCCAGTGCAAGGCCTGCCCCGAACAGCGTTCCCGAGAGCAGCGGGGGGAGCAGACGCCGGATCATGGCAGCACCTCCAGTCCCGCCATGTTCATCACCGCGACCGTGGCAATGCCGAAAGCCATAAAGGTGAGCGTCGCGACGACCGAGCGCTGCGAGAAGCGGCTGACACCGCAGACGCCGTGGCCACTGGTGCAGCCGCTGCCAAGGCGCGTCCCCACGCCCACCACGAGCCCTGCGACAGCGAGATAGAGAGGGCTGGCGAAGCTGGCATCGATCCCCCCCGTTGCCATGGCAACGACCAGCGCCCCCAGCGGCAAGCCGATCAGGAACATCCAGGCGCTCGATCTGGACATGCCGCTGTCGCCGATGCCGGTCGCGCGCGCAGCTATGCCGGACACGCCGGCAATGCGGCCTGCGCCAAGCAACATCAGCGCCGCTGCCAGTCCGATCACTATGCCGCCGACCAAGCCCGCAAGCGGCGCCGCTTCGGGAAAACCGGGCAGCATCATACCGCGTTCACCGGGATCTTGATGTAGCTGACGCCATTATCCTCGGGCTCGGGCAGGCGCCCGCCGCGAATATTCACCTGCACCGACGGCATGATGAGGTTGGGCATCGCCAGCGTCTTGTCACGCGTGGTACGCATCTCGACGAACTCGTCCTCGCTCACGCCGTCCTTTACATGGACGTTTTCGCGGCGCTGCTGGCCGACGGTCGTCTCCCAGGCATATTCATCGCGCCCCGGCGCCTTGTAATCGTGGCACAGGAACAGGCGCGTATCTTCCGGAAGCGAGAGCAGCCGCCGGATCGAACGGAACAATTCGCGTGCATCGCCGCCGGGAAAATCCGCCCGCGCGGTCCCGAAATCCGGCATGAAGATCGTATCGCCGACGAACGCCGCGTCACCGATAATGAAGGCCATGTCCGCGGGCGTGTGCCCCGGCACGTGGAGAGCGATGCCCTCGATTTCGCCGAGATTGAATTTTTCCCCGTCGGTAAAGAGGTGATCGAATTGCGATCCGTCGCGTTCGAAATCTGTTCCGGCATTGAAAAGCTTGCCGAACACTTCCTGCACCCGGATGATCTCGGCGCCGATAGCCAGCTTACCGCCCAGCTTTTCCTGCAGATAGGGCGCAGCCGAAATATGATCGGCATGGGCATGCGTTTCGATCAGCCACGTCACTTTCAGATTATGGGAATTGACGTATTCGACGATCCGGTCCGCAGACCCGTATGACGTGCGTCCGGCAGCAGCCTCGTAATCGAGCACCGAATCGATGATCGCAGCCTCGCACGTGGCGGGATCATGCACCACGTAGCTGACCGTATTCGTCGCTTCGTCGAAAAAGCCCGCGATTGAGGGCCGCAGGGCCTTTTCATCCTGAGCGCGCCCGATCTGCTCCGCCGCCGCCTGCAACGCCACGTCATGCCCAACCATGTCAAAACTCCTTTGATTACGTAAAGTGTGTATATGTATTGCTTTCTGTGTGTCAAGTGCTAAGGGTCTGGCGATGGATATGGGCGAAAAGTACGAAGGCGCTCCCCGGGGCCTGAGAATCGGCGACACCGCACCCGATTTCGAGGCGCGGAGCACGATAGGACCGGTCAAGCTGACCAACTTCAGGAAGCGATGGCTGATCCTGTTTTCGCACCCTGCGGATTTCACGCCGGTCTGCACGACCGAATTCGTCGCGCTCGCCCGGCAGGCCGACGATTTCGAGAAACGCGATTGCGCGCTCATGGCGCTTTCCGTCGACAGCCTGTTTTCGCACTTCGCCTGGCTGCGCATGATCCGCGACCGCTTCGATGTCGAAATACGGTTTCCCATCGTGGAGGACCCTACGCTGGTGATCGGCGAAGCCTACGGAATGGTCTCGCCGCAGGATAGCGACAGCGCGACGGTGCGATCGACCTATTTCATCGATCCCACCGGCGTCATCCGGGCGATGACCTGCTATCCGGCCAATATGGGCCGCTCAATTCCGGAAATGCTGCGCATGCTCGATGGACTTCAGGCGATCGATGCGGAAAATGCGCTTGCGCCTGCCAATTGGACCCTGGGCGAGCCTCTGCTCACGCCGCCGACCCAGAATCTGGACGAGGTCTTCGCGGCAAAGGATCAAACCGCATGGTTCCTGCGTGAAGCCAGCAGGGGCAAGCGCAAATGATGGACGAGGCACCTATCGAGGAACTGAAGGCCATCGCCCATCCGCTACGGTTCCGGGTCGTCCAGATATTGAGAGCCGGGGAACTCAATGTCGGCGAAATCGAGAAGGCGTCCGGCATCGGCCAGCCTGCGCTTTCGCAGCAGCTCGGCGTCTTGCGCAAAGCGGAGCTCGTCGAAACCCGCAAGGATGCCAAGCTGGTCTATTACAGCCTGAACGAGGACCGCCTCTCGCAACTTGGTGCATCGATTTCCGGAACCGACATGGCCGCATCGGCAAAGCGCCCGCATGTCCGCACACCATCGCCCGGAGTAGCGAATTTCGCGCGGTTGTCGTGAAAGGGTTCTAGCGATATGGGCGGCAGCGCGAAGATGCCCGATATATCTTGATCGAGACCGCGCAGGATAGACGATACCCTCCCGTGTTGCCGCCCCTCTCTCTCCTGACGCGCATTCGTCGCACCTCCGTCATGCGCCCCGGCATCTTTCTCGCGCTGCTTCTGGCCGCGCTGGGGATGAATGCGATCGTCCCGGCGGGCCATATGGTCGCGCCCTCGACGACGCATTTCGTCACTATCGATCCCTGCCCGGAAACGAACGCGCTCTACCGCGCGCTCGCATCCGCCAAAATTCACGAACCGGCGGCCCCCAATGCGCTCGATCATGCCGCGATGGGGCACCACACGCCGCCCCTAGATGACGAGCAACCGGCTTCAACGGCCTCCAAGGCCGACTGTGCATTCTCCGCCCTGGCCTTCACCGGAATGCTTCCGGAAAAACCGGCGGAGTTCGCAAGTGCACCAGGCGGCATCGGGCCGGATACTCGTCATCTCCCGCCCCTCGCCCTTGCTCCGGTCCGCCATTTGCGACCGCCGCTGCGCGCGCCGCCACGGATTCCTGACCCGGTTACAATTTTTCGCGCGTAGCCCGGCAGCATGCCGCGGCGCGCCCGCGTGCACACCAAACAAACGAGATCACCATGTTTTTGAACGCCCTTTGCAGGGCGAGCTTGCTCGCATCCTGCGCCCTGTTTCCCACCCATTCCGTCTCGGCCGAGAACGAGAACGCCGCCGATGGCGCCGATCCGGTTCTGACCGACACGATTACGGTTACAGCACCGCGCCGCAATGGCGAGACGGAAGACGTCGTCGCACCGCCCCAGCAAGTCGCCCTGCCGCCCGATGCCGCAGCGATTGCGGCACGGACGCCGGGCGGTTTTCTCGTGGGGAACGGCGCGCTATCCGGCCAGCTTTCCTATCGCGGCCTCTCCGGACAGCGGGTTCTCGGCCGCGTAAATGGCCAGCGCTTCGCCACCGGCGGCCCGAATGCGATGGACCCGCCGCTGCATTACGCGCCATCCATACTCCTCGACCGGATAGAGATCGCGCGCGGTGTGGCTCCGGTCTCGCAAGGCCCATCGCTGGCCGGCGCGATCGATGCCCGGTTGGTGGAGACGCAATTCACCGGCGGATCGGCGCTTGCCCCCCAGGCGCGGTTTGCAAGCCAATACCGCAGCGCCGATGACAGTTATGCCCTTGGCGGCTTGATCGGCCTTGCCAATGAACGCTGGCGCTTCGGTGTGATCGCCAGCAAGGAAGAAGGGGACGATTACAGCTTTGCCGACGGCACGGTCGGTGGCTCCTCCTTCGAACGAACCCTCTACGGTGCCCATGCCGGCTTCCGTGCCGGGCCGGGCGAACTCTTCATCGAATATCGCCGCAGCGAAACCGACCCAACCGGCAATCCGCCCTTCGCGCTCGACATAGTGTTCTTCGATACCGATTTCGTTCAGGGCGGATTTCGCGGCGAAATCGCAGAGAACGTCAACCTCGACCTGCGGCTCGGCCATGTCGCGGTGCGGCACCTGATGGACAATCAGACGATCCGCCAACCCGCCGCTTCGCCGATGCGCGCCCGCGCAACCTTTGCCGATGCCGATACCACCACAGCCGAGGGATCGGTGCGCTTCGGCACGGATCGGGATTACGTGCAGATCGGCGCGGATGCGGAACTGACCGACAAGTTCGTAAACATCACCAATCCAACCAATTCCGCCTTCTTCATCGAAGCGCAGCCCAACTTCCGAAGCGAGCGGCTTGGCGCATTCGCGCAGTGGCGCGGCGATATCGGAGGCGTGGAGTTCGAGCTGGGCGGCCGGATTGATCGCACCGGACACTCGGCGGGAGTGCCGCAGCTTGGTAACGCGGTGCCAATGGGTCCGCGAGCGCTCGCCGCAGCCTTCGCCGCGGCCGATCGGACTGCGTCGGACACCACGGTAGACGGCGTAATGCGTACCTGGCTGCCGCTTGGGGCCGTCACCCCGCGTGTGACTCTGGCGCGCAAAGAGCGGGCGCCCAGCCTGCTCGAACGATTCGGGTGGCTGCCGACACAGGCTAGCTATGGCTTGGCGGACGGAAATATCTATGTCGGCAATCCGGGCATCGAGCCCGAAACCGCGTGGATCGCCGAAGTCGGTCTGGACCTTGAAACCGGTGCATTTTCGTTCCGACCGAGCGTGTTCTATCGCCGGGTCGACGGCTTCATCCAAGGCGTGCCGTATGACGACAGTGTCGGTGTGATCGATAGCCCGGTCGAGATGATCGCAGCCATGAATGGCGATCCCACGCCCCTTACCTTCGGGAATGTGGACGCCGAATTGTACGGCGCCGATCTCGATTTCAGCTTTCGCCCGGTCGAGAGGTTCGAGATTTCCGGCGTCGCGAGCTTCGTCAGGGGCAAGCGCCGCGACATAGACGACGATCTCTATCGAATTGCCCCGGCCAATTTGCTGCTATCTGCAGCCTATCTCGGAGACCGGCTGTCATTCGGAGCGGAGCTCATGGCAGCGGCGAAACAGGATCGCGTCTCGGCATCGAACGATGAGCAGCCGAGCGACAGCTACGCCGTCGTTGGCCTGTTCGCCCGCTATGCGGTCGGTCCCGATCTGCGGATCGAAGCGGGCGTGGAAAACCTGTTCGACGAGCAGTACCAGCCCCACCTCGCCGGCCGCAGCCGTGTCGGCGCATCCGACGTTCCGCTGGGCGAGCGTCTGCCAGGCCCCGGCCGTGGCGCCTGGGTACGGCTCACCACGCAGTTTTGAACCGTGTGTGACGACCGGAGCGGCCGGATATGGCTGTCCCGGTCGTTACCGAGCGAATGTCCGACTTCGTTGCAGCGGTGTCAGCGATCTCGGCCCGTCACGCCGAGCCAATAGAACTCGAACCTGGTCGTACCCGATGCGAAATAGCTTCGGTGGGCGAGATATTCGGGCGTTTTCTGGACGCGGGCAAAACCCTCGCGGTCGGCCCATTCGACGAAGGTGATCTGTCCGGGAGCTACCTCGGCGTTCGCGTTGGTCTCGAGCGTGGGGTTGCGCATCTTGTAGATGAAACGCCCGCCCTCGCGCTCGACCGCCGGCTCGATCCCCTCGAGATAGCGCCTGTAGTCGCCGGGATTTGCGGGATCGAACCACGCAACGACGATCGAATAATCCTTGTTCGGATCGAGTATCAATGTCGTGTCTTCCTCCACGAGATCGTCGAAGATCTTGAGTTCGCTCCAGCCATCGGACCGCCGAGCCCGGATCTCGGGCAGATCCGGGCGGTCGAGAAAGGCCTGTGCATTCGCCGCGCTGGGCCAGGAGAAGAAGATGAAGGCGCCGGGATCGAATTCGCCGACCACCTTCTGCTCGACATCGAGCTGACCAAGGCGCCTGAAACCGTAATTTTCGGCGATGGGGATGACATCGCGGTAATAGTCCCGTCGGGCCTCGAGCCCCCCTTCGCGGGCTTCGGGCGCGATCACCTGCAGCACCTCGCCCTTGCGCAACTCGACTGTGACGGGCGCGGGATCGCCTTGCGCGGCGGCGGGCTGTGCCATTGCGACAAAGGAGCTGGTCAGGCACAGGGCGGCTACGGACGCCGCGCTTCTCGAAAGGGCAAGGAATGGCATGGGTATTCTCCAGCAGATGCGATCAATTTGCACCATAATCGGGCGTAACACGGCGGTCTCGGCTAGTATTTGCGCATATGTGGTGCAAAAATGAGCCAATGGAGAATTGGGACGACTACCGCCTTCTGCTGGCGCTGGCGCGATCGGGCAGCATGCGAAGCGCCGCCGAAATGCTGCGCACAACGCATACCACCGTCTCGCGGCGCTTGGCTGGGCTGGAGGCGCGTCGCGGTAAGCTGTTCGATCGGGCGCCGGGCCGGTATCTGCCCACTCCGCTGGGAGAGCAGCTGGTGGAGATCGCGGAGCGGATGGAACAGCTATCCTTCCAAGCGATCCGGCGTCAGAACGCTGCGGGCGAGGCGATTTCGGGCGTCGTCACGTTATCGCTGCCCGAAGCGATCGCGCAGTATCTGTTGCTGGACGATCTATTCGAACTGGCTGCACGGCATCCGGCAATCGACCTGCGGGTCGATACCACGTCACGGTTCGTCGATCTCGACAAGTCGGAAGCGGACATTGTGGTGCGCGGAGCACAGAAACCGCCCGATCACCTCGTCGGGCGCAGGGCTTGCGCGCTACACGTCACTTACTATGCGGACCGCACTTATCTGGAACGAACCCCGCAAGAATCACTGCAATGGATCGCGCCCCTCGATCCGGGAATGTGGCCCGACTGGCTGGATACATCCCCTTTTCCCCACGCGCCTATCGGGCTTCGGATCGCCGACATCACTGCCCGCCACCGCGCTTTGTGCCAAGGCTTCGGCTTGGGTCGGGGAGCGTGTTTCATGGCCGACCCGGAGCCGAATCTGGTGAGACTGACCGAGGAGAAGCCAGTCAGGCAGCAGGACATCTGGGTGCTTGCGCATCCCGATCTCAGGCATACGCCACGAATTCGGGCTGTCGCCGATTTTGTTTACGATGCGCTCGCGGCCAAAGCCGACCTGGTGACAGGCAAGCGCGCCCCGACATGATCCGCATCCACCCAGTCGGCCTCGGCACGATCTACAGGTTCGAACCTATCGAGTTACAGGAACGCTCCCATCCCTCGCGTCATCACGCGAACTATGGGAAAACTTACAGCTAGATCAGCTTCGTTAGGTTTTCGGTTTTGCGGTTTGTTGTTGTGTGTTGATTTGTGTTTGGTTGCGGGGGTTGGATTTGAACCAACGACCTTCAGGTTATGAGCCTGACGAGCTACCGGACTGCTCCACCCCGCGGTACCGTTTTTGCTGGCTTCAAGCGCCAGCGCCGACATCCGTCGGCTTGGCTATCCTAGCTCATGCGACCTGAAGGTCGCGTCGCCGCGGACGGCCGCTTGGCCTTGCCTTACCCTGGCGGGCTCGGTTTGGCGCGACGTCTCGAGAGACGCCAAAAGGGCCGCCCTTTCGGGTCAGCCCTTCGACATGTGAATGGGTTTATGCCTTGACCGCCTGCTGTAATGCCTGGCGACGACCTACTCTTCCAGTGCTTGAGCACTAGTACCATCGGCGCTGTCCGGTTTCACGGCCGAGTTCGAGATGGGATCGGGTGGGTCACGGACGCTATAGCCACCAAGCAATAGAGCGGGCGGTCAGGGTTTAAATCGATGCTGTTGAGCCTTCGAGGGCTTATCCGGCTGGAGTTCCTCCTTATCGCGGACAGCTTTCAGGGCTGTCGTTGATGGTATGGATCCTGCAAGCGCGAAAAGAACTATTAGGACCGGTTAGCTCCACGCATTACTGCGCTTCCACACCCGGCCTATCAACGTCATGGTCTATGACGGTTCGAAGATTGCTTATCTCAAGGGAGGCTTCCCGCTTAGATGCTTTCAGCGGTTATCCCGTCCGTGCATAGCTACCCTGCGGCACCCTTGGCAGGATGACAGGTACACCAGAGGCACGTTCACCCCGGTCCTCTCGTACTAGGGGCAACTCCTTTCAACAATCGACGCCCACGGCAGATAGGGACCAAACTGTCTCGCGACGTTCTGAACCCAGCTCACGTACCACTTTAATTGGCGAACAGCCAAACCCTTGGGACCTGCTCCAGCCCCAGGATGTGATGAGCCGACATCGAGGTGCCAAACGATTCCGTCGATATGAGCTCTTGGGAATCATCAGCCTGTTATCCCCGGCGTACCTTTTATCCGTTGAGCGATGGCCCTTCCACGAGGGACCACCGGATCACTATGACCGACTTTCGTCTCTGCTCGACTCGTCAGTCTCGCAGTCAGGCAGGCTTATGCCATTGCACTCTTGCAGACGGTTTCCAACCGTCCTGAGCCTACCATCGCGCGCCTCCGTTACTCTTTAGGAGGCGACCGCCCCAGTCAAACTACCCGCCACAGAGGGTCCCAACACCGGCTAACGGTGCCTGGTTAGACATCAGAAAATCACAGGGTGGTATTTCACAGGTTGGCTCCCCTCGGACTGGCGCCCGAGTTTCAAAGCCTCCCACCTATTCTACACAGTAATTTCCTAATGCCACTCTGAAGCTGCAGTAAAGGTGCACGGGGTCTTTCCGTCTAACCGCGGGTACTCCGCATC
>NZ_CP031357.1:2805000-2964154 GCF_003355455.1 Erythrobacter aureus
GGTTACGAAGACGATCGATCGCGGCACCAAGAGCATCGACATCATGCTCTATTTCCTGTTGTTCAACATCGCCCCGACCGCGCTCGAGCTGACGGCAGTCGGCATCATTTTCTATATCAACTTCGGTTGGCAACTCGTGGCAGCAACCGCGCTGGCCGTGACACTGTATATTTATGTGACGCGCAAAATCACCGAATGGCGCAACGACTTGCGGCGACAAATGAACGAGCTCGACGGGACGGCCCTTGCCCGATCGGTCGACAGCCTGCTCAATTACGAGACAGTCAAATACTTCGGAGCCGAGGCCCGCGAGCGCGAGCGCTATGCGGAATCGGCGCGGGCCTTTGCCGAGGCCGCAGTCCGGTCGGAAAACTCGCTCGGCCTGCTGAACATCAGCCAGGCGGTCATCATGAACCTACTGATGGGCGGCGCAATGGGGTTTACCGTCTGGCAATGGAGCAAGGGCGTGCTGACCACAGGCGATCTTGTGCTGGTGAACACCTATCTCCTCCAGCTTTTCCGTCCGCTCGATATGCTCGGCATGGTCTACCGCACAGTTCGACAAGGGCTGATCGACATGGCCGAAATGTTCCGCCTGATCGATACGGAGCCCGAAGTGCGGGACGCACCCGGTGCCCCAGGCCTGGTGGTGCGACAGCCCACCGTTGTGTTCGATCAAGTGGTGTTCGGATATGAAGATGGACGCACGATCCTGCACGGGCTCAGCTTCGAGGTGCCTGCTGGCAGTCATGTGGCTATCGTTGGCCCATCGGGCGCCGGCAAGAGCACGATCGGACGGTTGCTGTTCCGATTCTACGATCCATGGAGCGGCCGCATCCTGATCGACGGACAGGACATAACGCAGGTCACGCAGGCCAGCCTGAGGCGAGCGGTCGGTATCGTTCCGCAGGACAGCGTGCTGTTCAACGACACGATCGGTTACAACATCGCCTATGGTCGTGACGACGCGGATGTCAAAAGGGTCATACAGGCAGCGCGCGCGGCAGCGATCCTGCCGCTTATCGAGCGTCTGCCCGAAGGGTTCGATACCGAGGTCGGCGAGCGAGGGCTGAAACTATCCGGCGGAGAAAAACAGCGCGTTGCCATCGCGCGCACACTGGTCAAGGACCCGCCGATCCTGCTGCTCGACGAAGCGACCAGCGCGCTGGACAGCCGGACCGAACAGGAAATTCTCGCGACCTTGCGACGTGTATCGAAGGATCGCACCACACTGGCCATCGCGCATCGCCTGTCGACCATTGCCGATGCCGACCGTATCCTCGTACTCGACCATGGACGTCTGACGGAAAGCGGCACCCATCGGGAACTGCTCGCAGCGCGTGGCCTCTATGCCGAGATGTGGGCCAGACAGCAGGCCGAAAAAGGCACACCCACCGAAACAATGAACTGAGTACGTGTCCCCCTCGCCCGCCCCTGACGACCCGGTCTTGTGCTGCAATGCAACATCGTCCATAGGGCGAGCGAATTTTCGCGCGCCGTCTCATGCGCGTTTTTCCAGATCAGACAGGACAAACCCCATGCTCGACCGCGCCGCGATTCGCCGCGACTGGTTCTCCAACATCCGTGCCGATGTGCTGGCGGGCCTTGTTGTCGCCCTCGCCCTGATCCCGGAGGCCATCGGCTTCTCTATCATCGCCGGCGTCGATCCGCGCGTGGGCCTCTACGCGTCGGTCGCGATAGCCATGGTCATCGCCTTTACCGGCGGACGGCCGGGCATGATCTCGGCAGCGACTGCCGCGGTAGCCGTGGTCGTCGTTCCACTGGTGCGCGACCACGGGGTCGAATACCTCTTCGCCGCAACCATCCTGATGGGCGTGTTTCAGGGCCTGGCCGCACTGTTGCGGCTCGACCTGCTGATGCAGTTCGTCTCGCGCAGCGTCATCACCGGCTTCGTCAATGCGCTCGCGATTCTCATCTTCATGGCGCAGCTGCCGCAGCTCGACCCGACCGCCGACGGCATCGGCTGGATGACCTATGCCATGGTCGCCGCCGCGTTGGCGATGATCTACCTGATCCCCAAGCTGACCACCGCAGTGCCCAGCCCGCTGATCGCGATCATCGTGCTGACCGCTCTCACCATCTGGCTCGGCGCGCCGGTGAACACCGTGTCCGACATGGGCGAGCTGCCCGAGGGCCTGCCCTATTTCGCCCTGCCCGATGTTCCGCGGACCTGGGAAACGCTGGCGATCATCGCCCCCTATTCGGCGACCATGGCCGCCGTGGGCCTGCTCGAAAGCCTGCTCACCGCGCAGATCGTCGACGACATGACGCATACCAGCTCGAACAAGCGCCGCGAAAGCGGCGGCCAAGGCGTGGCCAACATCGTCGCGGCCATGTTCGGCGGTATGGGCGGCTGCGCGATGATCGGCCAGTCGGTCATCAACGTGACCAGTGGCGGGCGCGGACGTCTGTCGACCTTCACGGCGGGCCTTTCGCTGCTGATCCTGCTGGCGCTGCTCGGCGATCTGGTCGGCCAGGTACCGATGCCCGCGCTGGTGGCGATCATGATCATGGTGTCGATCGGCACCTTCTCGTGGAATTCGATTCCCAACCTGTCCAAGCATCCGTGGCAGTCTTCGGTCGTGATGGTCACGACTGTCGTGGTCGTGGTTGCCACCCACAATCTAGCGCTCGGCGTACTGGCTGGGGTTATCCTGTCGGGTGTGTTTTTCACCCACAAGGTGATGACCATGTTCGAGGTCGTGCGCGAACGCCACGGCGACAAGGCCGTCTACCGTGCCAAGGGTCAGATCTTCTATGCCAGCGTCGAACGCTTCGAAGCTGCTCTCGGCCCGGAAGGCGCCATGCCGGACCCCGCCGATCACGTGGTGATCGACGTGTCCAAGGCGCATTTCTGGGACATCTCGGCGATCGGAGCGCTCGACAAGGTGGTCGAACGCATGCGCCGCCACGGCCGCAGCGTCAAAGTCGTCGGGCTCAACCGTGCCAGTGCCGATCTGGTCGACAAGTTTGCCCTGACCGACAAGACCGGCGTGGAAAGCGGGTTGGCACCTCACCCCTGATCGGAGGATAGCCTTTCGAGAATAGCGAGAGCCTCCTCGCCACGGGTAGCAGGCACGAAGGCGTGGTCGTGGTGGTAAGCCGCGACCATGTTGCAGGCGATCCCGGCATCGGCGAGCGCGCTCGCGACTGCGGCGGTGAGCCCGACGCTTTCGAGGTCGGAATGGACCATCAGCGTGATGTGCGCGAAGTCGGGTCCTTCGATCCCTAGTTCATCGGCTAGCTGTGACGGTATGATCGCGGACACACTCTCACCCTCGCGAAACGTGCCGGTCGCCGCACCGAGCAATTGCGGGGCGGTGTCGGGCGCGACAAGGACGAAGCGCCAACTGCGCGGGTCGAGCCGGGGTGCCATGGCGGCGATCATCGCCCGGCCATTGCGCACCGGGCCGGTCATCAGAGAATATACTTGCTCAGGTCGGCGTCGCCGACGAGCGTCTCCAGCCGTTCGCGCACGTAATCTGCGTCGATCGTGATCGTCTCGCCCTCATGCTCCTCGGCCTCGAAGCTGATGTCTTCCAGCAGGCGTTCCATCACGGTCTGCAAGCGGCGGGCACCGATGTTCTCGACGGTTTCGTTGACGCGCGCCGCCAGCTTGGCGACCTCGGCGATCGCATCCTCGGTGAAGTCGAGCGTCACGTCCTCGGTGCCGATCAGCGCTGTGTATTGCTCGACGAGGTTGGCGCGCGTTTCCTTGAGGATGCGCACGAAGTCCTCCTCGGTCAGCGCGCGCAGTTCGACGCGGATCGGCAGGCGGCCCTGTAATTCGGGTAGCATGTCCGACGGCTTGGCGACGTGGAATGCCCCCGAAGCGATGAAGAGCACGTGGTCGGTCTTCATCGGGCCGTATTTGGTGGCGACCGTGGTGCCCTCGATCAGCGGCAGCAGGTCGCGTTGCACGCCTTCGCGGCTGACCGATCCACCGCGCACGTCCGAGACGGCGATCTTGTCGATCTCGTCGAGGAAGACGATGCCGTTGGTCTCGGCATTTTCCAGCGCGACGCGATTGACATCGTCCTGGTCCATCCGTTTTTCGGCTTCCTCGTCGACGAGCCGGTCCCAGGCATCGGGTACCTTCAGCTTGCGGCGCTTCATCGGGCTCTTGCCCATCGCCTTGCCGAGCATGTCGCTCAAATCGATCATGCCCACGCCGCCGGGCATGCCGGGAATATCCATCTGCTGGCCCGGCTGTTCGCGCACGTCGATCTCGACCTCGGTGTCGTTCATCGCATTTTCGACGATGCGCTGGCGGAACGCCTCGCGCGTCGCCTCGCTGGCATTGTCACCGACGAGCGCAGTGAGCAGGCGCTCCATCGCCGCCTCGCTGGCAGCCTCGCGCACCGCCTCGCGGCGGCGTTCCTTTTCGAGCCGGATCGCCTCTTCCGCCAGATCGCGGGCGATCTGGTCGACGTCGCGGCCGACATAGCCGACCTCGGTGAACTTGGTCGCTTCGATCTTGATGAAGGGCGCTTCGGCAAGCTTCGCCAGGCGTCGGCTGATCTCGGTTTTGCCGCAGCCGGTGGGGCCGATCATCAGGATGTTCTTGGGCGTCACCTCGTCGCGCAGCTCGGGGCCGAGCCGCTGGCGCCGCCAACGATTGCGCAGCGCCACGGCAACCGCGCGCTTGGCATCCTTCTGGCCGATAATGTGGTCGTCCAGCGCGGCGACGATGGCCTTGGGGGTCAGATTTTCCATCAGTTCCTCAGACCGTTTCGACGGTCACATTTCCATTGGTGAACACGCACACATCGGCGGCGACTGCCATGGCCTTGCGCGCGATGGTTTCCGCATCGTCCTCATAGTCGACCAGCGCCTTGGCGGCCGAGAGCGCGTAATTCCCACCTGAACCGATCGCAGCGATACCGCCTTCGGGTTCGAGCACGTCGCCATTGCCGGTAAGGACCAGCAGGTTTTCCTCGTCCGCGACGATCATCAGCGCTTCGAGATTGCGCAGGTATTTGTCCATGCGCCAGTCCTTGGTCAGCTCGACTGCGGCGCGCAGAAGCTGGCCGTTATGCTGTTCGAGCTTCTTTTCGAGACGTTCGAACAGGGTGAAGGCATCGGCGGTAGCACCGGCGAATCCGGCGACGACCTTGCCGCCTTCGCCGATCCGGCGAACCTTTTTCGCATTGGGCTTCATTACCGTATTGCCCATGGAGACCTGTCCGTCCCCGGCAATCACAGTGCTATCGCCGCGCTTGACGCCGATGATCGTGGTGGAATGCCACTGGGTCAGCCCGTGGCGATCGTCTTGTGAACTCATGCCGCGCGATATGGGGCGCGCGAAGCCGGGATCAAGCCGTGTGTGCCGGGCCTTATTATCCGGGGCCTGCAGCGCCCGGCGCGCCAACCGCGCCGATATTGCCGAACAGGTCCTCGAGGAAGGTCCGCTCGCGGCCCAGCGTGGGCGTTTCGTCGCCATCGGGGCTCAGATAGACGACCTTGTCGATACCCGTCTGTTCCGCCGACACGACATTGCCCGCCTCGTCGAACTTCACCGCGAGGACCGAATGCTCCCGGATACGTGGGCGAACGAAAGGTTTGCGCCCGGTGGTGCTCGACACATAATACCAGGTGGGCTGGCCGTATTGGCTTTCGAAAGTCGGGCGGCCCAGCGTGCCCTCGACACTGCGCTGGTTATCGATCCCGGGCTGGACCGTCTGCAGCAATGTTGCATCGATGATATATCCCCGCGGTTCGCGGATCGCGGTACAGCCGCTTGCTGCGATGGCCGCCGCGCCGATGGCGGCAAGGCCCAGAATTTTCGACCTGTTCATGGGAACAGCAAATCTCCGTCTGTCGGCAGGCGCTTGGCCGCGGGCGACCCCCTGCCTATATGCTCGGGCAACGCCTTAATCCGAAAGCGTCTGCCCATGCAACTCGGCAATGGGGGACGCTTGGGGATCGCGGCCTGTATTGCCGCTGAACGGAGTAGAAACGTGTCCTTATTCGCCCGCCTCTTCGGCACCCAGACCGACCCGCGCGAGGAATGGCGCGGGCTGTGGCATCGCACCGTGGCCGAAGCCCGCGATCCCGACTGGTACCGCATGTGCGGCGTCGCCGACAGCATCGAGGGACGCTACGACATGATTACGCTGGTGTTGACACTGGTCATGCTGCGGCTGGAAGACGAAGGCGACATGGAGGCCAGCACCGCTCGGCTGACCGAACTGTTCGTCGAGGATATGGAAGGCCAGATGCGCGAAGCCGGTATCGGCGATCCCACCGTGGGCAAGAAGATCAATGCGCTGATGGAAAGCCTGAACGGGCGCATCGGCGCCTATCGCGAAGCCTTGCGCACCGATCCCAAAGTGCTGGTCGAGGCGGTGCGTCGCAATGTCACCATGGCCCAGCCCGACGAAGCCGAGGCGCTGGTGCAGCGCATCGCAGCGCTGCATGCGCGGCTGGAGCGCACCGACGTCGGAAAACTGCGCGCAGGCGAGATCGCGGCATGAGCGCGCCCGAACTCAGCCGACTGGTCAAACCCCGCGCCCTGCCCGCCGGAGCAATGGTGGTGGAAGCGAGCGAGGCCGAACGTTCCGCACTGGCTGACCGTTTTGGAGTCACGTCGATCCCGAGCCTTTCCGCGCAGGTCGAGTTCGGCACCGAAGACGAGGCCGTGCTCGCCAATGGAAAGCTGTTCGCAAGCATCGAGCAGCCATGCGCGATCACCGGTGAAGAGCTGAATTACGACGTCGAAGAGCCGCTAACGCTGAGGTTCGTGCCCGCAGGATCGGTGCCAGACTACGCCCCCGACGAGGAAATAGAGCTCGACAGCGAGGATTTGGACGAGATCGAGTATGAGGGCGACACTTTCGACCTCGGCGAAGCGATCGCGCAAACACTCGCGCTTGCAATCGACCCTTATCGCGAAGGCCCGGGCGCGGACGAAGCAAGAAAGCAGGCCGGTATCGCGAGCGACGAGGACCTTGCGCCAAGCGGCCCGCTCGCCGACGCGCTGACGGCGCTGAAGTTGGGCTAGGGGTCAGCCGGTAACCGGGAGACCTTCGCACTCCTGCCCGCCCCAGCGCCCACCTGCATCGAGACAGCTATCCTGGGCCAGAAACCAAGCGGCCTTCCACCCGAAAAGGAAGAAGGCCGCTGCGATCACAATCGCAATGAGAAACGCACGCGTCATTTGGAGTGCGCGCCTTAGAACGGAATATCATCGTCGAGGTCGTCATAATTCGAGCCACCGCCCGAGCCGCCGCCCGACGATCCGCCGCCGCCCTGATTCCAGTCGCCATCATTGCCGCCACCGGAGGAACCGCCGCCGTAGGAGCCGCCTCCGCCCCCGCCGCCATAGCCGCCGCGCTGGCCCCCGCCACCGCCGCCGCCCGATGCACCATCGAGCATGGTCAGGGTCCCGTTGAAACCGCGCAGCACAACTTCGGTCGAGTACCGATCGTTACCCGACTGGTCCTGCCACTTGCGGGTCTGCAATTGGCCTTCGACATAGACCTTGCTCCCCTTGCGCAGAAAGCGTTCGGCAACGCTCACCAGACCTTCGGAGAAAATCGCCACGGTGTGCCATTCGGTCCGTTCCTGGCGTTCACCCGTATTGCGATCCTTCCACGTTTCGGTGGTGGCGAGCCGCAGATTGCAAACTTTGCCGCCATTCTGGAAGCTGCGGATTTCCGGGTCGGCGCCCAGGTTTCCGATGAGCATGACTTTGTTTAGGCTACCGGCCATCGAATCGTCCCTTCGTAAACTGTTGGCGAAGGGCCTAACCGAGGCTTCGAGTCGCTTCTAGGGTTCCTGCCGAGTTTCCCCCGCAGTGGATCAGCTTGGCTACAAGCCCAGAGCCGTCGCGATCCAAAATGTGAGCCCCGCGAACACATAGGCCAGTACGAAAAGATAGCCGACCATGAAGGCTGGCCATTTCCAGCCATTGGTCTCGCGCCGGGCGACCGCGATCGTCGAAATACACTGCGGCGCAAAGACGAACCAGGCAAGGAAAGCGAGCGCGGTCGGCAGGCTCCACAATTCGGCGATCCGGTCGGTCACGCCCTCGGCGGCCAGATCCTCATCCTCGGCATCGACGGCATAGGTCGTGGCGAGCGCCGAAACGGCGACTTCGCGCGCGGCCATGGCGGGCACCAGTGCCAGGCTCATCTCGCGGTTGAAGCCGATCGGCTTGAGTACCGGATGCAGCCCATCGGCGATCATACCCGCGACACTCGCATCCATCTGGCTCTCACCCGGCTCCGCCTTGGGAAAACTCAGCATCAGCCAAAGCACGATGGTGACCGTGAAGATGATCGTGCCCGCGCGGCGCAGGAAGACCCAGGCGCGTTGCCACAGGCCGATCACGAGGTCCTTCAAACGCGGAAGCTGATAGCGCGGCATTTCCATGATGAAGCCGCTCGCAGCCCCGCTTGTCACCGTGTGGCGGAGCACCAGCGCGACGACCATCGCACCGAGGATACCGGCGATGTAGAGGGCGAAGAGGACAAGCCCCTGCAACCCCACCCCCGGACCGATCGTGGTCTGCGGAATCACAGCGGCGATGATTACCGCATAAACCGGCAGCCGCGCCGAACAGGTCATCAGCGGGGCGACCAGTATGGTCGTCAGCCGGTCCTTGGGATCGGGGATCGAGCGCGTCGCCATGATGCCCGGAATGGCGCAGGCGAAGCTGGAAAGCAGCGGAATGAAGCTTTTCCCGCTGAGGCCCACACCCGCCATGAGCCGGTCCATCAGGAAGGCCGCGCGCGCCATATATCCGCTCGCCTCCATCAGCAGGATGAAGAAGAACAGGATCACGATCTGTGGTAGGAAGACAACCACCGAACCGACACCCGCCAGAACGCCCTCGACGAGGAAGTCATGCACGAAACCGGACGGGAGGCTGGCGCTGACCACGCCCGATATAGCCCCGACACCGCCTTCCAGCGCATCGGCGAAAGGTGTCGCCCAGGCGAAAACCGCCTGGAAGATTACGAACAGCAGACCGAACAGGATCACCGGTCCGATCCATGGATTGAGCAGCACACGATCGATGCCGTTTTCGACCGTATGACGAGTCGATTTGGACAGGGTTGCGGCGCGCGCCATATGCTTCGCCGCCAGCCTGCGTTCGGGCAAGGTGATGTGCCAGCGTTTGTGGGCGTCCTCGTCGGCATGCGCTTCCGCTTCGGCGATCGCTGCGGCAAGTTCCTCCAGTCCGCGACGCCGGACGGCCACCGTGGGAACCACCGGCACGCCCAAAGCCTCTGACAAAGCGTCAGGATCGAGCGTGAGCCCGTCGCGTTCGGCCAGATCGATCATATTGAGCGCGACCACCGTGGGCCGGCCCAGTTCGAGAACTTCCTGCGCGAAGACGAGATGCTGTTCCAGGTTGGAGGCATCAAGGACGAGCACGATCACCTCAGGGATCGCCTCCCCTTCGAATTCGCCATGCACGACCTTGCGGGTCACGTCTTCATCGGGGCTTGCGGCGTCGAAGCTATAGGAGCCCGGCAGGTCGATCAGTTCGACGCTATCGCCATCGGGCAGGGCCAGCCGCCCCGCCTTTCGTTCGACCGTAACACCAGGATAATTGGCAATTTTCTGCCGCGCACCTGTCAGCGCATTAAACAGCGCAGATTTCCCGGCATTGGGGTTGCCAACCAGGGCGGCTGTGTGGCGCTTCACGGGGTCCTCGCGGCTCATAGCGGCTCGACCTCGATGGCGAGCGCATGCGCCCGGCGCAGAGCGATGGTCATCCGCCCGATACGCAGCGCCAGCGGATCGCGTGTGCCGAAAACTCCGCGATGAACGATGGCGACCTCTGCCCCCTCGTCCACCCCCAGCGCCTTCAGGCGCTTACCTTCATCCTCGGCCAGCACGGCCCAGTCCACCGCAACGATTCGCGCGGCCTTGTCGTGTTCGAACCCATCGAGCGTCATACGCGCCGCCCTGTCAGATGTCGACGCTTGTTGCAACTGGTTATCAATAGCGGCCTAACGCGCTGGGTATCGCAGCCGCCCGAGGAAGCGCGACATGCTGAAGGATTCCCGCTCGGGATTCAGCCATTTCGCCTTAGCCTTTTCGAATTTCATCACGCCGTCGATCCGGCGGCCCAGAAAAGCTCTGGTTTCGGCCTTCCCTTCGCTCTCATCATCGACGAAGATGGCCAGCGTCGCGCCGTAGATCGAGGCGAGAATCGCCCGCTTGGTATAGTGGTTGTAATCGGTCGCGGTGTCCCCGGCGAGCCGCCACATCACGTCGGCGCTGCTCCAGCCGGTCCTGAGCGCCCGCGCCGCATTCTGAGGCATGGCCATGATCGCAAGCGCGCGACGCAGCGATTCCTCCAAATCCGCCACCGCATCGAGACGATATTGGATCAGGCTGCGGATCCGTTCGCGGATCTTCATCTCGGCGAGTTTTTCAGCAGGCAGGTCGATCGCCATCTGCCGGTCGATGGTTTCGATCCACGCGCAGATCATGCCCATGGCGCCATCGTCCTTGAAGGCGAGTCGGGCGACGTCGCGATCGGCGCCAAGCTGATCGGCAGCCATATCGAGTGCTTCATTGCTCCAGCCATCGAACACCGCCGCCTCCGCAATGCCGGGAGCAAGCGCGAGCCGCAGCTCGTCGAGCGTAAGGTCTTCCACCTCCATCGGTCAGCTCGGCCCATAGGCTTGCGCCTTGTCGCCGCGCTCGGCCTCGGCCCGCTCGATTTCCTCAAGCATACTGGAACGCGCGCCCAGCAACATCGCATAATCGCGGGCGGTGCGCCCCGAATTATCGGCCCGGTCGGCATTCGCGCCCTTGTCGATCAACAGCCGGACAAGACCGCTGTCGCGCCGGTGCACCGCGGCGATCAGCGGCGTTTCGCCCGTGCTGTCGGGCACGTCCACATCGGCGCCCCCTTCGGCCAACACCTCGACCCCCTCGGTAAATCCCAACTGGGAAGCAAGTTGCAGCGGCGTGGTCCCGTTCTTGTCGGCGATGTTGGGATTGGCGCCCTTGGCCAGCAGGAAACGCAGCCACACCGCATCGCGCCGCTGGGTCACGATATGCAGCGCGGTTTCCCCACTGACGACATCACGTGTATTGACCAGCACACTGCCGGGTTCGGAAAGGAATTCGGTCACTTGCGTGCCGTCGCGCTCCTTGACCGCCTCGAGGAATTTATACCCGTCGCGCTGCATCTGCGCATGGACCGGGCCTGCAATCAGCGATCCGGCCAGCGCGGCCAACAGAGAAAATTTCACGAAACGTTTCACCGTGTGCAAGCCCCTACTATCCGCAATTCTATGGCTGACTAGCTCTTGTCGAGCGCCGGTTAGCAGACCATGAACCCTCACACCATGCCCCGCAACCATACTCCTTTGATCGCCGCCCTTCTCATGCTGACAGCTTGCCAAGCGGAAACACCCCCCGAACCACCTCTGGCCGGTGCGGCCATCGGCGGCGATTTCACGCTGACTGGCGAAGGCGGCCAGCCCGTAAGCTGGGCCGATTTCACCGGCCAGTACCGCACGCTCTATTTCGGGTACACTTTTTGCCCCGATGTCTGTCCGGTCGACACGCAGCGCGCCATGGCGGGATTGAAAGCCTTCGAGAAAGCCAATCCGGAGCTCGGCGCCAAGATCCAACCCTTGTTCATCAGTGTCGATCCGGAACGCGACACGCCTGAAGTGCTCGCCGAATTCACCGATAATTTCCACCCGCGCCTGATCGGCATGACCGGCACGAAGGAAGAGCTCGATCGGATCACCTCTTCATTCGCCGCAACCTATTCGATCGGCGAGAAGCAGGACAATGGGGGCTATCTGGTCGGCCATACAAACATCACCTACCTCTTCGGCCCCGAAGGAGAGCCCTTGGCCATGCTGCCGACCGACGAAGGTCCGGAAGCAGTCGCGGCGGAGCTGGAAAAATGGGTGCGTTGAGGGACCGCTTCTGGGAACGGCCCTTGGCCGATCTGAACGCCGAGGAATGGGAAGCCCTGTGCGACGGCTGCGGGCGCTGCTGCCTGCACAAGGTCGAATATGAGGATACGGGCGAGATCGAACACACCAATGTGGCGTGCAGACTGCTCGATACACAAACCGCGCGCTGCACCGATTATAGACATCGCAAGGCCTTCGTGCCCGACTGCCTGAGGCTCACGCTGAAAATCGTTGACGATGTAAGCTGGCTGCCCTCTACCTGCGCCTATCGCCGACGAGCGGATGGGCTCCCTTTGCCGCGCTGGCATCATTTGCTGACCGGCGACCGCGAGGGGGTTGTGCGCGCCGGAATTTCGGTGGTGGGCCGGGTGGTGAGCGAGGACATGGCAGGCCCGCTCGAGCATCATGTCGTCGACTGGGACGAAGACGAGCACGACGACGAGGCGGCGGCATGATCGACTGGCTCCGCCGCGAAGCGCAGGAGCCGGTGATCGAGCTGGATGGGCGCGAACTGCCCATCCAGCTCGCCCGCAATCGCCGCGCCAGGCGGCTGACCATGCGGCTGGCGCCCGATGGCAGCGCGGTGTGCATCACCCTGCCCCACTGGTGCCGCAGCGCCGAGGCGGTCGATTTCGCCCATGCCCGGCGCGAATGGCTCGCCGACGAGCTTGCCAGGCTGCCCCAACGGCGCGATCCCGCCCGTGAGGGCAAGCTGCTGTACCGGGGCGCGGAAATCGGCGTGGACTGGCGCCGAGATGCGCCGCGAAAGGCCGACTTCAACGGCGGAATGCTCACATTGGGCGGGCCGGAGGAAACGCTCGGCAAACGGCTTCAGCGCTGGCTCGAGGGCGAGGCGCTGCGCTTGTTCGCGGAGGAGGCGGCTCATTACTGTGCACGCGGCGATCTGGAAACTGCCGAAGTCAGGCTGAGCCGCGCGCGCCGCCGCTGGGGCAGTTGTTCTTCGCAAGGCGTATTGCGCTTCAACTGGCGCTTGGTTCAAGCTCCCGACCCCATTCGGCGCTCGGTCGTCGCGCACGAAGTCGCGCATCTCGTGCATTTCGACCATTCGACCGCCTTCCACACATTGCTCGGCAAGCTTTACGAAGACGATATCGATATGGCGAACCACTGGCTGCGCCATCACGGGCGCAGTCTATACGCGACATTCGGTTAGCCAATACTGGCGCCATTCATCGAAAGCCCCTATCTTTAGCGTCATGCGTCTCAAGACACGTTTCAATGCCAAGGCCGGGTTTGCCGATCTGTGGGACTATGTCCGCGAGCCGCGTCCCTATCGCTGGCCGCTGCTGGCAGTGTCTTTCGCGATCCCCGCAACCGGGCTCGCGCTGCTGTCGCAGGAATCGCATTTTCGCCCGCCCGATGCGCCTGAGGTAACCTATATCTCGACCTTCGCGGAAGGGCGGAGCGAGGAAGAGATCCGCCAGTCGAACATTGCCAACCAGCAGCGCAAGGATGCGCTGGAAGCGGAACGCGCCGAACTGGAAAGGCGCAAGATAGAAGCGTATAAATCGCTCGGCCGGGCCACAGGGCTCGATGTCGACGCGATGGAACGCGAAGCGGCCATGGAACGCGAGCGCGAAGCGGCCGAAGCCGCTGCGCAGCGGCGCGAACTTTATCAGGCAGGCCAGGCGGTTGACAGCGCGGGCGACTGACGCGCGCTGGCTCGATGCTGCCGCGCGCCTGTCGATGCGCGCGCGGCCCATCAGCTACCCCAATCCCGGGGTCGGGTGCATTATTGTCAAGCACGGCAAAGTCGTCGGTCGCGGCTGGACGGCCGCCGGCGGACGCCCCCATGCCGAGGCAGCCGCACTCCACCAGGCGGGCGAGAAGGCGCGCGGAGCGACGGCCTATGTCACGCTGGAACCCTGTGCCCATCGTTCCTTGCGCGGCCCGGCCTGCAGCGATCTGCTGGTCGAAGCGGGGATCGCGCGGGTCGTCGCCGGTGTCGAGGATCCCGATCCGCGTACCGCCGGGAACGGGCTAGCCCGTCTGCGCGAGGCCGGGATCGAAACCGCCCTTCTCGCGAGCCCCGCTGCCGAGGCAAGTCTTGCCGGCTATCTCATGCGCGCGCGCCAGCGGCGCCCGCATGTCACGATGAAGATCGCCATGTCGCTGGACGGCTGTATCGCCATGGCCAGCGGCGAAAGCCAGTGGATTACCGGCGATGTGGCCCGTGCCCATGTCCATGCGCGCCGCGCGGGGGCCGATGCGATCCTGGTCGGTGGCGGGACATGGCGCAGCGACAAGCCCAGGCTCGACGTGCGCCTCCCCGGACTGGAGCAGCGCAGCCCGCAGCGCGCGGTGCTGACGCGCGGCGTGCCCCCCCATGGGGTGAAGGTCATCAACACACCCGAGCAGATCGAAACACTCGATGCCTTCTATCTCTATGTCGAGGCCGGCGCGAATATCGCCGCAAGCTTTCTGTCTGCGGACCTAGTCGACCGCCTCGAGACTTACCGTGCGCCCATCGTGATCGGCAATGGGTATGCGGCTGTCGGCGATATCGGGCTTGGTGCCCTTGCCGATGCACACGGCAGATGGGCGCTTGAGGAACGCCGCCAGCTTGGCAGCGACAGCTTCGAAGCCTACAGCCGCCTGCGCCAGAAATAGAGCGTTAGCCAGGAGCACGCATGTTCACCGGGATCGTCACAGCCATCGGCATCATCAAGAGCATCGAGACGGAGGGCGACCTGCGTGTCGTCATAAGCTGTCCGTGGGACCCGGCCGGGATCGATATCGGCGCCTCCATCGCCTGTTCGGGCGTTTGCCTGACGGTGGTCGAAAAGGGCGGGCAGGAGGGCGATGCCTGGTTCGCTGTCGATGTCTCTGGCGAGACAGTAAGCCGCACGGCACAGGACCAGTGGCGCAAGGACCGCAGGCTCAACCTCGAACCAGCCCTGCGGCTGGGCGACGAACTTGGCGGGCATCTGGTCACCGGTCACGTCGATGCGGTCGGGCGTGTAGCGCTGGCCGAGGACATCGGTGGCTCGACCCGGCTGGAAATCCTCGCCGGTGAAGACATCGCGCCCTATGTCGCGGAGAAAGGCTCGATCACCGTCGACGGTGTCTCGCTGACCGTGAACGAGGTCGAGGACGAGCCCAATGGCGATGTCCGCTTCGCACTCAACATAATTCCGCATACGGGTGAAGTGACGACCTTGGGCGATTTGTCCGAAGGCGATGCGGTCAATCTCGAAATCGATGTGCTCGCGCGCTATCTCAAGCGAATGCAAAGCCTCGCCAACTGACCGTGCGGTCCAGGCCCCTGCTGAGATCCCTCGTCACGTCTCGGCCGCTGCTGTGGCTGATCCTCGCCCTGCCGGGGCTATGGATCGCCTGGCGCTGGGCAGTAACCCCCAATAGCTATGGCTATGGGCATGCTATCGGCGATACCGGCGACTGGGCTGCATGGCTTTTGATGGCGACGATGGCCGTCACCCCGCTGAGGCTGATGTTCCGCCGACAGCGCTGGACCGGCTGGCTGATGCGGCGCCGCCGGGACCTGGGTGTGGCCAGCTTCGCCTATGCCGCGGGTCACACGTTGATCTATCTGGTGAGGAAAGCTTCGCCCGATCTGATCTTCGCCGAGCTGTCGACGCCCTACATTCTAGTGGGCTGGATCGCTTTCACCCTGTTCCTCCCCCTGGCAGTCACCTCGAATGATGTTTCGGTCCGACGCCTCAAGCGCTCGTGGAAGAAGCTGCACCGTCTTGTCTATCCGGCTGCCGTCCTGACTTTCCTGCACTGGATCTGGTCGGCCTTCGATCCGACCACGGCCTGGATCCATGTGGGGATACTGGCCGCGATCGAGATCGTAAGGGTAATGTTGCAGCGTCGTCAGAGAGTGACGTAGTTCCTGAAGCGGGCGACTTCCGCCTCGTCGACATATTTGCCGATTTCGCGATCGAATTCGTTCATATCGGCATAGGGGCGGTATTCTTCGAACTCGTGCTCCATCTTGTCGGTCATGCCGGGAATGAGACGCAGTTCTTCCTTGCTCGCCGTGTTTAGATTCACCGGAACGAAGACATTTTCGAGCACCGCTGCGGCCTCTTCGGCGCTCAGCGTTTCGAGCAGCTTGGCGTTCAGATCGGTCACGCTGGCATAGGGCTGACCTGCAACGATCGCCGCGGCCAGTTCCTCGCTCACGCCTTCGACAGCGGCGAGCTGTTCGACCGTGGCGGTGCCCGCATCGAGCACGGCGGCTTCGGCAGCCGCCTCGGTCGTTTCGGCGGCTGTCGGAGCTTCGGCTTCTGCCGCTTCATCGGCACCGCCCGAGCAGGCGGCAAGAGTGACCATGGTGCCCGAAAGGGCGGCGGCAAGTACCAGCTTACGCATTGGGAGATATCCTCTTGTTGAGAAGCATTCTCATTAGCAGGCCGTGACGCAAGATAAAGCAGAATTTGGTCAAGGACCGTGAACACCTTACCCGCGCGCCGACCTTTCAGCCCGAATTCAGGCGAGCGGGCCTCGCTCGAAGCTTTCCCGGGTGATTTCATAGACGAGGTGGACCACGCGTTTGCCTTGGTACTTCTCAAGCTCGTACCGGTCGGTACGCACCGCGCTGATCGCTTCGAGCGCATTGCGCGAACGGTAGTTGGTGTCGCCTACGCGAAACTCGACCAGCGCCACGCTTTGAAACGCGTAGGCCAGCATGGCACGCTTCATCTCGGGATTGATGCCCTTGCCCCAGTACCGGGGCGCGAGGAAGGTCCAGCCGATCTCGACCACTCCGCCCTCGTCCGGATCGTATTTGTCGTACCGGGTGGAGCCGATGATCGAACCGTCGCGCTTGTCCACTACCGCCAGCGCTCCGCCGCTCGCCAGCCCGTCGCCGAAAAAGCGATCGAAGATCTCGCGCCGCCAGCGGTCGTGGATCGGGTGCTGTTCCCACACTCCGGGATCGGAGGCGACTGCGTAGAGTGCCTCGCGATCCCCTTCCCCAAGCGGACGGATCACCAGCCGCTCGGTCTCGAGAGTCGGCTGACGATCCATCCTCGCCTAGCCCTTCGTGACGTCCGCCAGCGCGGCGATGAACTTGGGCGTGTTGCCTTCATGGAGGCCGGCCACATTGATCCGGCCCGACCCGGCCATGTAGACGCCGTGGTCTTCGCGCAGCCTGGCGATCTGATCCTTCGAAAGCGGCAGCATGGCGAACAGACCGTTCTGCTTGCCCAGCGCGGCGAGATTGAGGCCGGGCGCCTCATTGTCTGCCGCCGCCAGCCGCGCGCGCACCCGCCGCATGCGCGCACGCATTTCGCCCAACTCGTCGAGCCACTGCCTGGTCAACTCCTCGTCCCGCAGCACCGTCCGCACCGCCGCGCCGCCGTGATCCGGCGGCATCGACCAGTTGGCCCGAGCCAGGGCATTGGCGTTGGAGGTAATGGTGGGCAGGTCGGAGGCGTCTTTCGCGATCATGTAAAAGGCCCCGACACGATCGCGGTAAAGGCCGAAGTTCTTGTCGCAGCTATAGGCCACCAGCGCCTCGGGCACTTTGGCGAGCACTTTGCGCACTCCCGCGACATCCTCCTCGAGCCCGTGTCCGAGCCCATGATAGGCAACGTCGAGGATCGGCAGGATGCCCTTGTCGGCAAAGGCCTGGGCAATCTGCTCCCACTGCTCGTCGGTATAGTCGACCCCGGTGGGGTTGTGGCAGCACCCGTGCAGCAGCACCGCATCGGTTTCGCGCGCCTTGCCGATCGCATCGAGCAACGCGTCGATATCGGCTGTGCCGTCATCCTTGGCATGGTGGAAGGTGGTGGTTTCGACCCCCACATCCTGCAGGATCTGTGCGTGATTGGGCCAACTCGGCACACCGAGATGGATCCGCGTGCCCCCCGCAGCCTTGGCCAGCGCCACGGCGAGGCGTACCGCGCCGGTACCACCGGGGGTCTGCATGCCCTCGATACGTCCGCTCATGGTGGCGTTCTTGCCGAAGATATAGGGCTTCAACGCGTGGACGAAGCCGGTATCGCCTTCCGGCCCGAGATAGCTCTTGGAATCCTGCGTATCGACCAGTCGCTGTTCCGCCGCCTTGATAGCGCGGAAAACCGGGGTGGCGCCGTCATTCGTGCGATAGACACCCACGCCGAGGTCGATCTTGTCCTCGCGCGGGTCTTCGGCGTGCATCTTGATGAGCGCGAGCAGCGCGTCGGGTGATTGGGCTTCGAGTTGGTCAAGCATGCGCGCCTCATTGCCCGATATGGATAGAGCCGCAACAGGAAATCCTGTCATGGCCCCCATGCTTTCCGGTTTTATGGTTGGGCGCCCCGAAGGGCTGCTATCGCCTCAGAACGGCAGCCAGCGCTGCTTCTTCGAAAACTTCATGTAGCCGGCATTGATCCCCAGCCGCAGACCGGCCCCCATGCGGATCGGGATCAGCACGACATCGCCCTTGCGCATATAGCTCGCGGTGAGGCCGCCGATCACATAGGCCTGACCCTCGCCTGCCGGATACCGCTCGTAGAGTTCTTCGCTGTCGTAGAGGTTGTACACCAGCACGAAGGTGCTGCCGGCATTGGCCCCGGCATCGAAACCGATCGACGGGCCGGTCCAGTAAACCGGACGCTCGCCTTCGACCTTGTGATAAAGCGTGCCCGAGCCGTAGCGCGCGCCGACGATGAAGGCGCCGCTCGCCTCGCGACCGACAATATAGGCATTGGGCTCGCCCTGTTCGGCGAGCAGTTTGCGGACCATCTTGGCGACCCCTTCCGCACCCTTGCCGAATACACCTTCGGCCGCCCCGATGAGGTCATCCTCGCGATAGGTCGTGTCGGGATCGTCGACCGCGGCAGTGTCCACCGCCTCGCTGGCGGCTTCCTCTGCGGACTGCTCCGACCATTGCGGCTGCTCGGGATAAGCGTCCTCGGGTGCCGCCGCTTCGGGTTCCGTAGTGTAGGTGGTGGCTTCTTCCGGCTCGCCGTAGACCGGCTGGTCGCCTGGCTGCTCGACGAGATCGCCGTCAATGGCGGCGTTGGGGTCGATTGTCTCGACCTGGGCCGCAAGCGGGCTCACGCTTAAGCCGAAAGCTGCTAGTGCGAAGCCGATCTTCGGCAGTTTCCGTATATTTTCGATCATCGATCCCTCCGTGTCGGCGACGCATGCGCAGACAGCTGCGCCATGAGAAGAATCCCCTTTGACCGCCACGGCAATGAAACGGCGATGAACCGAATCGAAATTGCGGCAAAGCGAGTCTGTGAGCCGATGAAAGATGGGCGCGAACCTTTATAAAAACTCCCCTTGAAGGCATGCGGGGGCATGGGTATAGCGCGCCCCTCGCAGCCGAAATGCGTCAGCGGAGACGTGGGTGAGTGGCTGAAACCAGCTCCCTGCTAAGGAGCCATACCTGGTAACGGGTATCGAGGGTTCGAATCCCTCCGTCTCCGCCACTTGCTCTCATGCCCTCGATACTGGAGTACCGCTCTTCATCCGGTGGATGTGCGGCGCGTGGCAGGCTTGCGAAATGGTCGGGGCATGGGCCATGCCCGGCCGAGGCAGCGCTCTATCCAAAGAGCTTCGTGGTTAAAAAACCCTCTTTCGTCACATAGAGATATCTCAATATCCGGCTTGCAGGTTGCTTAATCGCCCGTCGCTAGGCAGGCTGGATGAGGAATTCGGCACCCAGGGGTTTGTCGAACATGGCGATCGGTTCGCAGCCGGTTTTACAGCCGGAGCGACGGCAAGAAGATCGCAGTATTCGCACATTCAGGCCGGCCTGTATCGAGGCCGAAGGCAAAGCCTATCTGGCGACCATGAAGGACATTTCGGAGTATGGCTGCGGTTTCGAGGGGGCGATACCGCTGACGCCGGGGCAACCCGTGCGCTATCGCTGGAGCAGCAGGGCGTTCGTGACGGCCACGGTCGTCTGGGTAGACGGCGCGCGGTTCGGGCTGATGAACGATGCGCCCTGCGATGTCGGTACAAATGCCGGGTTCCCCTATCGCTCGGTGCGCATCCCGTTCGAACATTCGGCATCCGTTTTCGTCTGCGGGCGCCGGATCGATGCCGCCGCGCTCAACATCGCGCAGAAAGGGTTGTGTATCGCGCTCGACGAACCGATACCCGAGGGCTGCCTATGCACCATAGAAGTGTGCGGAGCGACATTCCCGAATGCGGCCATCCGCTGGTTGCAAGGAGGCAGCGCCGGACTTGCCCTGGAAAAGCCGATGTCCCTTCGGGCATTGGCGTTTCTCACCAATCCGGAGTGAATGGTTGGATCGTCCCATGCCCTGCGATTTTTCCTGCGGGACGCAATCCCATCACCGCATGACTTAATAAAGAAGTTATACTCTTCATAGTATTATACCACCCAATCCGGTCGGTCGGGGTTTGCGCTGATTAATTTAGGGTGATACCCGCGCCTTGCCCCGAGTGGGAGGCAACGTGCATTCGTTATTTATTTTAGACGATAATCCGCAGACGGCGAAGCTCTTCAAGCGGTTCGCCGTGAAGGCTGGCCTTCAGGCCGTGGCGTTCACCGAACCGCGCGATTTCTTTGCCGCGCTGTCCGCGAGGGACACCTCACCGGACGTCTTGCTCGACCTCAACATGCCCGACATCGGAGGAATCGATGTCGTGGAAAAGCTGCAAAAGGCGAATTTCTCAGGCCGCGTCTTCCTGACCAGCGGCGCCGATGCACCAGTGCTTGAGGCGGCCGGACGGTTGCTTTCCGGCAGCGGGGCGAAGATCGCAGGACTTCTGCCCAAACCGTTCAGCTTTGCCGATTTCGAACGGCTGGTGACTTCGCAGCCATCGGCCGATCCCGACAAGGAAAAGTCCTCGCCTCCCGATACCCTGATATGTTCGCGAGAGGAATTTGCGCAAATCCAGGCAACGCTCCAACTGTATTTCCAACCGAAGATCTGGGCCAAGTCCCGCAAACTGGCCGGGTTCGAGGCGCTGGCCCGGTTTTGGAACGCGGATGGCGAGATGCTGTCAACCGACGACTGCATCGCGCAGCTGCAAAGCCATGGCAGAATGGTCTCGCTGACCGAGACCGTGATCGAGAAAAGCATGGAGTGGGCTTCCGAGGTGCTAACCGACGATCTCCACCTAGCCATCAATATCGAGCCGGAATTTTTCGAGCAGCCCGAGGGATTGGAGAAAATCGAGCGTCTGCGGAAGGAAAAGGGGCTGAAAGCCTCCCAGTTCATCTTCGAAGTGACCGAGCGCGCGGGCCTGCCCGATGATGAAAATGTTCTGAAATCGTTCACCAAGCTGCGCGTCGCCGGGTATGGTATCGCCATCGATGATTTCGGGATCGGGTTCTCGTCGCTGAAGCAATTGTCCGATTTCCCGTTCTCGGAACTGAAGATCGACGGCAACTTCGTCGCGCGGATGGAACAGGAAGAACGGGCAGCGGAAATAGTCCGGGCCATGGTAAGGCTGGCAAAACGAACCGGGATCCTGTGCACTGCGGAAAGAGTCGAAACCGAATCGGCCGCACAGATACTGGAAGAGGCGGGTTGCGATCAGTTGCAAGGCTTCTGGACCGGACGCCCGGCCCCCGCCGACGAGGCGGCCAAGCTGGTATCGGATGCTGCGAGGGCCGACGGAAAAAAGGTGGAGAGTCCCTTGAGCGCGAGCCCCGACCAATCCGATGGCGATACGAAATCGCGGCCGCTCGTGGCCATTGTGGACGACGAATCCGGTGTGAGGCAGACCCTGGTGCGAGGTCTGGAAAGACAGGGGTTTGCCTGTCGCCCTACCGAAGCGGAGTCGATTTTCTCGAAAGCCTCGAATTCGAACTGCCCGATTGCGTCATTCTGGACATGCGAATGCCTGAAATGAATGGTATGGCTGTACTGGAAAGCATTCCCGACGAAGCGCAGGCGGTTCCGATCATCGTTTTGACTTCGCATGGCGAGATCAGCCTGGCGGTCGATGCCATGAAAAACGGTGCGGTGGATTTTATCGAAAAGCCCGTATCGATCAAGGAATTCGCCAGGAGAATCAATGAGCACATTGCGCATTCCATCGAGCTGCGTCGCCAGGTCGACGAAGTGGAACGGAACAAGTCGCTGATCGCGCTTCTGACATCGCGCGAAAGCGAAATCGCCGCGCAGATCGTCGATGGCAACAGCAATAAGGAAATAGCGAGGACGCTGGACATCAGCCCGCGCACGGTCGAGGTTCACCGGGCGAATATCTTCAAGAAACTGGGGGTGCGTAACGCAGTCGAATTCACCCTGATATTCGAGAAGGCCAATCCATCGAAATAGCGCTCTCCCCGGTCAGTCGCAGACCGGATCGCAGGTCACGCGCTTGAGCGCTTTTGCCAGTTCCATGCGCGTATAGGGCTTGAGCAACAACATATCCCTACCGGGATCGAAACTGTCGCCAAGTGTGCGCATACTGGCATAGCCGGATGAAAAAATGACCTTTATTCCCGGCAATCGGTGCCGTGCCTTTTCCGCCAGTTCCAGCCCATTCATTCCGCCCGGCATCACGATATCGGTGAAAAGGAGATCGACATCGTCGTGCCGATCGAGCAGCGCCATTGCGTCCGGGCCGTTGGACGCGCTGAGGACCGAATAGCCTTCGGCCTCGAACAGCTTTTCGACGTAACGCCGCACCTGCCCCTCATCTTCGACGATCAGTATCTTCGCAGCGGAGTCTCGAGGAAAGGTATACTCGGTTCCGCGGCTCTCGGCTTCACCCTCGATCGGTTCGATCTTCGGCAGGAAAATGCAGACCGTCGTTCCTTCACCTGGCGCGGTTTCCACGAAGGCGTGGCCTCCCGACTGGTTGGCGAAACCATACACCATGCTCAGTCCCAAACCCGTCCCATCTCCCCTCGCTTTCGTCGTGAAAAAGGGCTCGAACACGCGAGAAGCAATTTCGGGAGCCATGCCTGAACCGCTGTCGGTCATCGCGATCCTGACATATTCGCCGGGCGCCAGTACATTCTCCAACGCCCCCAATTCCACGCGATATGACGATGCCTCGAGCGTAAGCAGGCCGCCTTCGGGCATCGCGTCGCGCGCATTCATCGCCAGATTGACCAGCGCATTGTCGAGCTGACTGGGATCGACCTCGACGAAAAGATCCTCCTCGCTCGCCGTAACCGACAGGGTGATGTCTTCCGGCAGCCCATGCCTGATGAGCTTGCCGATCTGTTCCATCTGCTCGGCAATGTTCATCCGCTGCGGCGCCAGCGGTTGCTGCCGCGCGAAAGACAGCAAGCGGCTGGTCAGTTCGGCACCGTTGCGGGCTGCCGACTGGATCAGATCGAGCAGTTCGCGCACGTCCGGATTATCGGTTTCATCCAGCAATATCTCGGTATTGCCCATGATGATCATGAGCATGTTGTTAAAATCGTGCGCTACGCCGCCGGTCAGCTTGCCCAGCGATTCAAGCGATTGTTTGTTGCGAAGAAAATCCTCGAGTCGCCGGCTCTCGGTGATATCGCGCACGGCACCCACAACGCGCGTAACGGCGCCGTTCTCGTCTCTGATGAGCGCAGCGGTATCCTGAACCAGCAAGGTCGACCCGTCGGCCTTTTGCATCCGGTACTCCTCGCGCCAGCGATCCGCACCGCCTTCGAGCGCTGCGCTCAGGCTCGAAACCACACGTTCCCGGTCTTCCGGGCTGACCTGATCGATCCAGGCCCCACCCGAATAGGGCGCCAGGTCGGGGTCCAGACCGAGCCGTTCTACGCCTTCGGCGGCACGCCAAACCACCTCCGTATCCGGATTCATCTCCCACAGAATATCGCTGGATAGCTCGGTCACAATCCGCAATCGCTCTTCCGAACTCGCCAGCTTTTCCTCTTTCTGGCGCAATTCGGTTACGTCGATTGTCGATCCGATGATCCGGACGGGTTCTCCATCATCGTCATAGTGGATGGTGAATTCCGACCGCAAAGTCCCAATGCCGCCCTCCGGTCTGACGAACCGGAACTCCCGCTGCAATCGACGGTCCTGCTGCGCTAGAGCCTGGAGTAGCTGGCGCTGGTAGCGATCGCGATCTTCCTCGACGACATATTGCGGGACCTCGGTCAGGCCCATCGTGCTTGGCGGGGACGATCCGAAGACGGTTTCGAAGCTTTCGCTCGCCCAGAATTCTTCGGTCAGCAGGTCCCAATCGCACACGACACTTCGGGCTGCCCGCAAGGCAAGCTGGAAGCGGCGCTGATCGGCCTTCGCCGCCAACTCATGGTTACGACGCTGGCTGATATCGTTGAAGTAAAGGATGACTGTCGAGATCTCGCCTGTGGGTTCGACTATCGGCAAAGCGTTGCAATGAAACCATTGGGTTCCGCCCGAGCCACCAGCCAGCTTGCCGATTATTGCATCGCGAACAGCTTCGCCGCGCTCCATCACCGATTTCACAAGACAGTCTTCCTCGGTAAAGGGGGACCCGTCTTCTTTGATGAGATCAAATTTGGCGCGCTCTATTGTGCGCCCCTCTGTCGACGGTGACAGTCCGAGTGACCGCATGGCTTCAGGATTGATCTTCCTCACCACGCCATCGGGCGAACAGATCATCACCCCCGTTCCGATATTTTCGAAGATAACGCGGGAATGTTTTTGAAACGCATCGAGATCCCGCTGTCGCTCGCCTCGATGGCCCTCGCCCAGCTTTGCTATCAGACCGACGAAATCCCCGTTCTCGTCGAATTGGGGCAGGATCGAAAGACTGTGCCGGAATGCGCCTCCCCCTTTGCGATGAGCGATCACTTCGCCTTCAAAGCGCTCTCGTTTGGCGATCGCATCCCTAATACGCTCCGCGAGTTCGGCTGTCGTTTCATCCCGTTCCAGGAGACGCCAGTTCTTTCCCAGAATATCCGCCTCGCCATAGCCCGCCATGTCGAGGAAGGCCCGATTACAAAAGGTTATTTCTTCACCGGCACCGATGAACAAAATTCCATCACCAACAGCCTGAAGCGCTTTGCGATAGAATAAATCCTGCATAACCTTCTTCACCTTCCTACAGCCACGACGGTATGTTAAATCCGCCTGAATTAACTACAAAATAACCATCCGGTTTTCCAGTATGCGAATGTATTTTCGATTATCGAGCACTCTGCCCAGCCAGCCGGAAAAATCGATCTTTCCATCTCACCTCCCGCGATATCGGGGCTTTTCCCAGCCCGGCGAGAGCTGACGATCCGTGCTGCCCCGGTCGATCAGCCCTATCCTCCGAGAGCGCCTTCGATTGCATCGATCAGATCGGCCCTTCGGATCGGCTTGGTCAAACGCCGCTGGCCGATCGCCAAGCCATGCTCGTCGACATTGGTCTGGCTGGCATAGCCGGACATGAAGATTATTCGCGCCTCCGGATCGAGCGCCCGGATTTCCTTGGCCAGGTCGGGCCCCTGCAGGCGCCCGGGCATTACGACATCGGTCAAAATCAGGTCAAAACCCGGTCTTCGTTGCCTGTAAGCGTCGAGAGCGGCATCGCCATTGGCCGTCGCCGTGACATCGTAACCGCTCCGCTCGAGCGTTCGGATAACGGTATCGCGCACTGCCGAATTGTCTTCCACGACGAGTATGCGCGCTTGCGAAACCTTGCCCTGCCAAGCTTCGTTGTCTTCGCGCAAGGCGAGCTGCGCTGCATCCTTGGCATGAAAATAGAGCCTGAACGTGCTTCCGCGACCAAGTTCGGTGGAGACTCTGACAGCCCCTCCGGATTGCTTCATGAATCCATGGACCATCGACAACCCAAGCCCCGACCCCTTTCCTGCCGCCTTGATGGTGAAGAATGGGGAGAAGATTTCTTCCAGCAGTCCGGTCTCGATACCCACACCGTCGTCGATGACCGACAAAACGACATAGCGCCCGGGTTGCAGATCCTCACGCGTTTCGCTGACGCAGGCTTCGTCGAGAACGATATTGGCGGTTTCGATCGTCAATGTACCGCCGTGAGGCATGGCATCGCGCGCATTGAGGATCAGGTTTATCAATGCGCTACGGGTCGAGCCGACATCCGTCTCAACAGGCCAGAGATCGCTTTCGAGAACCGCCTTGATCTCGATGTTTTCAGGGAGAATACGCGCGCTCCACTTCCGCGTTTCGTCAACCACTTCGTTGAGATCGAAAATTTCGGGCTGGAGCGGCGCCTTGCGCGCGAAAGCCAACATACTGCGAGTGAGATCCACCGCTTCCATCGCCGCACCAATGGCATCGTCGACAAGCTCTCGTTGCGATGCATCGATCTTCTCGAAATCGCGCAGCACTTCCAGATTGCCGAGGATGATCGCCAGGATATTGTTGAAATCATGGGCAATCCCCCCTGTTAATTGCCCGATAGCTTCCATCTTCTGGGTCTGCCGAAGCTCCTGCTCCAGCTTAACCAACTGGGTGATGTCCTGGCAGATGCCCACTGCGGACTGGGGGCGACCTTCGGCATCCTTCTTGAAGATGGCCCGCTGCCGCAGAACCACCTCCTTCCCATCGGGTCGGATCAGCCGATGTGTCGTGTCGTAACGCTTCCCTTCGGCGAGCGCTTCCGCATAGGTACGTTCGACCCGAGCCCTGTCATCCGGATGGATCATGTCGAAAAAGAATTCGACCGTTCCGCCGAACTCCGAAGGCGCGACACCGCTGAGCTCATAGGCCTGTTCCGACCAGATCAGCGAGCCATCGCTATGCGCTTCCCACGTCGCGAGCCGTTCGAGCGATTGGGCTTCGTTGAGCCTCGCTTCACTGGCCTGGAGTCGTGCGATGAAATCGGCGTTGTCTTCCCGTAATCTGTCCAGTTCCGACAGAATTTTGGCGATTTCGACAAATGCGAAGGGCGTCGAAGGAAGGACGGGCTCGTGGATGGTCTTTTCGCGGGTCAATTCGTGCGCGACGAATTGCGAAACATTGTCGAGGGTCTTCCGAAAATTCTGGTAGATCGAACAATAGTTCGCTCCGCAGATGAGCAGGACCAGCAGAGCCGCCTCGGCCCCGATCGCCGGCCCCGAATGCTCCACCCCGTTCATGTACAGCACGAGGGAAACCACAAGTGCGCCGGGGATGATGACCATATAGACCATCAAGCGCGATCTAAGCGTTACGGGCCTGATCGTAACCAAATCCGCCGATAGCTTGAAAATGAGGCGATCGTAAAACGTATAGAACAACGATATCTGCACGACCGGCGATATGAAGACCAGCGCCCACGATCCCACCACGTGGGATCCCGCCGAATTAAAGCTGTGGGGTAATGGCACACCGAGCGCACTGAGGAGCAGGACAGGCCACAGAACGCTGTGCCCCATCGCGAGAATCAAGACAGTTCGCGCCCGGCGGCTGATGTCCGGCCGTTCGATCCGATCCGCACCCGAAATCGCATCCTCGATCCGGCGGGAATTGGAGTAGGCGATATAGGTGAGCGCACAAGAGGCCGTGAAAATGTAGATGAGAAGCGGCCCCTCAAGGGCTTTCAGCAGCTTGCCAGGGGTGAATGCCTCGACCAGTAAGAGGCTCGCGGCATAGACGAACGGCTGTAACAGCCCCATCGTGAGTGCGGAAACGACGCATCCGATAGCCAAGGCGCCGCGTCTTTCTCGGACGATCGCGTCGGTTCGGGTGGCAGCGGTGAAAGTATCGCCTGCGTCGGCCATCGCGGAAGACTATGCCCGCTTCCCGGAATGAGCACCAGGAATTCCACATCGAGCCGATCCACCCATCCCCATTCCGCTCTGATCGTCCAGCCACGCCAATTGATCCAGGATGATGGGAGTCACGTCGCGATGGGCGTTGTGACCGATGAACAAATCCATATGCCCGTAATCCGGTATGATCCGCTGCTGATAGAGATCGGCACCATTTCTGTCTTCGAGCCAGACCCGCGTACGCTGGCCACTTTCGGGATAGAATATCTTGTTGGTAGCTCCCGACAGGAAGCTGATCGGCAAAGCCAGGCGCCGTGCGGCATCATCGGATGTGTAGATCGCTTGCCCGTCAGCATCGACTGCCAGCCCCCTGCGCATCACATCCTGCAGTTGTTCGAAGGGTTTCAGCGAGACGCGGCTGAACATGCCTCCAAGCGCGAGATGCGTATCATGCCCGAGCTGATTATGGTCCCAGCTGGGGCCGAATACGCCGAAGACACGGCGGCACGTCGGATTCTTGCACGCCTGCCCTTCGGGCATGGGTATCTGGTAGGCGATGGCGTCGATTTCGTAATCGGCCTCGGTTCCCCCACTGACGAAATCCAGATGACCATCGAGAAGCGATATCTGCCCAAGGCCCCGGCCACACCGAGATCGGCCTTGAAATAATTGAGCCAGTCGGTGACTGGATGCAGGGTCAGTTGCGAGGAGAGCAGCGAACGGATGCCCGAAACCCATCCCGCACCGATGCCCATCAAGAGGCTCATCGAACCGACGCAATGGGCAATTGCCTGCACGCTTTGCGTCCCCGATAGGGCGCGGATTTTCGCGATGGCGGCGGGCCAGTCGTAGCGAGCGATAGCGTCGATGGTGAATTCGGGCGGGTGCTGGAGATCGTTACCGGCATCGGCGCTGGCGCGATAATCAAACAGCCACACATCGTAACCCTGCGCGACGAGGCTTTCGGCAAGGTTCTCCTCCACCGTCGGGGTTGCGAAGCTCGATGCGCGGACCGAAAAGCCGGGTGCCAGAACCAGCGGCCCGCGCGAGCCGCCGCGATAGCGGGTGAGGCCGATATTCACGCCATCGCCAGTGGGTACGATGTGGTGTTCGGCGGGCGGAAGGCGCAGTTCGCGCGCGACCAGCTTGGCTGCATCCTTACCCGCGAAGTCATTCAGCGTGGCCAGCATGCCGCCATAGGCGCGGAACACGGTCATCGCGAAGAACCCTGCATATTTCGCGAGAAAATAGGTCTCAATCGCCTTCTTGGCGCGCGGGATGAGGTTCACGATATATCCGATCAGACTGCCGGAGGCATAAAGCTCGACCGTCGTAAGCTGACGCATGAACTCGTCGATTCCGAGCTTGAGGACACCGCGACCGATCAAGTCGCCGGATGCGTCCTCGCCGTGGCGCAAGGTCACGAACAGCGTGGTGAGATCGGTCCAGGGATCGGACTGGCCACGCTGTTCCAGCGTCTTGAAACCCTGAAAGTGAACGGGGCCATCGGGGCCTTCCAGCACCATTTCATACAGCATTTTCCAGCTTTCCGCCCTGGCCGGATCGGCAATCAGCAGACGAAAGGTGCCATCGCGCACCGGCAGCGGATCGGGCGAAATGGCGCTCACCATAACAGTACCGGTGATGCGCGAGCGATGCTGACTGTCCTCGATCATGCGGTGCACATTGTCGGTCGCCACCGTCAGCAGGAAACTGCATCCACTTGCTTCCGTCCGCCCCCAGGCTTCGCCATTCGCATAGTCGTCGCGAATGCGTTCCGCCTTGCTGCAGGGATGATGATGGCAACCGGTGGCACTGATATGCCCGGCCATCGTTTCGGTGAAGGAAAGGCCCGGGCTCATCGCCGCCGGATGATCCATCACCAGTCGGCGTATCGCCGCCTTTCCCTTGTCGAACGCGCCGCTTTCGTAATGCAGCGCGGCTTCCTCGATCCCGCGGGATACCGGATCGATGGCGTGACCCGCGACCCATTTGGCGACACCGAGACGCAATGTGTCGGCATTCGCCGCGAGAACGGGCTCTGACACTGGCTCTGAAGTCGGCCCTGTGGCAGCTTGCGTTTTAGGCAGCGGGCGTTCGGCGCCCAGAGCGTAATCGATCGTCCAACCTTGCCTCAAAGCGAGTTTCTCGACCGCGCGCTCGGCCACGGCGGTAATGGTCAGCAAGGGGTTGACGCCTACGGAACCCGGAAGCGCCGCACCGTCGCAAACATACAGCCCCTCGTGGACATCGGCACCTGTGAGACCGGCGAACACGCGGCAGGTATCGTCGACCACCCCAGTGGTCGCATCATCGCCCATGCCGCAGCCGCCGATGGGATGAACGGTGATCAGCTTCTTGCCGAACGGATCGCTCCACAGCGGGTCGGAGAAATACTGCGCATCGATCGCTTCCGCGGCTTCGCGCATCTTGTCGTCATCGCGGCGGTAGGTGCGCTGCTCGCCCGCGCCAGACCAGTGGATCGTCAGCCGATCGTTTTCGAGAGCGAGCTGTCCACCGGCATTGTCCACGCTCATCACCAGATAGGTCTGGGTTCGCGCCATCGGCCCCTTATAGGCCCATTCGGCGATATTGCCGGGATCGGTCTGCAGCGCTTCGCCCATGGCCTTGGCGTCCATCAGGCGGGGTTTCACCTGATCCATGCCGAAGCGGGTGAAACCATCCGCCAGCGCCTCCCCGAAGAAAAAAGCGGGGGCGAGCGCGGCTGCGAGAATGCCCGGCGCTACGCCTTCCTCGATCACGAGGCCCTTGGTCGCATCCTCGGTTCCGCGCATGTCGATCACGCCGGTTATGCAGGGACCAGGGTAAGCATCTTTCGCAATATCCGAAGCACCGACACCGATCGCATAGAGCGGTTTGGCGGTCAGCTCGTCGCCCTGTTTCTCTGCCTTGAGATAGCTGTCATAGGCGAAACCCAGCGCATCGCCATTGCCGGAAAAGCTTGCGCCCAGGCGATCGGAAAGTTCGAGGCCCTTGCCGCGCGAACGCAAAAGGATTTCGGTCGAGCCCAGCGCACCGGCGCCGAGAATGACATGGTCGGCCGTGATGCTGCCGGGGCCATTCGGTGCATCCTTGCCATTGGGTTCGAGATGGACACGCCAAACGTCGCCGCAACGCTCGATCCACAGCACCTTGGCCTGGGTGAAGATTTCCGCGCCGTGATTAGCCGCATCGGGCAGATAATTCATCAAGGTGGTGTTCTTGGCCCCCACATTGCAGCCCGATACGCAATCGCCGCAATTGGTGCAGGCGGGCTGCGGCACGCCGAACCGGTTGAGCTTGTCTTCGAAAGTGACGTTGATGGGCGTCTTGTAGAACCGCTTGCCCATCGCCTTGGCCGAATGTTCCAGCGCTTCCAGCTTTCCCAATGCCGGGTAGCTGTCGGGATAGGGATTGGGTGCGAGCATCTCGCGGGCACGCTCGTAATAGGCGTCGATTTCATGCGGGTTTTCGCGGAAGGCAGCGGGCCAGTGCGCCTGGTCGAGCAGGCGTTTGTCGAGTTCGAGCGAGACATTGGCGTTGATCAGCGAGGTGCCCCCAAGCCCGCAGCCGACCAGTGCGTATTGATCGTCATTCGCATGGACTTCGAACAGCGCGTCCGGTTCGCCGATGCGTCCGCCCTTCGCATTGATCTGGACCGAGCCCTGAGCTTCGGAAATCCTGTCGGGGTACTCGCCCGGCAGCAGTTCCTTGCCCCGCTCGAGGACGCAGACATCCTGGCCGGCACGTGCCAGACGCGAAGCGGCAACGCCCGCGCCATAGCCCGAACCGATAACGAGGACGGTGTAATGCGACTTGGCCCGGTCGAGGCTTCTGGCAATCCGCTTCTGCATGGTCATTCCGCGGCCTCCCGATGAGCCTCGTTGGACTTGTCGAGCATACGGCGGACACGTTTGTCCGCCTCCTCGACGATGCGTTTATGGACGATGTGCGAGAAATCGGCCCAGTGACTGGCCACCCTTTCGACCGCAGCACCGGCTTCGTCGGCGAGGCGCGACACACGACCGCTGCCTTCGACCCGTACCGGAGACATCACGCCGTCGGTGGGATCGTTGAACAGGCGAAGCGATGCGACTTCCAGATCATCCGAAACCAGAACCGCCGAACATCCCTGCACCGGCATCAGCGTGGGTTCGTCGAGCACCCAGCCCCCGGTGTTGAAAACCCCGACGGGCAGCGTGTACCCCTCGACCATCAACTCATCCTGGAACGGTTTGTGCGTGTGGCCGAAGACAAAGCTCAACTCACGCGGCAATTCTCCCAATTCCTCGCGGAGCTGATTGGCCACCGGGGTGCCAAGATACCATCCGATATCCTCGATCTCGGCTTCACCCAGAACGTGGCCGTACCCGTCGCGTTGACGCTCCGCCGCACGGCCCGCGGTGAGATCGACGCTCGCACGGATGAGGTTATCGAGCGTGATCCCGTATTTGAGCTGCATCTTCGGATTGATGCCCAGCTTCGAATTCAGCCCGCCGGTAATCCGCCGCGCTATACTTTCGGCGAAATCGTGGCTCGCACCGGCGCTGAGCATGGTTGCGTATAGCGAACCCGCTTCGCCGCCGATCTCGCCCGCGCTGCCCAGGTCGGACCATAGAAAGTCGATCCAGGGACCGTTCTCGGCCTCGAGTTGCTGCATGGTCTCGGGCTGCGCTTCGCCGTTTTCGAGAAAGCCGCGCAGGCTCGACAGCGCGCGGTACATCCCGTCAAGATAGTGCCCATGATGCATCACCACCGCGCGGCCCGTATTGCCATCGGCGAGCCCCCAGTTGGGATAAGCGATGCTTACCGTGGCCCCTGCCATGTGCGGCCGGTGCGCGATCAGTGATTCCATCAGGCGACAGCGGTGCGCTGGCGGACCCGTGATCGAAGTGACGTATTCGAGATCGCCGGGTATATCCCCTGCCTGAAGCGAAGCGATGAAGCCGTGATCCTGCGCCATGCGCCAGATATGATGGTCGTGATTGCCCGCGATATAGACAATCTCGCGGCGAAACACCTCGTCCCCATCTTCGGGAAAGAAGGCGTCGATCAGTTGGAGAAAGCTCTTCGAAACATCGCCGAAAGGCGACAGGCCAAGATCGAGCGCATCGCCGAGCAGAACAAGCTGCGGCTTGGGCCGTTCACGCAGCGTTTCGCGCAAACCGTCGGCAAAGGCGGTGAGGACTTCGGACGGTCCGTCGGCGATTTCGTCATGGGCGTTCACATGCGTCAGCAGGCTGTCCCGCGCGCCGAGGTGCAGGTCCGACAGGACGATATGTGCAATAGTCATGCGTTCATCTCCAGGCAGGCGTAGAAGGCGTCCCGCACGATTTTCTCGCGCGGATCGTCCCATTTTCCGGTACCGAGCTGATTGGTGATCCAGGCGTAGGCGACCTCGTCTTCCGGGTCGGCGAAGGCGAGGCTGCCGCCCACCGCGAAACTGCCGAAGGCGCTGCGGGTGCGGGCGTATTCCCACTCGGCGAAAGGCTTTTCGAAACCGTGGGAATAATACATGTCGGCCGTGAGAACCTGGTCCCTCAGGCCCTTGCGCGGATAAGCATGCCCTGCGCAAAGCGTGGCCATCACCTCGGGCGTGACGCCCAGTTTCTCGCCTCCTTCGACGAATGCCTGATATAGCGCCGCGAGCCCGCGAGCCGAGGCCATACCGCCCGCCGCACCCTGGCCCGCCCGCCAGAATGCTTCGCGATCCAGCGCACCCGGCCCTGCCAGGATCAACGGGTTGTTGAGCGTCCGGAAAGCCAGCGTACCGGGCAGACACATCTTGAAAGTGAGCAGCCAGGGCATGGTGGTGTGGTGGAGGAAGAGATCCTGAAGACCGAAGCCCTTGATCCGCGCGATGCGGTTGCGTTCGAAGCTGTCGGGTAGGCCGATAAAGACATCGACACCGAGCGGCCGGGCAATTTCCTCGGCGAAAAATCGGGGAAGGCGGCGACCATGGGGATCGCGGCGGCAGATCAGTTCGCTGGCTATCCAGCCGAGCGAATAGGCATGGTTGCCGCTATGCTCGCCGGGCGTCCAGTTGGGCTTTTGTGCGGCGATGGCGGCGCAGATCGCCTCCTCGTCGGCAATATTATCCAGCGTCAGTCTGAAATCGATCGCGGCAAGGCCCGCCTGTTCCGACAGGGCCTTACCGACCGTGACATCGCCTTTCCCATGGGCGGCGAACTCTGGCCAGATATCGGCGACCGGTTCGTCATAGGCGAAAAGACCGCGCGACACGGCGACCGCTCCAGCCATTCCGGTGAGCCCCTTGGTCAGCGAGTAGACGAGCGCGATGTCGTCGCCCTGCCATTGCTCTTGTCGGGTTTTCTGCCGCCATCCCCCCTGCAAGTCGGCGACCGTCCTTCCCCGATGAATGATCGTGCAGGCCGCACCCAGCGCGCTTTGCGCCTGGATGGCGGAGGCAAAGGCGTGAGCGACGGGTTCGAAACCCGGCGCAATGTAGCCGCGTGTGAAGCCTCCTCCGAACGAGATTTCTGTCGGATTCTGAATGTGCATGCAGTCCGGCTGCTGCATCGACACCCCCCCCCAGTAGCGTGTCGGCAAGCCCCCTTGCCGCAGTCAGGGGAACTAAAGAAAAATGGTTAACGCCAGCTTATGGCAGGGAAAGATCGCGGCGGCGGCGGCTTTCGAGAGAGCCGTTTGAAATTTGGCGCGGCGCATGCGAAGCGCAAGCGATGGGCATGAGCAAAGGAACCGGCGCATGGCGCTTCGCAGTCGATCGCGGCGGCACCTTCACCGACGTCGTGGCCGTTACCCCCGCCGGGCATCTGGTGACCGACAAGCTGTTGTCGGAAAACCCGGATCATTACGACGACGCGGCAAGCGAGGCGGTGCGGCGGCTGATGGCGCATCATGGCGCAGGCCCTGTTGTCGAAATGCGGATAGGGACCACGGTCGCGACCAATGCCCTGCTCGAACGCAAGGGAGAGAGACTCGCTCTGGCGACTACACGCGGCTTCGGCGATGCGCTGCGGATCGGCAATCAGGCACGGCCCGAGATTTTCGCCAGGCATATCGTTCTGCCGGAACAGCTACCTTCGTGCGTGGTCGAAATCGATGAGCGGATGGCTGCCGATGGCGAGGTCCTGACGCCTCTCGACGAAGACGCGGCGCGCGCGCAATTCGAAGCATTGCGCAAGGATGGTATCGACGCGCTTGCCATCGTCCTCATGCATGGCTGGAAGTATCGCGCGCATGAAGAGCGTCTCGCGGCCATCGCCCGCGAGCTTGGCTTTGCGCAGGTCAGCGTCAGCCACGAAGTCTCCTCCCTCATCCGCCTTGTCCCACGCGGCGATACCACTGTGGTCGACGCCTATCTCTCTCCTGTCCTTCGGCGCTACACCGACGGTCTGCGTGCGGGCCTTCCCGAGACGCGAAGCCTGCGCTTCATGCAATCCAATGGAGGGTTGGCCGAAGTCGGCGCCTTTCGCGGCAAGGATGCGATCCTGTCCGGCCCCGCAGGCGGCGTTGTCGGCATGGTCGCGGCGAGCGAGCCGCTTGGTCATGCGAAGCTCATCGGTTTCGACATGGGCGGGACCAGCACCGACGTGGCCCATTACGCCGGCGAACACGAGCTGACCGGCGACAGCGTGGTGGCAGGCGTGCGCGTCGCGGCGCCGATGATGCAGATCCACACGGTGGCGGCGGGCGGCGGCTCCATCTGTCAGTTCGATGGCGGTCGTTTCCGCGTCGGTCCCGAAAGCGCGGGCGCCGATCCCGGCCCTGCCTGCTATCGCAAGGGAGGCCCGTTAACGGTTACCGACTGTAATCTGTTCCTCGGCCGCCTCGATCCCGCTTTCTTCCCGAGCGTTTTCGGCCCCGGCGGCGACCAACCGCTCGACCGGGAGGCTTCGCGGGCGCGGCTGGAGAAAATTGCAGCCACGCTGTCCGATTCCCGATCGCTGGAGGAAATCGCCGAAGGTTTCCTCGCCATCGCTATCGACAATATGGCCAACGCCATCCGCAAGATCAGCGTGGCGCGCGGGCACGATGTGACGACCTATGCGCTCGCCTGCTTCGGCGGTGCGGGCGGCCAGCATGCCTGCCGCGTCGCCGATGCGCTGGGTATGGAGACAGTGCTGGTCCATCCGCTGGCGGGGATATTGTCCGCCTATGGCATCGGCCTCGCACCCGTGAAGGTCATCCGCGAAGTCAGCATCGTGCGCGGGCTGGACGAGGGATTGTCCGTCGAATTGGACACCCTCAAGCGCGAGGCACGCAATGCCCTGCTCGACCAGCATATCGCGGACGAAGCCATCGAGATCGAATGTCGCGCCCGATTGCGATTCGAGGGCAGCGACAGCTTCCTCACGATCGAGTACGGGGACCGGGACGCGATGGATCGCGCCTTTCGTGCCCTCCACCGCCAGCGCTTCGGTTATTCCGATGACGAAGCGAAAATCATCGTGGAGGCGCTCAGCGTCGAAGCCAGGGGATCGTCGGGCGGTCTCGGCGCGGCCCGGGCCGAGCCGATGGCCGTCGCGGGCACGGCCTCTGGCACCTGGCCTACGGTGGAACGCGTTGCCTTGGCTCGAGGCGTGCCGGTCGATGGTCCGGCCCTGATCGTCGATGCCGCATCGACCACCGTGGTCGAACCGGGCTGGAGGGCGTGTCTGGCCGAGGAAGGCAGCCTCGTGCTGACCCGTACCGAAGCGATCCACCGCGAACGTGCGGCGGGCACGCAAGTCGATCCGGTCCGCCTCGAAATCTTCAACAACCTCTTCATGGCGATCGCAGAGGAAATGGGCGTCGTCCTCCAGTCGACCGCAACCTCGGTCAACATCAAGGAGCGGCTCGATTTTTCCTGCGCGCTGTTCGACGCATCGGGCGCGCTGATCGCCAATGCTCCGCATATACCCGTCCATCTCGGCAGCATGGGCGACAGCATCGCGCGGGTGATCGAGGCTCGCGGTGCGGGGCGCGATGGCCGCGGCTTCCGGCGCGGCGACGCCTACGTCCTCAACGATCCCTATCGCGGCGGCACGCACCTGCCCGACATTACCGTGATCGTGCCGGTCTATTTCGGCGAGGATGGCGCGGAGCCGGACGCCTTCGTCGCGGCGCGCGGACATCACTCTGACATTGGCGGCATCGCCCCCGGATCGATGCCGCCGGAAAGTCGGAGCATCGAGGAGGAAGGCGTGTTGATCGACAACGCGCTTCTCATCGAAGAGGGGCATTTTCGCGAAGAGGAGATGCGCGAACTGCTCGCTTCCGCGATCCACCCAGCCCGCAAGCCCGATCGCAACATCTCCGATCTGCGCGCCCAGCTAGCCGCCTGCACGCGCGGGATGGAACTGCTGCAATCGGCCGCGCGCGATCAGGGCAGCGAGGTCGTCACGGCCTATATGGATCACGTACTCGCCAATGCCGAGGAAAGCGTGCGCCACCTGCTTGGCAGGCTGGACGACGGGGAATTCGTCTATCCGATGGACAATGGCGCAAGGGTGCAGGTTGCGATCCGCATCGACCGGGACGACCGCTCCGCCGTGTTCGACTTTACCGGAACGAGCGATCAGCTATCCGATAATTTCAACGCGCCGAAATCCATAACGCGCGCGGCGGCGCTGTATGCCCTGCGCACGCTGATCGACGATGCGATTCCGATGAACGACGGCTGCCTGCGCCCGGTCGAACTGATCGTGCCCGAAGGCTCCATGCTCAACCCGAAGCCCGGCGCGGCAGTGGTGGCGGGCAATGTGGAGACGAGCCAGGTCGTCACCGATGCGCTGTTCGCCGCGACCGGCCGCCTCGCGCCGAGCCAAGGCACGATGAACAATTTCACCTTCGGCAATGAGGCGCATCAGTATTACGAAACGATCTGCGGCGGCTCGGGCGCGGGGATCGATCATCACGGCACCAGCGCGGTGCAGACGCACATGACCAATTCGCGGCTGACCGATCCGGAAATCCTCGAGACGCGGCTACCCGTGCGGCTCGACGCCTTCTCCATCAGGCACGGATCGGGCGGCGACGGCGCGTATCGCGGAGGCGACGGGGTCGAGCGGCGGATTACCTTCCGCGAACCGATGCGGGCCAATATGCTCGCCAACCGGCGCAAGGTTGCTCCGCGCGGTATCTGCGGTGGGAAGGACGCCGCCCCGGGCCGAAACTGGGTCGAGCGCGCCGACGGCACGCAAGAGGAACTCGGCGCGACGGGTTCGGCCGAAATGCAGCCCGGCGATGCTTTCGTGATCCTGACCCCGGGCGGAGGGGGCTTCGGCCCGCCCCGCCCGGATCAGGACGCGTGATCAGACGGCCGCGTCGCGCTTGACCGTGATGACCTGCGGATAGGTGAATTCCTTCAACCCGTCCAAGCCGTATTCCGCGCCGAAGCCCGATTGCTTGTGCCCGCCGAAGGGCGAGAACGGCGAAAGGTGCATGAATTCGTTGATCCAAACCGTGCCGGTTTCGAGCTGTTCGGCAATCTCGACGCCCTTGTCGGTATCCTTGGTCCACACCGCCCCGGCGAGGCCGTATTCCGAATTGTTCGCGCGTTCGATCACTTCGTCGATGCTGTCGAATTTCAGCAGCGGCATGACAGGCCCGAACTGCTCCTCGGCCACGATGCGCGCATCTTCAGGCGGATTGTCGAGGATCGTGATCGGCACGTAATAGCCCGTGCCCGAGGGGTCCTTGTCCCCGCCGGTCAGGAATTTGTAGCCATTGTCCTTGGCGTCCTGGATCAGCTCCAGAACGCGCTCGTACTGCTTCTTGTTCTGGATCGGGCCGACGCCCGTGCCCTGCTGCGATCCGTCGCCCACGACCACGGTCTTGGCGTATTCGGCGATCGCCTTGCTCAGATCGTCGTAGATGTCCTTGTGGATATAGACCCGCTTGGCCGCGATGCAGACCTGGCCGGCATTGGAAAAGCTCGACCAGAAGAGCTGTTCGGCCACTTTCTCGACATCGGCATCGGGCAGCACGATCGAGGCATCATTGCCGCCCAGTTCCAACGTGATGCGTTTCAGGTCCCCGCTCGCGCCTTCCATGATCTTCTTGCCCGTCGCGGTCGAGCCGGTGAAGGTGATCTTGTCGATATCGGGATGCTCGGTAATCATCGGGCCGAGACTGTCTTCCCCGGTGATGATATTCACCGTGCCCGCGGGCACCACGTCCTTGATCAGCTCGGCAATACGCAGCGTGGTAAGCGGGGTGAAGGGCGACGGCTTGAGCACGATGGTGCAGCCCGCGACCAGCGCCGGGACGATCTTCTGGATCGCCATCATCACCGGGAAGTTCCACGGCACGATACCGCCGACCACGCCCACCGGCACGCGGCGGGTGCGCGAGAGGCGCGTGTCGTCATCCTGATTGACCACATCGTCGAGCGTCAGTGTCGACTGCGCGGCGGCGAGCCCGGCAGCGCCGTAGATTTCCTGCTGCGCCTGGGCATGCGGCTTGCCCTGCTCGGAAGTCAGCAGGCGGAACAGCTCGTCGGCATTTTCCTTGATCGCGGCGGCGATGCCCTGGACGACCTTCTGGCGTTCTTCGGGCGAGGTCTTCTTCCAGTCCTTGAAGGCGCGGCGGGCGGCGGCGACCGCGCGGTCGAGCTCGTCCTTGCCGCAAGCGGGCACACGACCGACCACCTGTTCGTTGGCGGGATTCAAAACCTCCAGCCACTCGCCATTGTCGACCATCTCGCCATCGATCAGGTTTCTGTAGTCAGCCATCGTCTCTCTCCTCGCGGAATCTCGGGATTCGTCTCTCTGAAACCACAGTGTCGGGATTCGTTGCTCGATGCAACGGGTCTTGCGCTGCGGCGTGAGATTGGCGAGAGCAGTGCGCGAGAGAGGAGAGCGCGTGCAGACTTTCGTCACCGAACCGGTCGACTGGCCCGATACGGCACCAGCCCTGCGCGAGCAGGTGCGCGCGCTGGTTGCCGAGCATGGGGAAAGGGATCCCGTCCGCCGCGCCAATAGCTGGACCAAAGCCGCCCCCCAATTCAGCCGCAAGCTCGGCGAGGCGGGGCTGCTCGGCATGACCTGGCCGACCGAATATGGCGGGCACGAGCGCAGCCAGCTCGAACGCTATGTGGTGATCGAGGAATTGCTGGCGGCGGGCGCACCGGTGGGCGCGCACTGGATCGCCGACCGGCAGAGCGGGCCTCTGCTGCTGCGACTGGGCAATGAGGAGCTGAAGCGCCGCTGGGTCCCCGCCATCGCGCGGGGCGAAGCCTACGCCTGTATCGGCCTTAGCGAGCCGGGCTCTGGCTCCGATCTTGCCTCGGTACGGACCACGGCGCGGCGCGACGGGGACGAGTGGATCATCGAGGGCCAGAAGGTCTGGACCACCGGCGCGCATGTGAGCCATTTCATGATCGCGTTGGTGCGCAGCGAGGCGGGGAGCGAGCGGCAGGCGGGCCTGTCGCAATTCGTGATCCCGATGGATGCGCCCGGCGTCAGCGTGAAGCCGATCATCGATCTCACCGGCGCGCATGAATTCAACGAAGTCTTCTTCGAGGATGTGCGCCTACCCGCTTCCGCCCTGCTCGGCACCGAAGGCGAAGGGTGGAAGCAAGCGACCGCCGAACTCTCGCTCGAACGCTCGGGGCCAGAGCGGTATCTGTCGTCCATGGTGCTGTTCCTCGAGCTGGTGCGCCATGCGCAGGGCAAGGACGATCCGGTGCTCGCGCAGTTGGTTGGGCGGTTGGCGGCGGAGGCTTGGACCCTGCGCCTGATGAGCGCCTCAGTCGCGGCCAAGCTGGCGCGCGGCGAGGACCCGGCGCTGGAGGCAACCATGGTCAAGGATCTGGGCAATTCCTACGAACAGGCGATCCCGCAACTGGTGCAGGCGGCGGTCGATTTCGGCGATGCCGAGGCCGAAGTGCTCCGCGCGGTGTGTTTCTATCTCCTTCAGGTCAGCCCGAGCTTCTCGCTGCGCGGGGGCACGCGGGAAATCATCAAGGGGATCATTGCCAGGGGGCTGGGGCTTCGATGAGCGACACCCGCCGCATGCTGGCCGAAATGGCCGATCCGCTGTTTGCCGAACTCGGCCCCGATGCGCCGAGCGAGCGCGCCCTGCCGCAACTCGAGGAACTGGGCTTGCCGCTGTTGCTTGTGCCCGAGGCAAAGGGCGGGTTCGGCGGCGACTGGCTCGACGCGTTGATCGTCTTCCGGCTGGCGGGCTATCACGCCTTGGGTGTCGACCTTCCCGCAATCGCCGTCGGCAAGGTTGCGGGCGCCGGAGAAGAGCAGCACCAGTCGCTCATGGCATTCGCCCGCGCGGCGCAAATCGCCGGAGCGCTCGACGCCGCGCTCGGCCTCGCCGTGGGCTACGTCAACGAACGCGAGCAGTTCGGCCGCCCGCTGGGCAAGTTCCAGGCAGTCCAGCAATCGCTGGCGACCTTCGCCTGCGAAGCGGCCGCCGCGAACTGCGCCGCCATGGGCGCCGCGCAGGCGCTGAATCGCGGAGCCGCACAGTTCGAGATCGCGACCGCGAAGCTGCGCGCCAACCGGGCCGTCGAAATCGGCACCACGGTCGCGCATCAGGTGCATGGCGCCATCGGGTTCACACAGGAATACGCCCTGCACCACTTGACCCGACGCCTGTGGCAGTGGCGTTCGGAATATGGCAACGATGCCCATTGGAGCCGCAGGCTCGGCAGCGCGGTCACCGCGCGCGGCGCGGACCGGTTCTGGCCCGACCTCACGGCGCGGACCGACCCGGCCTGTAGGTGACAGATGGTTACACCGGTGTCCGCCTAATCCTACATTGACAGGTATTTGAAAATACTTACTTATTTGCGCTTTTCGCCGGTCCAGGGTGACACATTGCGCGTTTCCTTCCGGTGCCGATCGTTTCCCGCCTCACTCTGAGCCAGGCATAGTCGTGCAGCCGCAACCGGGCATAACGGAGCCCCTGCCCTGTAGGAAAGGCGCCCGGCCCTAGGCCAGGGCAAGCACCCCGGTCAGGATATTGCGCACCAGATCCACCTGCCCGCGCGCGCCGGTCTTGGCGTAGATCCGCTTGGAGTAATAGCGCGCCGTTTCGAGAGTCAGGCCGTGCAGCCTTGCCGCTTCCGCGATCGAGGCGCCTTGCGAGAGCGACCATGCCAGCCGCGCCTCGGCGGGCGTCAGATCGAACAGGTCGACCAGTTGTTCGTGACGGTCCGCGCTCGACGACCGGTCGCCGCGCAGATAGATCATCGCCACGGCCTCGCCATCGCCCGCCAGCGCCGGGAGCCGGACCGGCGAGACGAGAATATCGATCCAGGGATCGCGCGCCAGATTGATGGCGCGCGGCCGAACCCCGCGATCGGCCGAACATTCCCGCGCGAAGCGGGTCAGCGCACGATCGGCTGCCGGAGACGACGAAATCAGCCGGTCGTAGGGGCCGCGCCGCAACACGCCCGAACGTTGAAGAAATCGCTGCGCCTGTCCATCGAGCCCGACGATCCGGCACCGGGCATCGATCGCGATCCAGCCGAAATTCATGCGCGCGAAGGCGTCCGCGCTCATCGATGCGCGCGCTTTTTCCCGCTCGAGCGACGACAAGACCTTGAGCGCCACGCGAAGATGCGGTGCAAGCGCGGCCAGCAGGCTGGAATGTTCCGCCCGCAACCCGCCGTCCGAAAGGATTGCCAGCCAGGCTTCCAATCCGCCGCCATCGGATAGCCGCGACGCGCGCAGGTCGCCGGCCGCATCCTCTGCAAGTTCGGCCAGCGCATAGACCCGGCCCTCGCGCATGTCGCTCGTCAGCACTGCTGCCTGATCCGCACATTCGCCTCGCGACAGGACCATGGGCTCGCGCGCTTCCCCCGATTGCAGGACCAGCATTGCCCCCGAAGCACCCGAAACGCCGCGCAGCCGCGCGAGGAAGGTGTGCCACATAGGCTGCTCGAAAACCCCGTCATGCAGGGGCACAAGAAGTTCTGTCTCTCCAAGATTGGGAATTCGCATAATCTGAGCAGGATACCTCCCATATGGGAGGTTCGCAAGCATGCCTGCATGTTAGCGAGCGCGGGTTCGAAGGACGATTTTATGACCGACACCACCACTTTGACCCATCTCCAGCGGCTCGAAGCCGAGAGCATTCATATCATGCGCGAGGTCGCCGCCGAGGCGGACAAGCCGGTGATGCTCTATTCGATCGGCAAGGACAGCGCGGTGATGCTGCACCTTGCACGGAAGGCATTCTACCCCTCGCCCCCGCCCTTCCCGCTGATGCATGTCGATACGACCTGGAAATTCCAGGACATGTATGCGCTGCGCGAAAAGGCGGCGCAGGATGCGGGAATGGAATTGATCGTTCACCGGAACCCCGAGGCCGAGGAGCGCGGGATCAACCCGTTCGATCACGGCCCGCTGCACACCGATATGTGGAAGACCGAGGGGCTCAAGCAGGCGCTCGACAAATACGGTTTCGATGCAGCCTTCGGCGGGGCGCGCCGCGACGAGGAGAAAAGCCGCGCCAAGGAGCGCATTTTCTCCTTCCGCACCGCGACCCATGGCTGGGACCCGAAAAACCAGCGCCCGGAACTGTGGAACCTCTACAACGCCCGCAAGAAGAAGGGGGAGAGCATCCGTGTCTTCCCGCTGTCCAACTGGACCGAACTCGACATCTGGCAATACATCATGGCCGAGAATATCGAGATCGTGCCGCTTTATTTCAGCGCCAAGCGCCCGACCTATGAACATGAAGGCGGGCTGTTCATGGCCGACGATATCGACCGGCTGGAGAAGGTCATGGGCTATCGCCCCGAGATCACTGAACGATCGATCCGTTTCCGCACGCTGGGCTGTTTCCCGCTGACCGGCGCGGTCGAAAGCGAGGCGTCTACCTTGCAGGAAGTGGTGCAGGAAATGCTGCTGACCACCACCAGCGAGCGGCAGGGCCGCGTGATCGACAAGGACGCGGGCGACGCGTCGATGGAGAAGAAGAAGCAGGAGGGGTATTTTTGACGCGCCACGGAATGCGCAGCGTTCCGAAGCGTCAACCCCGGACTTGATCCGGGGTCGCCTTCCAACCGACCGGCTTCACCGACAACGATCCCGGTTTCCGCCGGGATGACGGGACAAGAATTATGACCGACCCTATCTGCCAGACCGACGCCCTCATCGCCGAGGACATCGAGGCCTATCTCGAGCAGCACCAGAACAAATCGATGCTGCGCTTCATCACCTGCGGCAGCGTGGACGATGGCAAATCGACCCTGATCGGCCGCCTGCTCTACGATTCGAAGATGATCTTCGAAGACCAGCTTGCCGCGCTCGAAAACGACAGCAAGAAGGTCGGCACGCAGGGGCAGGAAATCGATTTCGCCCTGCTGGTGGACGGCCTCGCCGCCGAGCGCGAACAGGGCATCACCATCGATGTCGCCTATCGCTTTTTCTCGACCGAGAAACGCAAATTCATCGTCGCCGACTGCCCGGGGCATGAACAATACACGCGCAACATGGTCACCGGCGCCTCGACCGCCGATGCCGCCATCATTCTGATCGATGCGCGCAAGGGCGTGCTGGTCCAGACCAAGCGGCACAGCTTCCTGTGTCACCAGCTCGGGATCAAGAATCTCGTGCTCGCGGTCAACAAGATGGACCTGATCGATTACGACCGGGAAAAGTTCGACGCCATCGTCGCGGATTACGAGCATTTCGCGGAAAGCATCGGGATCGAAACATTCACCGCCATCCCGATGTCCGGCCTTGCGGGGGACAATATCACCACCCGGTCGGACAATACGCCATGGTACGAAGGCCCGGTGCTGATCGACCACCTCGAACAGATCGAGGTGCGCAGTGCAGCCAATCGCGACAAGGCATTCCGCCTGCCGGTTCAGTGGGTGAACCGCCCCAATCTCGACTTCCGCGGGTTCTCGGGCCAGATCGCCACCGGAACCGTGAAACCGGGCGACATGCTGCGCTCGCTCCCGTCGGGCAAGACGAGCAAGGTGAAATCGATTGTCGTCATGCCCAGCGCCGGTGCCGCAAACCAAGCCGGCGCGGAAGGTCATCTCGAGGAAGCCGTCGCCGGCCAGTCGATCACGATCACGCTCGAAGACGAAATCGACTGTTCGCGCGGCGATGTGCTGGCAACCGCCGACAGTCCGCCCGAGGTCGCCGACCAGTTCGAAAGCACCATCGTATGGATGGATGACGAACCGCTGGTGGTCGGGCGCGCCTATTGGCTCAAGCTGGGCACGCAGACGGTCAGCGTCACCGTTGCGCACCCGAAATACGAGATCGACGTCAACAATCCGGCGGGCTCGGGGTCACATCTCGCTTCGCAGACGCTCCATCTCAACCAGATCGGCGTGTGCGAAATCACTACCGACAAGCGCATCGTGTTCGATCCCTATGCCGAAAACCGGGCGCTGGGCGGCTTTATCCTGATCGACAAGATCACCAACCACACCGTCGGGGCGGGCATGCTGCATTTCAGCCTGCGCCGCAGCCAGAACGTCCACTGGCAACCAACCGACATTGCCCGCGAACATCATGCCCAGATGAAGAACCAGACGCCGCGCGTGCTGTGGTTCACCGGGCTTTCGGGCTCGGGCAAGTCGACCATCGCCAACGAGGTGGAAAAGAAGCTGGCAATCATGAACCGCCACACCTTCCTGCTCGATGGCGACAATGTGCGCCATGGCCTCAATAAAGATCTCGGCTTCACCGAAAGCGACCGGATCGAGAATATCCGGCGCATCGGCGAAGTGGCCAAGCTGATGACCGATGCGGGGCTTATCGTTCTCACCGCCTTCATCAGCCCGTTCCGCGCCGATCGCCGATTGGTGCGCGACATGATCGATGCCGGCGAGTTCATCGAAATCCATGTCGATACGCCGCTGGAGGTGGCCGAGGCGCGCGACGTCAAGGGGCTCTATAAAAAGGCCCGCGAAGGTAAGCTGAAGAACTTCACCGGCATCGATAGCCCTTACGAAGCCCCCGAAAACCCGAGATCCGGGTGAACACCGTCGAAATGACACCGGAGGAAGCGGCCGATTACATCATCAGCAAGATCCTGCCGCTCAAATAGGCATCGGGGCCGTCACCACGGACGGCCCCTCCCGCGCGAGGACCCGGACAGTGGCTCCCGCTTTCCTTATGCGCAGTTTGAACGATTGAGTGGCCGAGCGATTGATCCTTGAGAAGTGGGCTTTCACAGCCCGGAGTGCTGGATACGAGACCATCGTTCCCGATGGCTGCCGCGATGTCATCATTCGCAAATCGATCGGCCTTGCGCCGGTCGTCTTCGTCAGCGGGCTGGACGATTTTCCGCGCCGGATTGCGGTTCGCGAAGGCGACTCTTTCATCGGATTGCGCCTTCGTCCCGGCGTCACGGTGGGCGCGGATCCAGGTGCCGTCCTGGCTATGGATCGCGCCGATCTCGATGACATGGCGGCGATCCGGCAGGCCCTGATTGCCTGCCCGCGAACGACGGAGGCATTGGCCGCCCTCAAGAGCGCTCGCGGCACTGCGGATGCCGCGCGGGAACTGGGTGTGTCCATCCGCACCTTTCAGCGCGTGGTGAACGAAGCGACGGGCCGTTCTCCCGCGTGGTGGCGCCGCCTCGCCCGCGTCCGAAGAGTCGCGGCCAAGATCGCTTCAATTCAGGCTCGACAAGACAGTCTCGTCGAAATGGCGGTCGATGCCGGTTTTTCGGACCAGGCCCATATGACGCGCGAATTGCAGCATTGGCTTGGCACAACGCCCGGTCAATTGCGACGAGGCGGGCCGGTCGCCGAAGCGCTGAAGGCCCGCGGCTATGAGTGAGTGCCGACCGGGCGCAATCGCCGGACTAGCTGCCTGACGGCGCCACTGGCGAGCAAATTTCGACCAGATAGCCATCGGGATCGGCAATATACGCGGTCGTCTGGCCCCACGGTTCGTCCCGAACATCCTGTTTCACGATTGCGCCGGCTTCCTTCGCCTTTTCCAAGGCGGCGGCGACATCGTCCGTCTCAAACGCAATTTCGAAGACGGGGGCATCGGGATTTGCCGGAGCTGGCGATTTTCCAAGCTGCCGCATCAACTGTACCGACGAAAAAGCGAGCTTGGTTTCTCCCGTGACAAGCTCTCCGTAATCTCCGCCTTCATGGAGTAGCCCGCGCTTCAACCCGAAAGCGCGCTCGTAGAATGCAAGGCTGTCTGCGACATTGTCTACATACATGATCGTGTACCGAAGGATCATTCAGAGCTCCTATTGCTGTCACCCGACAATGGATGCACGGTCCCGATCCGTCTTGAATCAACGCGCCACATCACCCCGAGAAATGCGAATTGCGATTGCGCGGGTTTCGAGCTGAGCTGTTTCAAGCGAATTGGGCCAGGCCAAGGACGGCTTGGGGCTACTAGAAACATTCACTCGAGCGCCTGTCACCGGGTTCGTCGGCCGCCGCTGTGAGCCATGGTGGACGGTGCCGCCACCAGCTTCGCCGCGGGCATCCAATCGATCCATCCCATACATGCTCTTAAGAGCTGGAGGGCCGGGCTTCTTCACGGGACCGAGAAAGCATGGGCAGTACCCATCCGCATTGACAGGGAAGATTAAATCGATATTTATCGATTTATGAGCTTACCATGGTTTTACCCGGATCGGGTCAGCGTAGCGCCCGGAGACGAACTCGCCATACACGCCAGCGCACCCCCCGGTCTTTACCATTTGAAGATTTCGCGGGTTGGCAGCACAAACGAACTCAAATCGACGGTCGAGGACATCGTCATCGACCAAGGCGAGATACCGGCAAATGTCGAATCTTGCGGGTGTAGTTGGCCCGTCGTTCTCCGGTTCACGATCCCCGCCGACTGGAAGACCGGCTATTACGATCTGTACCTTGCCGGAGCCGATGGTGAAGGCACCCATCATTTCTTCAACCTGAAACCTGGGCCAGGCAAACCTCGCGCTCGGGCCGCGATCGTCCTCGCGACCAATACCTACCAGGCCTACAATTACTGGGGCGGCGCAAACTCCTACGCGCATGTCGAAAAATTGATGCGTGGCGAGGTCGATGCCGCCGGGTCAGAACAGGAGGCAAAAGGGCGGCTATCGCGCATGCGGCCTTATGCGCAGGGCTTGCTGATGCCTCGCCTCGGCCAGCCGCGGCTGGTCAATCCCGCCCCGCGCGAGTTAGGCATGGCCGCACACCCTGCAACGCCTGAATGGATGGCCGAGCACCAACCATCCCCTTACGACTTTTCCGCCTGCTTCGTCGGCAAGTGGGAACACGCTTTCGTGTGCTGGGCGGAAGAAAACGGGGTCGAACTCGACTATTTCACCGATCAGGACCTCGAAGCGGGTGCCGGAATCCTCGATCCGTATCGAGCCGTCTTCCTGGTCGGCCATAGCGAATACTGGTCGGCCTCCGCACGCGATGCGATCGACAGTCTGCACGAGGCGGGAGGGAATCTGATCGTCTTCTCCGGAAACACAGCATATTGGAAGATCCGCTGGGAGGAGGACGGCCAGGTCATGGCAGTCCATAAATGGCGCGGCGAGAGCGACGATCCCCTATGGGGCACGCCGGAAGAGGGCCGCGACGGCACGCATATGTGGTCGCACCCTGCCTTTGGACGCCCGGAAGCGGAGATGACGGGGCTTTCCTTCCTCTATGGCGGCTATCACCGCCTCGGCCTATGCGTCGGACGGGGATCGGCCGCCTACACCATCTATGACGACAAGCACTGGGCGCTGGAAGGGACCGATCTCTACTATGGCGATTGCATCGGCGGCGACATCCCTCTGGTCGGCTACGAGAACGATGGCTGCCCCATTCGTGTCGACCGGCGCGGTCTGCCCGTGCCCGACGGAGGGTTTGGCGTCCCCGACGATCTCTCCATCATCGCGCTCGCACCGGCCACGCTGTTCGAAGACCCGGCCGCGCCCTACCCGCCGATCGTGCCGCCCGGCGATATCGCCATACTCGCGCGGATCGCGCATGGCGAAGACAATCCGGTCAACCGCGAACGTCTGCAACACGGGCATGCGGTCATGGCCTCGTTCCGCCGCGGAAATGGCGAAGTGTTCAATGCCGGGACCACCGAATGGGCGCATGGCCTGGCCGCGGGCGATCCCTATGTCGACCGGATAACCCGCAACGTCCTGACCCGCTTCGGCGTCCCGATCGGGGCCGCCGATTGAACGCCTTCCCTTTCCGTGAGCTGAGCCCCTGGCTCTCCGAACCGGAAGACCGGCAACCGCTCCTGCTCGGACATACACGCGCCGATGTCGCAATTGTCGGCGGCGGCTATACGGGCCTTTCCACCGCCTTGGCGCTGCGCGAAAGTGGGCTGTCGGTCGCACTGGTCGAGCAGGATTTCTGCGGGTCCGGAGCGAGCGGGCGCAATGCCGGACATCTGACCCCGACCATCGGTAAGGACCTGCCTACGCTGCTGAGACATTTCGGGGAGCAACGCACCGGTGATCTCGTTGGCTTCGCGGAAGAGGCGGTCAGGCATACAGAGAAGGTGATCGTGCGGTTATCGCTCGATTGCGACTATCGCCCAGTGGGCAATGTAATTGCCGGCCTGCATGCCCGCCATCGCCCACCGCTGGAGCGCGCGGCCCGGGTCGCGGAGATGGTCGGCGCCCCTTTTCATTTTCTCGACGAGGCCGATGTGCGTGCGCGCGACCTCCCGCAATTCGTCAAATTCGGCGCGATCGAGGCCAGCGGCGGGCATCTTCACCCGGGCAAGTACGTACAGGGATTACGGCGAGCCGTATTGCAAGCCGGGGTCGAATTGTTCGAAGACACCTCCGTAACCTCGATCGAACGGAAAGGCAGCCGGGTCCATCTCCGAACCGCCAGCGGATCGCTCGATTGCGAGAAGCTGGTGTTGGCGACGAATGCCTATACGCCCTCGACCCTCGGCCGGATGGCCTATCGCGTCTTCCCGCTGCGGGTGTCCCTTTTTCGCACCCGGCCGCTGTCGACGGCGGAATGGGACAGGGTCGGCTGGGCACGCCGCGAAGGCATCTATACCGCGCATGAATCGCTCGAAAATTTTCGCCCCCTGCCCGATGGGAGAATCCTCGGGGGCTCGAAGGTCGTTCAATATGCCTTCGGCAGCAAGCTCGCCCCCGGGTCGCAGCCATCGGCTTTTCAAACCCTGACGGACCTGTTCCGCAAGCGGTTTCCCGAACTCCGGGATGTCGCGATCGAAGATTTCTGGGGAGGATGGATCGCGATGACGCTGGATTTCCTGCCCTTCTTCGGTGCCGACAAATCGGACCGGATCGTCCACGCAATGGGCTATAACGGGCACGGTATCGCGCAGGCGACCTTCGCCGGATCGATGGCGGCCGACCTTGTCATGGGCCGTCGAAACCGCTGGGTCGAACTTCTCCGCCGCCACTCGCTTCCCCTGCCTCCCGAGCCGTTCCGGTGGCTCGGAGTGAAAGCGCTGCTGGGCTATCTTGGCAGGATCGATGCGAAGGTCGATCACGATCTCTCTCGTCCCTAGACCTGCGGATTTGCGACCCGGCAGCAGGAGTCAGCCGATCGGCGCGATCCGAACGCCGCGCCGATCTCAAGCAGCCTAGTATTTCAGGATCAGTTGGACGCCATAGGTGCTCGGATCATTGTAGTTGAGCTGGTCGGACGTAATCACGGGAGCATAGGAGGTGATATATTTCTCCCCGAAGATGTTCTTGCCCCACATGGCCAGTTCGAGACTCTCGCTGGCGTTCTGCCAGGCGAGGCGCGCATTGACCTGGCCGTGATCGTCGACGCGCGACACCGGATCGTTGTCGGGGAACAGGAATATCGACGATGTGTAGGAACCGTCGATCCGGGCCTTCAGATCGCCGCTGGCCCCAAGCGGGAAACGAAAATTGACGCCCCCGGCCGCGGAAAACTCGGGCGCGTTGACCATCCGGTTGCCCGAGAACGCGGCACCCCCGAATGCGTCGAATTCCTCATATTTGCCATCGAGCAAGGTGATCGAGGCAAAAAGATCGAAATTGCGTGACGGGCGGATGGTCGTATCCGCCTCGAACCCATACACCCGTGCATTGCCGGCATTGACCTTGCGCTGCACCGGGATCGGGCCGGTCAGGTCGAACACGAACACCTGAAGGTCGCGATAATCGTAGTAGAATGCGGCGGCGTTGAACTGGACCAACCGGTTCAGGATTTCCGTCTTGAGGCCGACCTCATAAGCATAGAGTTTCTCTGACCCGAAAGGCTGCAACTGGACGAGGTCCGTCGAAGCACCGCCCGCGAAACCCCCGCTATTGTAGCCCTTCGAGAAGGAGGCATAGACGAGAGTTTCGTCGAGATCATAGTTGAGGGCGAGGCGCCAACTGAGATCCTCGAAACTCTCTTCGCCTGAAAAGTCGAGGATCGGAACGGTGACGTCTGAATAGGCCTTGGTCGGGGCAATGCCTCCGATTGCATCGAAGAGGCTCCGATATTCCATCGCAATCGTGTCATGGGAATAGCGCAGGCCAGCCGTCGCGGTCAGCCGTTCGGTCAAGGGAATGTCTGCCTGACCGAACAGCGCATAGCTGTCGGTATCCTGCGTGTAGGGGTAGCGCAGCAATCCAAGCGAATTGACCGGGTCGAATGTCCCGAGGAGATCGTTCGGATCGCGCAGGCTGCGCAGGAGATCGAAGGCGTTGTCGGTCTTCAGCTCGTCGTGGAAGTAATAGCCTCCGATGATCCAGTTGAAGTCGCCCCCGTCATCCGACTGGAGCCTGACTTCCTGGCTGAACTGCCTCGGGCGGTCCTCGTAATAGGCGACGACGAGATCCGCCGGACTCGCGTCGGTATCCTCCAGCGTTTCCCGGTTGACCTGCTCATAGGCGGTGATCGAGGTGAGCAGGACCGAGCCAAGCTGGAGTTCGCCGGTCAGCGACGCGCCGAAGGTCGAGATGCGCTCCGCACCCTCGACATTGTAGTCGCCTGCAAAGATGTCGTCGTCGGTATCGGCATAGCCGAGGCCATCAGTGGGCGTGCCATCGGGAAGCGTTGCTGGATTGCCGAAGAAATCGACACCCTGCCCGCGATGCTGGAACTGCCGCGCACCGCCAGTGCTCTTGCCGCCATGTACACTCAACCTGAGCAACAGATCGTCGGTTGGCCTGAGATCGATAATTCCGCGTAGCGCCCAGCGATCGATATCGTTGACCTGGTTTCCCGTGACACGATTGAGCGTTGTTCCGTCCCGACGATGATAGGTCCCTGCCGCACGAAAGGTCAGCGCCTCACCTACGATCGGGCCGCCGACCCCGGCCTCGGCGACGAATTCGTCGAACCGGCCGTAAAGGATGTTGGCATCGGCGGTGAAATAGTCCGTCGGCTTTCGCGACGAGAAGCGGATCGCACCGGCGGTCGTGTTGCGGCCATAGAGCGTCCCCTGCGGCCCTTTGAGAATTTCGATCCCTTCGCTGTCGAAGACATTGAAGAGCTTTCCGGAGTTGGCGCCCAGGAACACGTCGTCTACATAGACGCCGACCGCGCCGGTCGTGTTGGAGTTGAAATCTCCGATACCGACGCCGCGAATGAAGAGCGAGGTGGTCGAGGCCGCAGTCCCCGCCTGCATCGAAAGGCTGGGTACGAGCAATGTGAGGTCGCGCGGATCGCGAATGCTCGCTTCGGTCAACGTGTCTCCACCGAATGCCGAGATGGCGATGGGTACGTCCTGCACATTCTGGCTTCTGCGCTGGGCCGTGACGATGATCGGCTCTCCGATAGCCTCATTCTCGTACTCTTCCTCGGCCGACTGCCCGAGCGAGGCATCGGGATTTGTCTGGGCATGGACCTGCGGGGCACCCCCCAGGGCACATCCAGCCAGCAGGACTGATTTGGCGGCCGAGCCGATCGAAACTTTCATAAATCCCCTCCCAAACGATCAAAACGATTCATATCGTGTTTGAGCGGGCAATTTCGCGAGGAAAGCGCGTATGTCAAGCTTGAAATAGATATTTATCGGTATTTTTATCGGGTTTTTTGATTGAGCGCGCGGGTGTGCGCGTTATGATCGCCATCGAATTATCGATCGGAGTGAAGGCCTTGGGAGCAGCATCGTCATCAGGCTATCGCGAACCGCGACAGGAGCGCAGCCGCAAGCGTTTCAACGCCATTCTCGATGCGGCGGCCGCGCTTCTCGAAGACAAGGAGCCGGACGATATCAGCGTATATACTCTCGCCGAGTCCTCGGGAGTGCCGCCAGCGTCGATCTACCACTTCTTTCCCGATGCGAGCCTCGTCTTCGTCGCCCTGGCCGAACGCTATTATCGCGAGTTCGTGCGCGACATGGACAGCGATCCTCCGGCCGGAATTGCGAGCTGGCAGGAATTGCACGCTTTCCGCTTCTCCGAAGCGAGGGACAGGTTCAACGAAAGAAAGGCGGCCAGGCGCCTGCTGCTGGGCTCGGGCCTGTCCGCAACCATCCGCGCGCGCGATCTCGAGGTCGACAGGCAGCTCGCCGAATTGTCGGCACTCGAACTCACCAAACTCTTCGCCATCCCCGAAATTCCCAACCTCGTCGACCGGCTTACCGAGATGTTGGTCGTCAACGATGCGATCTGGACGCTCTCGGTCCATCGGCATGGCTACATAACGACCGAGCTGGACGAGCAGGCACGCCGCGCCCGTGAAGCCTACACCCGCACTTTCCTGCCGGAATACGCGCCATTGAGAGATCAGGCCCAATCGGAAGAGGCCAGCGACACGTAAAATCTGGTCACACAGCATCCGACAGAAGGCACGCGGCGATCCGATCCGCGACGTCGGGTTTGCGGATGAGGAAGGTGTAGAGCGCCATGTGATCCTCGTCCCGAATGATACGGTTTTCATCCGGCACCCGCCATCGATCGAGCAAATCGCTGGCAAGGCGAAAGGGCGTGGAGCTATCGCGCGTGCCCAGGCAGGCCACAATAGCCTCCGGATCGATGGACGGGGTATCGGGCGGGTCGAGCAGCGGGCGCAGCTCCGCGAGCAATTGGTCGGTCCAGCCAGCCTGTCGGACTGCGTCGGTCAGACCGAGAAGCTTCGAAAGATGCCCCAAGGCAACGACCTGATCGACATGGCCGGAACCGGCACCGACAAAAGCCATGTCCGGGCGCATGGCTTCCGGCCAACCCCCGCAATGGCCGACGATCTGCTGCGTTACCAGGCCTCCCAGGCTGACGCCGCCCACACCCACTTTGCGCGAACCGTTTTCGCGCGCCCATGCCACGAGGATTGCCGCCTCCTGGCATTGCGCGGAAAACAGCTCGAAAATCGAAACCGGCGCGCGGGCCAGATAGGGCTCGCCGCTATAACATCCGGGCAATTCGCGCCGCCCATGCCAGGGCGATTCCGGCAGGATCGTCCGGATGCCCCGCGCGGCCAGCCGCCGGGCCATGTAATCTTCTTCCGGCCAATAGCGAATGAGATCGTAGGACATTCCCAAACCGCTGCCGAATATGAAACTGGGAATGTCTGCGTTGCCGGGCGCCGGCTCGTAGACACGCGCGGTCACGACATCGCCATTGGTGAATGGCGAGGGTGAATGAAAGCGAAGCAGGTATTCTTCGCCGACCGGTCCCGGGATGGCGTTGGACCGCGTGACATCGATCGGATCGGCAGGAGCGGCATAGAGTTCCGCCGGATTGGCGAGCCAATCCGCGGAACGCTGCAAAGCGAGCACCGGCGCGGGCACGGAGAAGCCGGTCGGCGCAATGCTGGGTTCGTTCCAAAGGAAGCGAAACAGCATGCCGGGCTTGATCGCCCTTTCCGACAGCGAGCGCCGCTCCTCCTCGAGCGCGACGAGATCCGATGCGTCGATGGGCAGATCTTCCCACATCGCTCGCTCCCATGTCTCTTCGACGGGACGCAGCGCCTTGCGCCGAAGAGCAAGCTCGGTGAGCGCCCTTGCCGCAGGCTCGACCAATTTGCGTTTTGCTTCCTGGTCGGCGCCCAATGCGGCAAGAAAAGCCTCTGGCTCATCATGCTGGAAGGCCGCAGCCCGTGCCCGCGCCATGCGGAATTCACGCGGCAGCATCGCCAGCTTGAGATCGTTGAAGACGCCGCTGGCGAGCGGTCGGCCCAACGGGCTGGCGAGGATCCGATGCATCGTGGACGGCTTCAGGGTGGTTCTGGTCATGAATAGTGTATCCTGGTGGACGCTAGGCGCCTGCATCATGAGCAAGCAATCTAGCGGTCTGGCGAAATTTGATAGCGAAAGTGCGGTGTCCCACCTTCAAACTCCGCACCCGAGTCACGCCCCACGCCTGGACGAATTCTTCGATCGCTTCCGCGGAACAAAACAGATCGTAGGCACCGTGAACGACTCGAAACGCATCGGGATCGCTTTTCGGTAGACCGGCAAAATGCGGAGTGACCAGCCGCATGGCTCGTTCGATCTCTCTATCGTCGAAACCCGCATTGCTGGCGGCGAGCGCCATTCCCGCGCCGATGGGCGACCGGAAAATGGTTTGGAATGGATCGACGGCGGGGATCAGCAAGAACACCCTGTCGAGCGCGGCAAGCAAGGCAACCTGCGCTGCAATATTACCGCCCAGGCTGATCCCGCTGACGAACACCCGGCGATAGCCCTGCTGTCGCAAGGACAGGACCAGTGCCGCTGCATCGTGTGCCCCTTGGGAGAAGCCGCGAACGAGGCGCGGGACATCGCCGCTGAGAAGATACTGCCCGCTATAGCCGGACGCGCTTGGTGCCCGGTCCATATGCCAGGGTAGCGCGATGACGAACACGTCGATTCCCTTGGCCAGAAACGGACGGGCCATGAGGCGCTCGGCCAACCAGCTCGGCGCAAAGCCACCATGCAACATGACGATGGCCGACTTCGACCGCCGATCCGCTGCAAGCCATCGCTCGCCATGGACGCGGTCATTGGCGCTTTCGCCTGAGGGGACCGGCGAGGGGAAGGCGAAGGTCTCGACCTTGCCCCTCGCTCCGTCCGCAGAATCGAATGCGACAGCTACCGGCTCGACCGGGCGGAGCAGCGCGCGCGGATCTCGCTCCGCCAACGTGGCAAGCTCGTCCAGATCCGCCCGATTGGATACGATCGGAGCTTGCCGGCGACGCGCGACCAGCCAGCCATTGAGACGATCGGCTGCGTGATGAAGAGCTTTCATCGCAGGCTCCGGACCGCCTTTGCCAGACTCGTGCCGAACACCGCGCGCGGGTACGCTGTCGGTGAGTTGCCGCCGGTGCGCAAGATGCCAACACCGCGCCGTGCGCGCCGCTGCGCGGAGCTATCACTGGACGAGCAAACCGGCTGTTCGTAACGCGATTGCGAGCGGTATCTCATTGTACCGGGGAGTGATGCACCCCAATATCGGTACGGCGCCCCAAGCAAGCCCCTATGAGTTAAGTCATGTTGAAGATCCTGATCGTGCTTGCTGTGATTGTTGCGGTATGTTTTGCATCGCTGGCTTTCTGGCGCTGGAACGACACACGCATCGAAAGGGCGGTGTGGGACAAGCTGGCCGCAGCGGATAAAACCACGCCCGAACGGTTCGACAGGGCGATGGTGGAAGACCTGCCGGAGGCGGCGAGGCGCTATTTCGACTACACGATCACGCCCGGCACGCCGCTTTCCTCCATTGTCATGCTCGAGATGGAAGGCAAACTCGGGCTCGGCGACAAGGGCAATCCGGGCTATCGCGATTTTCGGGCGAGCCAGATTCTCGCACCGCCGCGTGGGTTCGTGTGGAGGCTCGACGCCGGCGCGATAGGAGGCTCCGACGGCCTGGAATCCAGCCGTTCCTGGACTCGCTTCTGGTTCATGGGCCTCGTCCCCGTAGTACGGGTTTCGGACGATAGCGACCATCTGCGTTCGGCGTTCGGCCGACTGGTGGCCGAAGCCGCGTTCTGGGCACCGGCAAGCCTGTTGCCCAGCGACCACGTGCGCTGGGAGGAGGCAGGACCGAAAACCGCTCGGGCCATCGTGTCGAACGGAAGCTTCGAGCAGGCCGTCGAGATCGGCATCGCGGCCGATGGCCGACCGACCGCCGTAACGATTCAGCGCTGGAGTTCGGCCAATCCCGAGGAAACCTACCGATTTCAACCGTTTGGAGGGTCCCTGTCCGACTTTCGCGATTTCGGCGGTTATCGGATCCCGACACGCGTCGAAGGCGGCAACCATTTCGGAACGGACGCGTACTTTCCCTTCTTCAAGGCCAGGATCCGTTCGGCTCGCTTCGTGAACCTCGAAGCCGAGTAGTTCATGCTTCGAGACTCGAACGCGGGCTGTTCGTAGTCGCAGCGAGCCCGGCCAACTGGAACGGGAATCACGCATTGGGCGGGCGAACACCGACAACCATGGTGATGAGCCAAACCGGCACGAGAACCATATAGGCCATCAGTGCGGGCTCCGCGAGCAAGGGCGCCGAGACGAGATTGCCCAGCCAGGCCATCGCCGTCGCGCCGCCCAGCACCCATGAAGCCGCGCGAAATGCGCGCATCGTTCCATCAGCCGCGAAACCGATGAGGATCCACCAGAGAGCACCCAGCAGGAATTCGGCGCGCCCCCAGAGACCCACATTCACGACAGCGGAGATCGTTGTAAAGCTGTCGCGCAGGGCAATGCGGGCGGCTTCGTTCGGCGCCGATTGATAAAGCGCCGAGAGCGTGGGCCAGGCGACCGAGAGAGCGGCTGCACCGATAGCACCGATGAGGCAATATCCGACACCGAACACAGTCGCGTAATTCATCACCGGATTGGCGCGCAGCCGCAGGTGAAGGAAAATCGCAATCGGAATCTGCAAGAGATAGAAGCCCAGCATATCGGCCAGCATGGCCCTCTCGAGCCAGAGTATCGCGGCCCCGTCGAGCTCGACCATCGCAGCGGGATGCTCAAGCAGAGCGGCATCGAAATCGACGCCTGTCAACAACAGCGGGTAAACGGCCAGGCACAAGGCGGCGGCCAGGAGCGCTGCCGCCCTGATAGGCATGAGCCCTACTCTATCTGTCATACTACCCCATCCTTCCTTCTCTTCGCGACGCTTCACCCACGCACGGACAGTCACGACCTATTTTATCGATTTATATCTGTTTTACAAGGCCGTTGTCCGGGCAATATGAGTACATTCGGTCACAGATTGACGAAACGTATCATCACAGCTATCCCTTGATTCGATAATTATCGTGTTTGGGGAAGGTATGAATAATCTATCGGCACGCGGCCCCGCAATCGATCGCCGCAGCCTCCTGGCGAGCGGCGCACTAGCTGCGGTTGCGGTATCCGCCACCGGTGCGACCGATGCGGTCGCCCAAGGTGACCCGGAAATTCTCGACGTGATCATCGTGGGTGCGGGGCTCGCAGGCCTGACCGCGGCCCGCGACCTCGACCGGGCAGGGAACAACTCCTTCGCGGTGCTCGAAGCACGGGACAGGGTGGGCGGCCGCGTCCTCAATCACAGGCTGGCCGGTGGGCATTTCAGCGAGGCCGGGGGGCAATGGATCGGCCCTGGCCAAACGGCCATTGCCGACCTGGCCCGCGAGCTGGAAGTCGAGACTTTCGACTCGATTTACGACGGGCGTATGGTCTTCCGCTGGGGCTCCGATCGCGTCGCTTTCGAATCCGACGGTTCGATTGAAATCGAAGCGGGCTTGATGAAGCGACTGGACGCTCTTGCGGCGCAAGTGCCGCATGACCGGCCGTGGACGGCGCCCAACGCGCGCGAACTGGACCGCATGAGTATTGCGCAGTGGCTCGCGCGCCAGAACGTCGGTGGTCTCGATCTGCTCACGATGAAAATCGCCTCCGTGCTGACGGTCGGCAGCGGCATCGGGAATTGCTCGATGCTCTATTATCTCTCGATGCTGAACTTTGCCGGGGGCTTCCAGCGCCTCGAAGCACAGAAGGGCGGTGCACAGCAGACACGGTTCGTCGGCGGTTCGCAGGTCCTGGCCGACAAGATGGCGGACGAACTCGGGGCCAAGGTGCAGCTCGGAACCGCGGTGAAAGCGATCAGGAACTGGGACCGGGACATCGTCGAATTGGAAACGACGAAGGGGCGGCTGCGCGCCCGCCGCATCATCATGGCGCTGTCCCCGCCACTCTGCCGCAAGATCGCATTCGCCCCTGCGCTGCCCGATGCGCGCCGGGCCTTGCAGGATCGCTGGCCGGCGCATGCGCCCATGTGCAAGTCCGCGATGGCGTACAAACGCCCGTTCTGGTTCGACGAAGGCTATAACGGCCAAATCCTCTCCGCCGATGGGCCGCTGATCTGGGCCTACGACAATTCGCCTCCGCAGCAGGAGATCGGAGTCATCAACGCCTTCCTTCGCGTCGGGGAGGTCAGTCCGGATCACGAGACCGCCAAGCGGCAACTGACTAGGCTCTTTGCGGAGTCGCTGGACGACGACAGGTTCCTCGTGCCGACGGAGTTCCACCTGCACGACTGGGGGCAGGAGGAATGGAGCGTGAGTTGTGTGTCGCCCATGCCCCCGGGACTTCTGACCAGCCCTCTCATGGCGGCGCTCGACGAGCCGTGCGGCCGGCTGTGCTGGTCGGGCACCGAGACCGGCGGCATCTGGAACGGCTATATGGACGGCGCCGTGCGGTCCGGCAGGAAAGCCGCGCTGGAAACGCTTCAGGCATTGAGGGCCGAGGCATGAAGCGCCGCACGGTCCTGATCGGAGCAGCCCTTGCCCTCGGTGTCGGCTATTTCGCCTATCCTCTGGTCGATACCTATCTCGCTGCCAATGCCATCGAACAGCGCATGGCAAGCGAGGCTCAAGCGATCGAGCGGCAGCCGATCCTGCAAGTCGCCGAAGGCTGCTTCGGCTGCCACGGCGATGGCGGGAAGAGTAAATCCGACATCTACCCCTCGATTGCCGGGCACCCGAAAAACTATGTCGCCGAACAACTGCGCGCCTACGCAGATGGCTCGAGAAGCTCCGCCATCATGCAGCCCCTGTCGCTTTCTTTGAGCGATGCGGAAATCGACAGCCTCTCTCGCTGGTTCGCCGCTCAAGACGGGCCTGCCACGAAACTACAGTCGGTCCCCCAAGCGCTGGCCACCTGCACGGCATGCCATGGCGCGGGACTCGAAGGCTCGGCCGATCCCGGCAATCCCGCACCGAGGCTCGCCGGCCAGGGCGCGGACTATGTCCGGGCGCAGCTTCTGCTTTTCAGAAGCGGTGAGCGCGCGGACCCCACAGGAGCAATGAATACCATCGCCGCGGTCATGGCCGAGAGCGACATAGACGAGGCGGCCAATGCTCTCGCGACCGCTAATCGGCGATGAAAACCGCCGAACCAGTCCCGTTTCAAGAAGAGGAGAATGCAATGAGCAGCAATGCAATCAAGGTGATCAGAAAAGCCGATGGCGACTGGCTCGACCTGACGGGCAAAGTCCCGGGCGCGGAAGGAGTCAGTATCCGGATGCACGATGTCGACCAGGATACCGGGCGAGTGGTCATGTCGGTTCGCTTCGAGCCCGACGCCAAGATGCCACGCCATTCGCATCACTGCACCGCCCTCGCCTACACCCTGTCCGGTCGCTGGGCCTATGACGATGGCAGCTATAGCGAGGGCGACCTCGTTCTCGAATCGGTGGGCAACAACCATCTGCCCTGGAGCGATATCGGAACCGAGATGCTGCTGGTCTTCGAATCGCCGAATGGGCAGTACCTGGACAACCAGCTGGAAGATGGCACGTGCTTCCATCTGGGAATGCCGTTTTTCAGCGCTGTCGCAGAGATGTCGGCCAGCGAGTGGGAGACGGCCGAAGTCCTCGGCCTGGTCGAAATGATCCCGGAAATGCGCGCGGCCTGAGCCAACATGCACCCTGGGCCTTCGTAGCAGCCATCAGTTCTTCGTATCTCGAAGGCCTCAAACCCGCGTCGGTCCAGGGTGCACAACTCAAGGCAAGCGCGCCGACAGCCGACGCGATCGCCAGAATACTCTTCGGAAGTCGCTTATCCGACTTCACTGCGAAGGTGCAGGTTCCGCAGGCGAGTCCCGGGATATGCGGCGGTACGGCAAAGCCGTCCCCGATCCCGCATTGACCGCACAACGAACATCATCATGCCGCTCCCGTGCGTCGGCGAGCCGTGCTTCTGGAAACAAACCGAGTGAAAGGCGCTTCTCGGAGCCGAGGAACCGATATTTGTAGTACCTGGACCTGGGTTCGAACCGCTCGGTCGGACTCCGCGGTGCATGCTTTGGCCGTCGGACTACCCATAGTGCCGCTGGGAGGGCTTGAACGCCGGTATCTTTGCGGCCTTCGGGGATATCGGGGCATCGCCTTCTTTCCGGTCGCTATGCGCCCAACCATTGCGCCCAAAGCCGCCAGATTTGGGGGCACTTCATGGAACAAGCGAGATACCGGCTTCGGCCAATATGGCTGGAAACCCGCAGAAAATCACCGATTTGAGACGTTTGAGAAAAGGCAGTGGTGCCGCTTACAGGACTCGAACCTGTGACCCCATCATTACGAATTTCGTCCAAAGGACTTTGCGGAAAACCGCCAATCTACGCTGCGGCACGATATCCACCTGATATTGCTATAGATAATTGAAACCTGCCTACGCAGGAATCTGCCTTTCCGACGCCAGAGTTTCTCTTCGTTTGCTTACAATGTGCTTACATTGCCAACCGGAATCGCTTGTGTAAGCAAATTGCCGAGAAAGGCAGGACAGCATGAGCAAACTCACCAAGCGCAGTGTCGACAGCATGGCCATTCCCGCGAAGGGGCAGATATTTCTGTGGGATGAAGAGCTTCGTGGGTTCGGTGTCAGGGCCATGCCCTCGGGCCTCAAGGTCTTCGTGCTCCAGTACCGCAATGAAGAAGGGCGCAGTCGGCGGATCGTGCTTGCTCGTTATGGCGTCCTGACGGTCGAGCAGGCACGCAAGCAAGCCATTATGAAACTGGGTTCAGTCGCCAGTGGTGCCGACCCGGCAGAAGAGCGTGCGCAGTCGCGGGCAGCGATTACCATTGGCGAGGTTTGCAATTGGTATCTCGAGAATGCCGAGTCAGGGAAACTGCTGGGCCGCAAGCACAGGCCGATCAAGGCTTCATCGCTGGCGATGGATCGCAGCTGCATCGAGACACATATCAAACCGTTGGTCGGTAACCGCCAAGTCCGCCATCTGCGCACTGCGGACATTGAGAAGATGCAATCAGATATTGCAGTTGGACGGACAGCCAAGCTGAGGCGTGCAAGAGGTCGCAGCGGCCGGACCACCGGAGGCCCTGGTGTTGCAGGTCGAGCCGTAGCCACCCTGCGAAGCATCCTTGCCCATGCCCTGCGCTATGACCTGGTCGAGAACAATCCGGCGGCAGGTGTTCGCAAGATCGCCGCAAAGCCGCGCACGCGGCGACTGAGCGCCGAAGAAATCCGGGAACTCGGCAAAGCCTTCCCGATAGCTGAGCGCAATGGCGAAAACCCGACCGGCCTTGCCGCGATACGAGTCCTGCTCCTGACAGGCTATCGGATCTCCGAAGTGATCGGCATGGAGCGCGGCTGGCTTCATGCCGATAAAGGTTTCGTGCACTTTCCCGATACCAAGACCGATGGCCAGATCAGACCGATCGGCGAGTCTGCGATCTCGGTCCTGACTTCGGTTCCACAAAAGCGTGGCCTGCCGCTTTTCTTTCCCTCCGATCTTGTCGACCGCCCCTTCTCCGCTGTTCCACAAGTTCTACGCACACTCTGTGCGATTGCAGGCATCGAAGGTGTTTCGCCACACATTTTACGCCATACTTTTGGCAGCGTGGCAGGGGACTTGGGCTTCTCGGAACTGACCATTGCCGGACTGCTCGGGCATGGTGCACGCGGTTCAACCCAGACCTACGTCCACCTTGATGAGGCCTTGCGCTTGGCTGCCAATCGCGTTTCGGAGAAGATCGCCAACTTGCTCGATGGACGCGACATCGCAATTCTCGATATCGCCGCTTAGCCGTTCAATGCTCAATCCCCGGTCGGCTGATAGGCCAAGGCTGGCTGAACATTTGTCAGCGCCGAACTGATCCGCCGAAGGCTGTTCTGGGCCGACTTGCCAAGCATAAGCCCATTCGATTTCTCCGCCGGATCTACATATCCAACAAACTCGAACCGGCTATCGTTGCGAACGAAGGTTCGCGCGACGTGGCTGATCCTTTCGCCAAAGCCGCAAATCCCTACCCTGATTTTCCCAAGTACTGTCATTCGGTGATCGCCCCTGTCGTTCGGAGCCGCATCCAATGTGCTGCTCCCAAGATTCCAATATCATCGCGGCGAACCATCATGATCGGAACATCACTGATCCGCCCCGCCATCGGCTCATTGGCATTAAGTCCTGCGTAAAAGGCCGGTGAGCGCAAAAAGCTCTCGATCCGCGGGGTTACGCCACCGGAGATGTAGATGCCTCCGCGCGGACTGAGCATGACCGCCAGATTGCCCAACAGATTGGCCAGAACGCTCACGACAAGCTGAACCGCGGCGTAAGCGCTTTCCTCGCCATCGACTGCCTGACTGACCACTTCAGAGGGAGCCAGTTCGTTGTCTTCGAGTCCGAGAACGCGCCTTACAGCTGAGTAGGTCGCGGCAATGCCAGGGCCTGAAAGAATGCGCTCGACCCGGACAAAGCCATTACTTTCAGCAAGCAGGCCAAGAACTTCAAACTCAAGACCTCGATGGGCGCCTAGGCGCGTCTGACCCAGTTCGGTTGGGAACACCTGCAGGGATGGCCCGAAACCGGATCTGATCGCGGCGCCCAGCCCTGTCCCAACCCCCATTGCAATTGCCAAACCATCTGTTTGCGGATCGCCTTCAGTGAGCTGCAGTACTTCGTTTGGCGAAAGGTGCTGCGTGCCAATTGCGACCGCATGGTAATCATTCAATGGGAATACTTCGATCCCGGGGAATCGATCGGGCAGTTGATCGAAACCGTAGTCCCACGGGACATTGGTCGCGAGCACCTTGCCCTCCGATACCGCCCCGGCTACCGCCGCGCTGAACCGTACCGGCGCGTCGCAACCGGTCTCGTTGCAATAGAGCTCCAAGATATCGGACAGGCCGGAAAATTCGGCGCAACGGTATTTGCGAAAGCCGGAAAGGACTGCAGCCCCACCTTCCCAATCGACATGTGCGATGCGAGCATGCGTCCCGCCAATGTCGGCAGCCAATTCAGGGCCTCGTACAACTTCCGGGGAGGCGCTCATGATCAGCCCCGCCCCTGATCGAACGAATGCGCTTGCAGGTCTCCTGCAACCATTGTGTGCGTGACCTGCAGTTGCTCATCGAAAACTGTGAGATCGGCGCGCCTGCCGACCTGAAGCGTACCAAGTGCACCCTCCAAGCCCAGAAGCTCAGCCGGACTTCGAGTTGCCATGGCAATCACTTCTTCGGGAAGGAGATCAAGCATCGAGACGGCATTACGAACCGCTTCGGCCATCGAAAGGGCTGAACCTGCGAGCGTGCCCTCGGCTGTTGCCAGGCGCCCGTCGGAATAGTGAACCTCGGTATTCCCCAACTTGAAGTCGCACAGGTCAGCGCCGACGTTGGACATGGCGTCGGTGACCAGAATGGTGCGAGGGACTCCGTTTGCCCGCACGGCGAAACGCATCGATGCAGGATCGACATGATGCCCATCCACTATCAGGCCGCAGTAGACATTCCGGTCCAGCGCTGCTGCGGCAACCGGGCCTGGTGCACGCCCGAGCATAGGTGGCATGGCATTGAATAGGTGGGTGGCGCAGGTCGCCCCGGCGGCAAACGCGGCCTGCGCCTGTTCAAATGTGCAATCCGTGTGCCCGATCGATACGATCACGCCGTGAGACACTAACTCGGAAATCATGTCCACACCGACCTGCTCGGGTGCCAGAGTAACGAGCGTTTTGCCTCCCTGTATCGAAGTGAGGATGTCGAACACCTCTTTCTCCGGGCGGAGGAAAAGCGTATGATCGTGTACGCCTTTACGAGCCGGGTTTAGCAACGGCCCCTCAAAATGAACGCCCAGAATACCGGGCATGTCCGATTGCAACGCTTCGTTCACAGCTTCGGCGGTTCGACGCATGATATCGAGATCCGACGTGATCAGCGTCGGCAACATCGCTGTTGTCCCATAGGGACGATGTGCGCGAACCATCTTTTCGAGTGTCGATAATTCTGGGGCGTCACACAGCATGACACCGCCACCGCCATTGACCTGAACGTCGATAAGGCCGGGAGTAATCAGCGCACCCGATAGATCGACCACCCTGTCGTCCGATTCCGCAAAGCTCTCGATCGGAGCAATCGCATCGATTGCTCCTCCAGCCACCCGCAGTGCCAATCCATCACGGATCCCCTCTGGCGTTGCGAGGCGCGCATTGGTGAGCAAGGCCGCCATCAATGCGTCTCGGTTACTTTTTTCAGGAGAGGTGGCTGATCCGGGTTATTTCCGCGCACGGCCGCGAGTTGTGCGGCCATGAGATAGAAGGTCTGGATCATCCCGATCGCGGACGAAATGTGCGATTGTCCTTCCACAATGGAGAGGTCAGGATCGAAACGGTCAGGCGCAGCCAGAAAGACTTTTGCACCTTCGTTTGCAAAGCGATGAGCAAGCGCGACCTGCTCTTCCTCAGTTCGATCCCCGTGCACCAGAAAAAGTACAGGAACGCCTTGCGCAAGGAGGGCCATTGGGCCGTGCTGGACCTCGGCGGCACTGATCGCTTCAGCATGAATGCCACAGGTCTCTTTGAGTTTGAGCGCCGCCTCCTGGGCGATCGCGAAACCAAGCCCTCGCCCGACAATGAAACAGCTCTTCTCCTCGGAAAGGAAACGAACCATCGCATCCGCATCAAGGGAAGTTGCACGTTCGAGCACTTCAGGCAGTTCTTTCAGTACGACATCGAGATCACGCGTAGGCGCAAGTGCCGAGGCTAGTTGCACAAGCGCAGCGAGGGTGCAGATGTAGCTCTTGGTTGCCGCCACACTTTTCTCGGTTCCTGCACCAAGCGGCACTGTCCAATCTGCCGACTCCGTCAACGGCGAGCCTGGAGTGTTGACGATTGCCAACGTGCGCGAACCAGCTGCGCGAGCCATTTCGGCGTAGGCAACAATATCGGGACTCTTGCCGGACTGCGAGATCGAGACAGTCAATGCACGCGAAAGCCGCTGGTCAGCATCATAGACTGACACAAGTGAAGGCGATGCCGACGTAACAGGCAGCCCCAGAAGTGGTTCGAGAAGGTACTTGCCGAAGAGTGCCGCGTGGTCGGAACTTCCCCTGGCGCAAGTTACTATGAGATCGAGATCCTGCGCCATTATCTCATCGGCGATCTCACCGACGACCCGTTCTACTTGAAATATCTGACGTCGCACGCAGTCAGCGCTTTCTCTCGCCTCTTGCTCCATCAAACTAGGCTTGGTCATCCCTTTTCCTTGCCAGAAAATTCATGGAGTAACGCTTCCGGTTCAAATAGACCCGGCCAGAGGCGCCAGATGACGAAGCCACCGATAGCGGCGACAGCAAAATAGATGAGAGCTGCGCCCACTTGCCCGAACAGCAGTGCGCCTATGCCGAACAGGCTGGCATAGATCAGCGCGAGGGCGGCAGGGACACAGGCGAGGCCGCGCGCAAGGAAGCGATTGGGAGAGGTAGGGAGATCGACCCCCTCACGCACGGCACTCTCACGGATCTTGCGCCAGCCAGGGCCGGGCGGATCGATGCGCTTGACAAAGTCGTAGAGCACTTGATTGTCCGTCGGCTTAGTCAGGAAAGTTACGGCCAGCCAGCCGACAGTGGTAATTGCAACCGAAGCGACAAGGCGGAAGCTATCCGACCAATCGTCCGGAGCCAGGAAGGCCATCATCACGGCAACGCCAAAGCTGATAATCATGGCCGCCAGTTCCGCTTGCGCGTTGATCCGCCACCAAAACCAACGCAGCAGGAACAGCAGGCCGGTGCCAGCACCGACCGCGAGTAGGATCTGAAATGCCTGAAGCGCATTCGACAGGAACAGCGCGAGCACTCCTGCCATGACCATCAGTGCGACGGTGGCGAAACGTCCGACGCGCACCTGTTCGGCATCCGAGGCTTCGGGATTGACGTGCCGCACCCAGAAGTCGTTGACGACATAGGATGCGCCCCAGTTCAGCTGGGTGGCGATGGTCGACATATAGGCAGCGGCGAGCGAAGCTACGACCAGCCCGAGAATACCGCTCGGCAAATGCGTAAGCATGGCGGAATAGGCGAGATCGTGCCCGATCACCGATGGTGCGACATCGGGGAACGCCCGCTCGATCGAGTCGAGGTCGGGATAGAGGATCAGCGAAGCCAAGGCGACGATGATCCACGGCCAGGGGCGCACTGCATAGTGAGCGAACTGGAAGAACAGCACCGCACCGACCGAATGCTTTTCGTCCTTCGCAGCCAGCATGCGTTGCGCGACATACCCTCCGCCGCCCGGTTCCGAACCGGGATACCAGACGCTCCACCACTGCACTGCCAGCGGCACGATGAAGATCGCCACGGCCACTTCCCAATCCGCAAAGTCAGGCAGGATCGAGAGGTTCGGGGCCACCGCCGGATGGCTGGCCAACCCCGCCAATCCGCCGATTTGCGGCATGTCGAGCACGAACCAGGCCGCAGCAATCGCGCCGCCCATGGCAACAACAAAGAGGACAAGGTCGGCAACAACTACACCAAGAAAGCCGCCTGCGGTGGAAAAAAGCATGGTCGCCACGCCCATGGTCAGGATCACCTGCCAAGGCTCAGCACCCACCATAACGGCACCGATCTTGATCGCCGCCAAAGTGACAGCAGCCATAGTCAATACGTTAAACAAAACCCCAAGATACAGCGCCCTGAACGTCCGCAATATACCCCCCATCTTAGGCGAGTAGCGTAAGGTATAGAACTCCAGATCAGTCAGGATCCGCGACCGTCGCCAAAGCTTGGCATAGACAAATGCGGTGAGGACACCGGAAGGCAGGAAAGCCCACCACAGCCAGTTCTTGGAAACACCTCCAGTTCGAACCATCTCAGTGACCAGGTTGGGTGTATCTGCGGCAAAGGTCGTTGCGACTAGTGAAGCTCCAAGCAACCACCACGGCATGTTACGGCCGGATAGGAAGTAACTCTCACTCGACTCTCCGGCTCGCTTGCTAACAAGCAGGCCAATTAGCAATGAGAGAGCGGGGAATAGGCAAACGAGCAGCCAATCAATCTGCTTCACTTCACGTCCCCCGGCATGATGGGAGAAGAGGAGCCGCAGACACCAATGCAGTTTTCGCTGATCCCCACTCCTGCGCCAGACCCAGTTGCAGCAAGAAAGCTAGGACAACCAGCTCGAAGACCAGTACGCCGATCATCGCCCTGCAAAACCCTCGGCGAGCGCGCACAGGCGAATTGTGTACCACTCAAGTGTTGCGGGCGTCCCGATATGGAAATCAGCCGATTTGAACTCAAGAATTCCAGCAAGACCCGAGGGTGGTCGGTCTGAATAATCGATGCGCCTAGCGTGATTAAGTGTCCCCAGTGCCCATCAGGATCTCTCAACGCGAGTGCATCAGTATGGCCAGCCGACTTCTCCGGCGATTCCGAAAGTGTATTGACCCAAATACGTGTGCCCATCTCAGCAAGATCAACCGCGCCCTCACGAATAAAGCTTTCCGACGAAAACTTGAGCTCAACCGCAACGGGCCGAAACCGCTCTATGGCCAACGCAAAATCGCTCAGGCTTTGATCACCTTCGGTGAACTTCGGCATGAAGATCACATCATCGAAGAGCCTCGATTCATAGAACGACGAGACGTTGCTGAGATCGACCTCGGCCTTCAAGATGGCATGATCCAATAGATCCAAAGATCGTAGCTCTCGAATGATATCGTCGTAGATCTCGGCCTTGGCATCAATATTGATGAGAACGCGCCCGCTCGCTCTGAGCAGGATCTCTTCGAGTTTGGGTACTCTTTGGTCGGTACTCGTGGATAGCGATCCGCCCGCCCCTTCCTTCAGGTGAAACAGCGCAATCTCACCGTAGCGAAGCTCCGAAACTCGGCCCGAGCCTGTTGTAGTGCGATCGATGCTTTCATCGTGCATTGCAACCAATACCCCGTCAGCGGTGCGCCGCACATCAACCTCTACAACGGGAACTCCCAGCTCGATGCAATCATCGAGCGCCTTGATCGAGTTCTCAGGAGCATTCTCCCAACAGCCTCTATGAGCCACAACAAGGACCTCGCCACGCGGATCAAAGAGCTTGTCCCTGAGGATTTGAACTTGCTGAATTTCTTCAGGTGGCGACGTCAAGGATGCGCAGCCGCCCAATGCGAACGCAAGCAAGGCCAAGCAAAATTTGCCGCGTGAAATCATGCGAACCTCTTTGTAATCGGCGGAGGACACGCTTGGTCTCCCCCCGCCGTTCTCAATGCTTCAGAAGTTCGCTCGAAGGCCGAAGAAGAACTGGCGACCTGCAGTGATGTACCGGTTGAACAATTCCGGACGACCGGTGAATGTATACTCGTTGGTGTTAAGCAGGTTGATGCCCTCGAACGTCACAGCAACATTGTCAGTAACATTCACCGAAGCAGACAAATCCAGGAAGCCCGCACCCTCTCTGGTCCGAAGTAGCCCAGTGCGATCACGAATAAAGGTCGATTCTACAAAATCGTCACGGTAGTTGTAGCTAACACGCAACGAGTAGGCGTCAGTCTCGTAATAACCAGTCAGGTTATAGCTATGCTTCGACAAACCCGGCAAAGTGGTGTTGATTGTCACCACCCCACTCAGCGCCTCAACCGATGAATCGACATAGGTGTAATTGGCGATGAACCCAAGTCCATCGAGCAGCTGATCGAGCGGCTGCTGATAGGCGATCTCGATCCCCTTCACCTCGGTTGGATCCGAGCTGTTCACTGGCCTCGAAATCGTAAAGAGAGTGTCCAAAGTCACACCCTCGAAACCCTGCGGGTCCAGTGAGCTTAGCGGAATACCCAGATCTCTGAGGCTCACTTCCTCCGCTTCATTGACGATGAATCCGTCAATTGACTTGTAAAAGCCCGCGATTGCAAGGACCGCCCCGCTATCGAAATAGTATTCGGCACCAAGATCGATTTGGCGGGAACGGAATGGCTGCAAGGTTGGGTTACCACCCGATCCCGTGTTCCCAATTCGCACGCTGGTATTCGGGCGTAGGGCCTGGAGGGAGGGGCGCGTCATACTTTGCCCGAACGCGGCCCGCAGCACCAAATTGTCAGTTACGTCGAGCTTGAGGTTCGCCGAGGGAAGTATGTCAAAGTAGCTATTGTCAATCGACACAGCCTCACCATTGGAGAAGCCATCAGAAGTCTGATCCGTTTGGACTACGCGGACGCCAACATTGACGCTCAAAGGCATTCCAGCCAGTTCGGTAACGGCATTCCCGGCGAGGTAGCCGCCATAGGTCTGCTCTTCGATTGCAAAAGTATCAGCCTCCCGGACCGGCGCCGCTGCATACAGGTCGGCCGTGGTCACCATGTCGCCTCCGGCATTGAACTGGACCGAGTTACCTAACGCAGGGTCTGCAATCAGGTATTGCGCGGGAAACTGGCCATTGTTGCCCAGGTCTCCGGCAAAGTTGTCAGCGGGTAGAAGTTGGGAAATCGTCGAATAACCGGGACCGGAAATCGCACGGTCATTCCTGATGAAAACCAACGATTTCTCATAAATGTTCAGGAAGCCGCCGAATTGCAGATTAGCGTCGTCATCTCCCCACTCAAGATCAAACTTGCTCGTAAAGACCTCGTCCTGCCCGTTGAGCCCTCTGATGCGAAGGGCTGCTGGCGAGTAATTTGCGGGATCGGTCAGATCGACATTCGATGTGATGCCAGGCAACCTCGGATCCTCGGTGAAATCGAGCATGACCTCGGAGTCGACGACCTGATAAAGCCATGTCGTGCGAACCGGATTGTCATACTCGGATTCAGAGTAGCCGACCAAGCCTGACAGAACCAAATTGTCCGCCAGCCTATGTTCGCCGCTTAAGGCAACCTGCCAGATGTCAGTGTCTTCGATTAGCTGCCTTGTTTCCGCTCGCCGCTCGACATTCCGGAATGTACCGGTTGCAATGGCTCCATCAGACACTGTCGCATCCACGACTTCGATGTCACCCTGACTCCTGAACACGGCGTCGAGATTGCTGCGCAATGTATTGCGGCTCAATGTCGCATACACAAGATCCAATGATAGCGACGTGTCGTCGGTCGGTCGGAATTCAAGCGCGCCCGCTAGCCCCAACCGCTCCCGTTCGGTCAACTGAAACTCGGTACGGGGAAGTCGCGGAAAGAGAGTATCCTGAAGCTCCGCCTGGAGTGCAGGCGCAACATTCGTATCCGCGGGAAAACTGATGTCAAAACTTCCACCAAGGTTTGGAGTAGTCCAGTCAACGGAGCTCGCGCCATCGACGCGAACAGTCCGTTCCGAATACGCCGCCTGAAGGGTTACACCCCAGCTGTCCCCGCGATGAGAGACCAAGACATGCCCCCGGGGGTCGAACTCGTCCGGCAAATCACTATAACCCAGCTGAGCAGAAGCCGTAACCGTTGTGCCGTAATCAAAGTCGAACGGTCGGGCCGTCCGCAAACTGATGTTTCCTGAGATGCCGCCTTCTTCGAGATCCGCAGTAGGCGATTTCGCTACATCGATCCGATTGAACAATTCCGAGGGAAAAAGATCAAAATCGAATTCGCGTCCAAGCGCATTCTGGTCGGTTCCCCCGATGCTGGCGGATGAAACTGACATTCCGTTTAATTGTACGCGAGTAAATTCCGGACCCAAACCGCGCAATGAAATTTGCTGACCTTCGCCATTGTCACGAGTGATCGTAATGCCAGTGGTCCGCTGAAGCGCTTCAGCGAGGTTCAGGTCTGGAAATTTACCAATATCTTCCGCAACGATAGCCTCTGATACAGCGACATTGTTGCGCTTGATCGCATTTGCGCTGTCAAGACTAGCCCGAAAGCCGGTTACGATAATAACATCCCCTTCAGCTTCGCTTGCCCCTTGAGCATCGGCCTCTTGAACATCGGTCTCTTGAGCATTCACCGGGCCAGAAATGGCTAGGGAAACTGCGGCGATCGCACATCCACAAGACAGCGTGCGCTTCAACTTGGTGCTCATATTTTCCTCCTCAAACGTCAGAACACCGCACGACAGCGGCAACTGCTGCGAATTGGTATGACCAGATGGCAGGAAGGTTGTCAAGTTAAAGTTACGCTGTCAGTTTAAGCTGGCTGATCGGGTGCGTTTGAGCTTGCGTGTATGAAATTAAGCACCGCAGCCATCTGGATCGGATGAGAGTATCCGGAGCCGGGATCAGCATCCGTAGACCTTCGACCTTCGTGGCACGAACCAGCGGTCGAACCTGCTGGTGGCTGCTGGCTGGTATAACGAGGGGTAAGTGGCCCGAGGCTCGATGGATTCGAATCGCCTCGCTCGGCTGGGTTCGCCAATGACCGCTTATGAAATCAAGCCACGGGAGATGGAGAACATTTGTGATGGATCGGCAGGAAGGCAGCGCCAACAGCTGCAACCCGCTGCCCCGCCCAGGCCGCGCGGATCGACAGCGGCGGCATGTCATCCTTGATACAACTAATCTTGTGAACCAGTTTCTCGGCAAATTTGGCGATGAACTGATCACCGAATGGTCCACCGACAACGAACTCGTCGGGTGCGAACCAGTATTTCGCTACTTTAGCCAGCTCGGCTACCTGGTCTGACGCTCTATCCATCCAATCCTGCGCTACTGGATTATTCAATTGCAGCAAGAAGTCGATTTCGGCGAGGGTTTCGTAGCCTTTGCCGCTTGTGTTTACCGTTTCAAGGAAATCGAGCGCGGAGGGCCGCGGTTCGCTCAATGGAAAGAACATCCCCACCTCACCGGCATTACCTCCGCACCCGCGATAGAGCCTTCCCCCAACGATCAATCCGGCCCCCACGCCATATCCGATATGCAGGAAGATAATGTTCCGAGGGCCTTGCGATGATTGACGATACAACTCGGCCAAGGCCCCGGCGGACGCAATGTTTTCGACCCAGACATCCAGACCTGTCGCCTGCGAAACAAGTTGCCGCATGTCAGAACCACGCCAGGACGCTAAGGCTTCGACTGTGTGCAGTCCTGATTTGTCGCTGGTGGGATATCCGGGAACCGCAATACCAAGACCAAAGCATCGCTCAGAATCGACGCTCGGACGACCAAGAAACTGTCTGACCGCATGGCCGATGAAATCAGCAGTCTGCGCTGGTGGCGCATCATCGAATGGATGAGTTACCTCACGCAAGACCTTGCCCGAAAAGTCGATCTTCACCAGATCCATCTGTCGAGGATAGAATGCCACTCCGACCGAGAAACCACCATCAGAACTAATCAAAAGCGGCTGCTTGGGTTGGCCGCGCCCGGTAGCGACAACCTCTCCAATCTCGATCAGTCCGCGATAAAGAAGTTCTCGCGTGAGCCGGACAAGCGCACCGCTCGTCAACCCGCTCAACCCGCATAGCTCAGCCCGCGAAACCGGCTGATGACGTCTGATTAACTCAAGCACGGAGCGCTGATTGAGGCTAAGATCCAGTTCCAATTATCCGCCTTTCAATGAAATCGAACTGCGCTATCAAGCTAACCATGCCCAAAAGATCAAGCTGTCAGCGAAAGTTTAACTCGGCCACGAGTGTGATCACGGTGAAAATGTTCGAAACGGCAACTCTCGCAAAATAGGGGCAAGGCGAAAAGTGGCAGAAACGCGCAAGAACGGCACAACAGCCCTGACGGTAACCTATGGGCTTGCGCATTTCGGGAAAAGCCTCCTGTGGGTCACAAGTTCCTTGGCGTTCGCCTTTTTCCTGACCGAGATTGTCGGCGTTGCGCCAAGTCAGATGGGCTGGGCAATCGGCCTATCACTGCTAGTCAACGCAGCGCTGGACTTGATGATTGGTAGAGGCCTGCAATCTCGCGTCCGCTCCATCTACGCAGCCAGCGTCTCTCAGCTAGTAGGATCCTGGTGCGCGGCAGTAGCTTTTGTCGCATTCGCATGTTCTGGGCTCATGCCCGACGCAGCGAAATTGCCATATTCGATCGTCACACTACTGCTCTTTCGAATCGGCTACTCGCTTTACGATGTGCCACAAAATGCATTTATGGCATTTGCCGCGAAGACTGACGCGGTGCGAACACGCCTCGCGGCGACTAGATATGTGGTGGCCGGCGCCGCAGCGCTAGTTGTCGCTGGAGCGATAACTCCCATAATTCGCGCCGGCAACGCACCCGCATCTGCGCTGAGTTTCGCTATGCTATGCGCTGCCGTTTCGGGGGTTTCGATATTATGTGCAGGCAGTCTTTACGGATTTGTCCGCTTCACCGGTACTATGCGACAGACACGTCCGGAAGGTTCATTTTCCGTATCGGAGCCGATCCCACAGCAATCGCGCGAACCAAAGACCATGACCTTCCTATTTTTCGCGGCCCTTGCGTCCATATTCCTGCTCAATCTGACGTCAGCAATCTTCGCCAATCTCGAATCATTTTTCGTCGCTTACATTCTACGCGAAAAGGCGGTGGCGGCTTATTTCTTGCTAGCCATATCCCTCGGCCAAATCTTGTTCCAACCTGCTTGGGGTGGCTCGGGGCGCGTATTGAAATGGTGCGGATCCTGTTGGTGTCATCAGTGGTTTACGGATTATCGGGATTTGCTTTTTGGAACTTCGGGCACCTCGGTGGCGTTCCGACCTTGGTCGCGGCATTCTGTTACGGGGCGGATTTGGCGGAGTCGCGATGACCATCTGGAGTATGCTGGCCAAGGCGAACGCCAACGCGCCCGAAAGCACTACCAGCAGATATGGCCTGTTTACATGTGTCTCCAAGATTTCTCAGGCCATCGCTGTGGTCATCGTTGGACTTGCGCTGAATTCAATCAGCTATCGCGATGGCGGGATCGGTTCAGTGCAACTGCGCGCATTCATGAGCCTTGCGCCCATCGTTGGGTCAATTACCTTGATATTCCTTGTCAGCAGGGTCTGGAAGCACCCGCAATAGATAGCGCAAATCCGCGCCTCGATTGTCCATTACCTCCCCCTGACACATCTCCCGAACCGGCCTCGATACAAGAGAGGTAAGAACACCTACGCTTGACTGGCCAGTCCAATATCAATATTGGACTGGCCAACATGAGAGGTAGTACGTATGCGGCTCAGACTCAAAGGCAACATCCGGTGGTGGATCATCGGGCTGGTTACGCTTGGCACTGTCCTCAACTATCTCGCTCGCGCGACGCTTTCGGTTGCGGCACCGACGCTCACCGAAGAATTTGACCTCTCTACCGAACAGTACAGTTACATCGTCATGGCCTTTCAGGCCGCCTATACGATCATGCAGACCGTGGCTGGCGCGGTACTCGATGCGTTGGGCACGCGCCTTGGTTTCTTCATCTTCGCAGTGGGTTGGGCGCTAGCGAACATGGCGCACGGTTTGGCAACCGGGTGGCAGGGGCTGGCCTTCTTTCGCGGTCTGCTTGGTGCCACGGAAGCGGCAGCGATACCGGCGGGCACAAAGACCGTCGCGACCTGGTTTCCGCCCCGTGAGCGCCCCTTGGCCACCAGCGCCTTCCAGATCGGCACCAGCTTCGGATCGATCCTGGCACCTCCAATCGTGGTTTTCTGCATCTGGACGTGGGGCTGGCAGTCCGCATTTCTCGTAACAGGCGCATTGAGTCTTGTTTGGGCCGTCATGTGGTGGATCGGCTACCGCGATCCGCAGGATCACGCCAGGCTGACGGATGCCGAACGCGCGCATATCGAAGGTGGACGCGATGTGGAGGACGGGCAATCCAAGCCCGCTACCCGTAGCGAAGTCATCAAATCGCGCGGCTTCTGGGCTATCGCGATTCCGCGCTTCCTGGCCGAGCCGGCATGGCAGACCTTCAACTTCTTCATACCGCTATATCTTGTCGCGGTCTGGGATGTGGATCTCGCCGGGATCGCAGCCATGGCTTGGCTGCCCTTCGTCGCGGCCGACCTCGGATCTTTGGCGGCAGGTGTCTTGCCTCCCGTGCTAATGAAACGCGGTACGTCCCTTATCGCTTCGCGGAAAATCACGATGACCATTGGAGCGCTGTGCATGGGCGCGTTGGCCTTTATCGGACTGGCCGGTTCCCCTGAAGTTGCGATCGCTTTATTCTGCCTTGGCGGTTTTGCCCACCAGATGCTCAATGGCGCATTGCTGACATTGTGCTCCGACGTGTTCGACGCGCGAGCTGTGGGCACGGCGAGCGGTATGGCTGGCACCTTCGCATGGATTGGCGGCCTCGGCTTTACCTTCCTCATCGGGCAAAGCGCGGATTCCTATGGATATGATCCGTTGTTCGTGGCGCTCGCCGCGCTCGACCTCGCCGGTGCTATAGTGTTATGGAGTCTGCTGTGGAGCAAACGTGGTGAGCGTTCTCAGGCGTAAGGCGCATGGGCATCACGGGGCGGGATGGCGCCACGGCGCATGATGGTCCAGCCGGCCAGAGCATGACCCTGTTGCGCCGCATCGACACCAGAGCAGCCGCGAAGTCGCGCCGCGAGATAGCCAGCGTTAAACGCATCGCCTGCCCCGCTCGTATCGACCGGATCGAGAGCGATCCCCGGGGTGACAATTGAACCATCGGGCATACGGCATCCCGCCTTACCCAGCTTGACGATCACTTCCCTGCAACCAAGGGCAAGCCAATGGCTTGCTACGCTCTCTGCGGTAACGCCAGACGAGAGTGCGATTTCATCTTCGAGCGTCGGCAGCCCGATGGTTGCAGTCGCAATGGCCGCATCGCGCACGGACAAGGCTTCCGTAGGGGATTGCCACAAGCGAGGGCGATAGTTGCCATCGAAAGCAACCATTCCGCCGAGCTCACGTACCTCGTGAGCCAAGGCGATCAAGGCATCCCGTCCCCGACGCGGCAGGATTGCCAGCGATATAAGCGAGAAGACGAGTAAATCGGATTGCACCGCGCACTCGATGATCTTCCGGGAATCCGGGAGGGCGAACATTTGCCGTGCAGCACTGTTGCTCCGCCAGTAGGTAAAGCTGCGTTCGCCCGCCTCGTCGACGGAAATGGCATAAAGTCCGGTGCTACGCGATGGATCGCAAAGCACCATTGACAGGTCCAACCCCTCCTCCGTCCACGCTTTCCGCAGCCCGTCGCTGAAAGCGTCTCCACCCAACGCACTGGCAAAAGCGACGTTGAGGCCCATCCGCGCCATATGCAGCGCGGTGTTGAGCGTATCGCCGCCATGCCCCAACTCCCATCCGCCGGCCGGGCGCACGGCAAGCTCGAACATGCCCTCGCCGATGAAGGTGACCCGTTTCCCGCTCACCAGTTCCACATCGTACCATCTTCGAGGCGGGCGACCGGAAGACATGCCTGGCTATAGGGATACTTCGCTGCCAACTTCTCATCGATGTCCACGCCGTGGCCAGGTGTTTCACCACACATCAAATGGCCTTCCTCGAAGCTGTAATCATGCGGGAAGATCTCGTCGGTTTCCGGCGTATGGCGCATATATTCCTGTATCCCGAAGTTGGGGACCCAGGTATCGAAATGTAGCGCCGTACCCATTGTGACCGGCGAAAGATCGGTCGCCCCGTGGCAGCCGGTGCGGACTTGGTAAAGGCTCGCGAAGTCGGCGATCCGGCGCAGATGTGTCACACCGCCAGCGCCGACGATAGTGGCGCGGATGTAATCGATAAGCTGGTTCTGGATCAGATCCTTGCAGTCCCAGATCGTGTTGAAAATCTCACCTACGGCCAACGGCGTGGTAGTATGCTGGCGCACCAGTTTGAATGCTTCCTGATTCTCGGCCGGGGTACAGTCCTCGAGCCAAAACAGTTGGTAGGGCTCAAGCATCTTACCAAGATTGGCTGCTTCCTGTGGCGTGTAGCGGTGATGCCCATCGTGCAGCAGGTGATAGTCGAAGCCAAAGGTTTCGCGCAGCTTCTCGAACATCTTGGGCACATAATTCAGCGCCTTGCGCGTATCCCACCCAGTTACGCTGGGCAGCCGCGCATCGGCTGGCTCATAATAGAGATCGCCGCGGCCAACACCATATGCATCCTTGATGCCCGGAACGCCGGTCTGTACACGAATGGCCTTATAACCAAGATCGACATAACGACCCACTGCATCGACCGTCTCGGCGAACTCCCTGCCATTGGCATGGCCGTAGACCATCACGCGATCCCGGCTTCGCCCGCCAAGCAATTGGTAAAGTGGCATGCCCGCCATTTTCGCCTTAATATCCCATAGCGCGACATCCACCGCAGCAATCGCACGCATCGTCACCGGCCCGCGTCGCCAATAGGCTCCGCGATAGAGATACTGCCAGATATCCTCTATCCGTTGCGGGTCCATCCCCAGGATGCAGGGGATCACATGGTCTTCCAAATAGGACACGACTGACAGCTCACGCCCATTCAACGTAGCGTCGCCAATTCCGTAAACGCCCTGATCTGTCTGAATCTTGAGCGTGACGAAATTACGCCCGGGAGATGTGACAATGATCTTCGCGGAAGTGATCTTCATGAACGGTATTCCGGGCTGATGGTATTGATCATGCTTGACTCCTGCTTTTGGCCTGCCATTTTGATTATATTGGTTAGACCAAAATGCAAGGTATCAATCGCTATGGAGTGCGATCATGGACAATCAAGGCACATCTCCTGCAGCCGAAATTGGGCAACCGGGTAGCAAGCGGCTCTATCAGAGCCTGGCGCGCAGGTTGATGGGTGACCTAGAGGCAGGACGGTATACGCTGGGCGAAAGGCTGCCCGCCGAACGCGATCTTGCGCAAACTTACGATGTCAGCCGCCCAACTGTCCGGGAAGCGATCATCGCGCTCGAAGTCCAGGGCTTGGTCGAGGTGCGGGTTGGCTCAGGTGCGTATGTGGTTAAGCTGCCTGGAGACAAAGACAATATCGCCTTCGGCATCAGCGCGTTCGAATTGACTGAGGCGCGTTTGCTTATCGAAGGTGAGGCCGCCGCGCTCGCTGCCACACAAATCAGCCCCGCAGAACTCGATGAGCTTCGCCAACTGGTTGCACAGATCGACGCAGAAAACGCTCAAACCGGAGGCAAAGAGGACGCGGATCGAAAATTCCATCTCGCGATTGCGGCCGCAACTCGCAACACGGCTGTCATCGATGCTGTTGCTCGCCTTTGGGCTATGCGCGAAACGTCGAAGGAAAGTGCTCTGCTGCACGCCAAAGCCAGGGTCGCCAATGTCAAACCCGTGGTTGACGAGCACAGCGCCATCCTTGCCGCCTTGGAGGCGAACGATCCGAAAGCCGCGCGCGCGGCGATGCGCGCACATCTCAGCGCCGTCCTCGACAGCCTGTTGTTCGCGACAGAAGAGCAGGCTGTCGCCCAAGCGCGCCAGGATATGGAGCAAAAACGCCAGCGCTATCAGCGAGCGATTGGATAGAGACTATGGTGAACCCGCTCGTGCTTCATCCCGATCGCCTTTTCCCGGTAGATCCGACAATTCGCAACATTGCACGCTCGCTCTATGCAAACGTGATCGATCTTCCGATCGTTAGCCCCCACGGTCATACCGATCCTGAATGGTGGGCGACGGACAATAGTTTCGGGAATGCGACCGAACTGCTGCTGCATCCCGATCACTACGTATTCCGCATGCTCTATTCGCAGGGAGTTGAACTTGAGGATCTGGGTATCGGAAATCCTGATGCCGACCCACGCAAAAGTTGGCGCCTTTTTGCTGAACGCTACCATCTGTTCCGCGGTACGCCGTCGCGGATTTGGCTCGATTGGGTTTTTGCCGAGAGCTTCGGGATCGATGTGCAACTCGGCGCGGATACGGCCGACTTCTATTACGAAACCATCACCAATGCGCTGGCAACCGATGCATTTAGACCGCGCGCCCTGTTCGAACGATACAATATCGAAGTTATCGCGACTACCGAAAGCCCTCTGGACGATCTTCGCCACCATCGAGCAATACGAGAGAGTGGCTGGGGTGGGCGCGTCATAACCGCCTATCGCCCCGATCCGGTGATCGACCCCGAATTCGAAGGCTTTCGCGACAACCTCGGGGTACTTGGCGACCTGACGGGCGAGGATTGCTTCAGCTGGCAGGGATATCTCGCTGCGCACCGCAAACGTCGAGCTTTCTTCGCGGAGATGGGTGCGACCTCGACCGATCACGGGCATCCGACCGCGCGGACTGCGGATCTCCCGACTGCGGAAGCCGAGGCGCTATTTGCCCGTGTGACAGGCGAGAACGTTCGAGCGGAAGATGCCGAGCTTTTTCGAGCCCAGATGTTGACCGAGATGGCCGGCATGAGCGTTGAGGACGGCCTCGTGATGCAGTTGCATCCGGGTGTCTATCGCAATCACAACCGCAAGCTCTTTGAACGCTTCGGACGGGACAAGGGTGCGGATATTCCGCTGCCTTGCGAATATGTCCACGCTTTGCGTCCCCTGCTAGACAGGTTCGGCAACGACACTGACTTCACCTTCATCCTCTTCACTTTGGATGAAACAACATATTCCCGGGAGCTAGCGCCCTTGGCTGGTCACTATCCGGCGCTGAAGCTGGGACCGGCCTGGTGGTTCAACGACAGTCCGGAGGGCATGCGTCGCTTTCGCGAAATGACCACCGAAACCGCCGGGTTCTACAACACTGTCGGCTTCAACGACGATACGCGCGCATTCCTCTCAATCCCTGCCCGTCATGATGTCGCGCGGCGTATGGATTGCGGTTTTCTGGCAAGGCTTGTGGCCGAGCACCGGCTTGACGAGTATGAGGCGGCAGAATTAGCCGTGGATCTCGCTTATAATCTGGCTAAGCAGGCTTACAAGTTGTGAGGCTGTCGACAGCCACTGCCGCAGGCATGCCCGAAACTGTCAGTCGTCCGGGCTATGACCGCAAGCAACAGACACGTGGAATCGTTCATTTCGGTTTGGGGGCATTCACACGCGCCCATCAGGCGGCCTATACCGATGAGGCGATGAACGCTGGCGATGCTGGCTGGATGATCACCGGCGTGTCTCTGCGTTCACCTACGGTAGCTCAGCAGATGAATCCACAGGATGGGCTCTATCTAATAGCGGAGCGATCAGGGAACGGAACACACTATCGCCTGGGCAAAGCCATTCGCGATGTACTGGTCGCATCAGAAAGCCCCGAAGCGGTGATCGAAGCGCTTGCTGATCCTGAGACACGGATTGTCAGCTTCACCGTAACCGAGAAAGGTTATTGTCGCGCGCCGGATGGCTCGCTCGATTTGGAACTAGCGCGACAGCGCAGCTTCTATCCCTTGCTTGCAAATGCCTTGCGCCTTCGGAAAGAAACCAGCGCAGGCGGCGTGACGCTGCTCAGCTGTGACAATCTGGCAGGCAACGGTGCGGTGCTGGGGCGTCTGATGGGGCAGTACCTAGAAACCGAGGCCGCCGATCTGGTCGACTGGTTCGCCGCGCACTGCACCTGTCCTTCGACCATGGTCGACCGCATCGTGCCGGCGACGACAGACCAAGACCGGAATTCAGCTCAGCAGGACGCTGGGCTGCGAGACGAAGCGCTGGTTGTAACAGAACCTTTCCGACAATGGGTCATCGAAGATCGCTTCGCCGCCGGTCGGCCCAAGTGGGAAGATACCGGCGCACAACTTGTCTCTAATGTCGCGCCCTATGAAACCGCCAAATTGCGGATGCTAAACGGGGCACATTCCCTGCTGGCTTATTGCGGTCTCCAAAAGGGCTATACCTTCGTTCATGAGGCGATCGTCGATCACGCTTTGCGCGCTGCGGTTGAAGCTCTCATGGCGGAAGCTATCCCCACGATCGAGGCTGGACCGGATCAAGATCTGCAGGCTTACGCCGCCGCGCTCATCGAGCGTTTCGCCAATCCCGCGCTCAATCATCGCCTGGCCCAGATTGCCATGGATGGAAGTCAGAAAATCCCGCAGCGCTGGCTGGAGACACTTGAAGCTTCGCGGAAGATCGGTCGCAGCTGTCCGTCAATAATTTTAGGTCTCTCGGCCTGGGTTTTCCATCTGCGTGAAGCAACCCATGTTTCCGATCCGGCTTCAGAGGAACTAATCCGAGTTGCCTATGAGACCGATATGAACGCTATTTTCGACGCGCTTTTCGGTCCCGACGGATACTTCTCGGCGACGTGGTATCCTTGCGAGAGAGATCGGCAATCGTTCACGCGGATGTTGATGGAAAGCAGCGAATGAATCGGACCAAAGTGCTTATTGCGTTTCAGCTCTTAGTGGCTCTTGCGCTCAGTGGTTGCGTCGGAAATTCGTCCAGTCCTTCCCCCCCGGCCGGGCTTGGTCAGGTGCGGCCAGCCAAAAACGTTATTCTATTCATCGGTGACGGGATGGGCGTCTCAACCGTCACCGCGGCGCGGATCTATGACGGCCAGCAGCGCGGCGAGACAGGTGAAGAAAATCTGCTGAGTTTCGAGCGCTTCCCCGATATCGCACTGGTCAAGACCTATAATACCAACCAGCAGGTGCCTGACAGCGCCGGCACGGCTTCTGCCATGATGACAGGCGTAAAAACGCGCGCCGGGATGATTGGCGTGGGGCCGACAGCTCATCGCGGCGATTGCAGTGAAGCACAAGACAACATTCTTCCCAACGTTGCCGAACAATTGGCAGCAGGCGGCAAAGCCATCGGGATCGTCTCGACCGCACGGCTGACCCACGCCACCCCGGCGGCAGTCTACGGCCATGTCCCGGAAAGGGACTGGGAAGCGGACAGCAACATTCCGGCTGAGGAGCGCGCGCACGGCTGTCGCGATCTGGCAACGCAGCTGATGGAATTTTCTTTCGATGTCGCGCTGGGCGGTGGCAGGAGCAATTTCTTCGGTGAGGAGGCGGGCGGCAACCGGCTGAATGCAACATCCGACCTGCAAGATGACTGGGCCGCAAACACCGGCGGACACTACGTCACCAACGCTTCCGCGATGCACACCGTACCGCAGGATGGAAGGCCGTTACTAGGCCTCTTTTCCAGCAGCCACATGACTTACATGCTGGATCGCCAAGCGGACAGTAGCGAACCGACGCTGAGCGAGATGACCGCAACAGCCATCGACCGGCTCAGCCAAGATAGTGATGGCTATTTCCTAATGGTCGAAGGTGGCAGGATCGATCACGGGCATCACGAGGGTAGAGCAGCCTACGCGCTGGAGGAAGCGGTCGAGTTTTCCCGCGCCGTGCAGGTGGCGCTCGACATGGTCGATTTGTCGGACACCCTGATTTTGGTCACCGCCGATCACAGCCATGTCTTTACCATCGCGGGGTACCCAACTCGTGGGAACCCAATTCTCGGCCTTGCCATCGGCAATGACGAACGCGGTGAACCGACCGGCGAACCGATCCTCGCGACCGACGGCCATCCATACACCACGCTCGGCTACCAGAACGGCCCCGGCGCGACGCCGGGCCAGGCGCGTGGGGAACCGTCTGCCGATCTTAACGGTACGCAACAGGCTTTGGTCCCGACCGGCAGCGCTTTCGATAACACGCACCGTCTCTCTGAAACGCATGGCGGCGAGGATGTTGCTCTCTATGCAACCGGTCCGGGTTCCGAAGAGGCACGCGGCGTGATCGAGCAGAACCGCGTCTTTGACATCATCATGCGAGCACTCGGTTTCCAACACTGAATTCTCGATGACTCTCGACCTTCGCCAGCTTCGCTTTGCGGTGACGGCCGCTGACACATCCAGCTTCCTACGCGCGTCCAAGCAACTCAATGTAAAGCAATCAACGCTAAGCAAGAAAGTCGCAGCGCTTGAACATCGCCTCGGCATAACGTTGTTCGAGCGTTCGACACGTGGAGTGGTGCCGACTGATGCGGGGCGAGCCTTTCTTGAGGTGGCGCGCCGGATTGTAACCGACGCCGACAACTTGCTCACGACCGCCAAAGCGGTGACCTATGGCGAAGTGGGGCGCCTAATGGTTGGCTTCTCCAACTCGCTTAGCGCTGGCAATCTGAGACTTCTGCTCGGGGATGTCCTCGAACGATTTCCCGATGTCCAACTCGATGCAATAGAAACGGGCCCGGATCGAATGCTGTCAGGGTTGCAATCGCGGATCATCGATGTCGCGGTACACGCAAGCCAGTTGGAAGAGGCAGGAATTACAAAGCGTTGGCTCTGGTCGGAACGGCTGATGCTCGCATTACCAAGTGAAAACAAGCTGAGCGAACAGGACACGATATTCTGGACCGATCTGCGCGCCTGTGTCTTTGTTCTTCCCACATCCTGTGCTGGGCCACGTATTGTCGAGGTTATTCGCCAGCGTTTGGGTGCGCACGGACTTTCGGCAAGTATCATCAGTCAAGAAACTAGCTTCGAAACGATCGTATCAATGGTGCCTTTTGGGAAGTTCATCACCATCGTTCCAGAAAGCGCGACGGGTGCCAAGCGACCTGATATCGCATTCCGTGAGATCGCCGAACCAACAGGCGCCGCGCATCTCAATTTCGCCGCCTGGTGGCGCGAGGACAATGACAATCCCGCCCTCGCGCGCTTCTTCAAATTGGTTGATGAGCGCTACCCGCTTGCAATCAGCGCGTGACGGGCTCGTCGTGCTTTCGCGAACTCCCGGTCCGTAGCAATGAACCGCGCCAGCATGGGGGCTACCAGTTGCTCTGGCGCAGGCGCGCCCTGCTCTGCGCCACCATTCAATACCACAGCATAGTCGACCAGCTCGCTATGCAGCTTTGCCGGAATCTCGATGGTGAGCTTGACCGGCTTTTCATCGGTGATGTCGGAGAGCTTGAGCCGGGTCACGCACCACTCTCCAGCACAATGTCGCGCGTTACCAGAACCTTCACCGGAAAGCCGGGGCGGATCGTCAGCGTCGGACGGATATTCAGTTCGCGCGCGACAATCTGCTCGCCGGCACGGCCCGCGCTGTCCTGACTACCAAGGCGCAAGGCCCGCACCAGATCGCCGTCGCTACCTGTTCCAAGCTCACTCCCGATACCGAGCAAAGTCGAAACCAGCGCGGCCTTCATCACGCCGCCCCAATGGTAATCGACTCCGTCTTCGAGTCCTGCATAGCCGGAAGGATCAGCAGCAGGCTGGCGCTAGCAACCTGCTCATGCCCTCAATGATGCCGAGCGACCAGCGAATTGCCAGGAACAGGAAATCTCGCACCCTGAATAGAGGTGTGTTCGGCAGATGCAGGGATCATCCGCCCCGGCGGGGCCTGTCGTCCCGAAGGATGATCCCGACAATCATGCAAGCCGCAATCAGAGTGCGCGCGGGGCCAAAAAACAGAAACGCCGCGCCCTTAGGAGCAGGCCGCAAGGCCGGCGGGACAGAGCGCGTCAACAGCCCCGTTCCGCTTTACGGGGCGTTGCGGGGTGTCCCCGCCGAAGGGGTAGCCGGAGACAGCGAAGCGGCTCCGGCTCAGGGGAAGGCTTTCCCCAAAAGACCCAAAATTTGATGACAAAAGAGACGGACCCGAGAATGCGTGATGCCGAAGAAAGGAACTTACCGCAAAAAACCGTCAGGTCACCTTGCTTACATTATGCTTACACCAACCAAATTGAACGCTCGTGTAAGCAGATTTGCAACGCCAGAGATTCTCTTAAGCCTTTAATATAATGTGAGAAAAATGGTGCCGCTTACAGGACTCGAACCTGTGACCCCATCATTACGAATGATGTGCTCTACCAACTGAGCTAAAGCGGCACTTCCTCCCCGCGCTCCGCTGCACCGGGAAAAGTGGAGGCCCGAGCCGGAATCGAACCGGCGTGCAAGGATTTGCAGTCCTCTGCGTAACCACTCCGCCATCGGGCCTCGCCCTTGCCTCTCGGCACGGGAAGCGGCGCACTAGCGATTCTCTGCCCTAAAGGCAATCGCGCTTTCACGCCTTACGTAACGTCAGTCTGGACGCGCGGCGCGATAGTGGCAATGACCTTGTGCATGAGCATTGCCAACCTCCTCGATCCGATCACCGCAAACGGCGGAGAAACCCGCTTTTCCGGCCTCGACCACTGGATGCAGGGAAGGACGCTCTATGGCGGGGCCTCAGCGCTGATCGCCTATACCGCGGCGACCCGCGCCTTTCCCGACCTGCCTCCCTTGCGCGCAGCGCAGGTGGCCTTCGTCGCGCCGACCGGCCCCGAGGTCGAGCTGCGGCGCGAGGTCGTGCGGCAGGGGCGCAATGTCGCGCAGGTGAAGAGCGAAATCTGGTGCGAAGGGCAATGCACGCTCACCGCTTTCTGGCTGTTCGGCACCGAGCGCGAGGCGAATGCGGTGCATGATGCCGCCCCGGTTGCCGACTGGCCCGGTGCGCCCGAAGATGCCGAACCCGCGATGCACGGCAAGGGTCCGGCCTTCATCCAGAACAACTTCGAAATCCTGCGCGCGCAGGAAATGCAGGGGCCGGGCGAACCGGTGGTGCGCCGCTGGGCGCGGTTGACGGACCGCGAGGGGCTCGACCCGATAAGCGAGTTGATCCTGCTGGGCGATGTCCTTCCGCCGGGAGCGATGCGCGCGATGCAGCGGCAAGGCCCCATCAGTTCGATCAACTGGAGCTTCAACCTGCTCGAGCCCGAGCCGGAAACTCGCGATGGTTGGTGGATGAGCGAGAATGCCAGCCAGCACGCCGCGCATGGCTATTCCAGCGAAAGACTGCGGCTGTGGAATGCCGATGGTAAGCAGATGCTCGATGGCATGCAGTGCGTGGCGGTGTTCGGGTAAGGGGGTGGAAGGGGCAGGCAGGGCCTGCCCCAAGGTTTCACGGCGCGTCGCAATTACCGTAGGTTACGCGATAATTGGACGACGACGTCACGCCTTCCGAAACTTCCCAACCATTGCAATAGACCGTGAAGGTCCCGATCACTGCACCGCTATTGTCCAGATATGTGTAGCGGATGTGAAAGTCGTGGTTCGGATATGCCGCGGCAGGTGCGGAAGCTGCCGCCAGAGCTGCGGCTACTACGCCCATAACACTCTTTTTCATCATCACTCTCCTAACAGCCAGACTATTGCTGGCGATTTATACTTTATCATCCAGATGGATTCGGCACAAACCCCTTTCATATATTTTCTCTTATAGTTAATTCTATCGTCATACTTATTGGGATGCATTTTCCCAATCACGTCATTTCGCATGGGCTCTAGATTGCCGATGGCCGGAAGGGCGACATGCAGTCCTATTCCTGGCGTTTCGCGGCTGACACGACATCGCGGTGACAAAGGCGACAGTGCGTCACCCGTCATTTTCGGCCTGCAAACTTCTGAAATTTCGAGATTACCGTGCATTTTCGCGAGGGTGACAGATGGTATGACGCCCCGCCCCCTACCCATCCCCCTCATAGCGCGCGTCGAGTTCCTCGTTACTGTCGTCGAGCCAGTGTTCCGGCCCCCGCTCGACCCGGTCGGCAAGCGCAGCGAGATCGCCGGTTTCGAAGGCAGAGGCAGGATTCCCATCGTCGATCGGGGGCCTGACGAAATGTCCGCGCATGGCGATCAGCGCCAGCGTCAGCCGCTCGTCATAGCGGCGCGAGGTGCCGACCAGCTCGCCATTGTAGTAATGGGGGACCTCGACCCCGTTGAGCGCCCGGTCGAGCGCGGCCTCGGCGAGCACGTCGAAGCGCGAGACGAAGGCAGCCTCCCACCCCTTGTCGAACGGCGTGCCACGCAACCGCGCGCGCAGGCGATAGGCCGATTGCCGACTCATGCCGACAGCGCGCGCCGCAGCCGAGACATTATGGGTCGCCCCCAGCTCTCGCAGGAAGGCTGACTGTTTCGCGGGCGTCCAGCCATCGTGGCGGGCGGTGCGGGAGGTTGCGGGGAGAAGCGCCGAAGCAGCATCGTCACTGCCCTGCGCAAACGAAACGGGGTGCGGTTGGTCTGTCATCCGCAAGGTTAAGGCAAATTCGGCGCGAGTAGGAAAGGGGGTTTCGGTGGACGAGGGAAGCGGCGCACCGGGCTACAACTCTGGATGGCGTCTATGCGTGGGAAACGGACCGTCTGGTTTTGGTCCGGCAACACGGCAAATCGGTGCGTGCCGATGTTGCTGCTCACTACATACCACCCGACCCCTGAGCCTTGAATTCCGGCGGAGAGAGGACTAAGTTCGAAACAGGAAAAGTGGAGCTTTGATGTCCCGGTGAAGTGGGGAGGAAAACCATTCCTCCCGGTGCAAATCTAACGAAGCGTGAACGTTGCCAAGTCCGTCTTGGCGACCGCTGATTTGCGACCTCAGAACCTTCTGACACTTTACGCCCGAGCAGTGCTTGCGGCGACATGAAAGCTATTCACAATGACCAAGGATTACTCTGTCTTTCTTCCGCCCAGGAATGCGGGCGCCCCCATCCAGCGACAACCGACAGTACTGGAAACACTGGGCTGGCAACCCTTCTTCTCTCAACAGGTCAGCGCAGACGAGCTGTCTCGAACTCCGCCCGTCCGCATCGTCGAAATTCACCGCAGCGCGCTGCATGTGGTTGGTGATAATGTCGACCGGACAATCGTGCCGATAGAAGGCGCTGCTGTCGGCGATTGGATAATGCTGAATCCCGAGCGACCGGGCGCGAGCCGCATCCTCGCCAGAAAGAGCCTGATCAAGCGGCGTGCACCGGGAACCGACCGGCGACTGCAGCTCATCGCTGCCAATATCGAAACGATTTTCGTCGTCTCGTCGTGCAACCAGGATTTCAACATCGCACGCTTGGAGCGCTACATCGCCATTGCTTTCGAAGCAGACATCGCGCCGGTCATCGTCTTGACGAAATCCGATCTGGTTGACGAGACCGACAACTATCTGGCCAAGGCTCAGGCGATCTCCGATCTGGTCCCGGTCGTTGCCCTCGATGCACGCGGCGACGAGCCGAAAACGAAGCTCGGCCCTTGGTGCAAACCGGGCCAGACTGTCGCGTTTCTCGGCTCGTCGGGTGTCGGCAAATCGACCCTCACGAATGCTCTGGCCGGAAGCGATGCAATCGCCACTCAACCGATACGAGAAGACGATGCAAAGGGTCGCCACACAACCACGCGCCGCCAGTTGCACCTGATCCCCGGCGGCTGTGTCGTTCTCGATACGCCGGGAATGCGAGAGCTTCAGTTGACCGACGCAGCCCTCGGCATCGACACTGTATTTGCCGATCTCCACGCGCTTGCATCCCACTGTCGATTCAAGGATTGCCAGCATGTTTCCGAGCCGGGATGCGCAGTCCTGGAGGCCATTGAGCTCGGCGACATCGAAGAGGCCCGGCTGACCCGCTGGCGCAAGCTCAAGGCGGAAGAGGCCTTCAACAATACCAGCCTCGCGGAACGCAGGTCAAAAGACAAAGAGTTCGGGAAGATGGTCCGGCGGATCAAGAAAGCCAAATTCGACCAAGGAGATGCATCATGAACGCGGACAAGATCGGTCGGATCATCTGGCATGACCTGTTCTCGGGTGACCGCCAGCGCTCGATGGAGTTTTATCGGCGCGTGGCTGGTTGGCAGTATAAGACCGAGCATGCCACCGACTTCGCGTGGGGCGGCGGCGAGAAGGAGTTTATCCTCGCGCTACTGGATGACGAAGCAGGTGCCGGCATTGCACAGACACCTGAAGCATTTCCGAATAGCTGGATCGCCTATGTGGAAGTCGCGGACGTCGACGCGGCGTGCGCTCAGGCCGAGAAACTCGGCGGAACCATCCTGCGCGAACCCTTCGAGGTTCCGGGAGTGGGTCGCAACGCGTTGCTGCGGGACCCTGCTGGCGCGCTCATTGGCTTGGCGCTCTCCCGCCATGACTACCCAGCTCCGGCGCGGCAGTTTGGACCGGAAGTCTATCTGGCGGGGCAGTCCGAATTCCCAACTGCGTTCTACTCGAAACTGTTCGACTGGACTCTTTCAACCGAACCGAACGGGGCTGATGGAGATCGCCGCATCGTCGGATCCTCCCCAACCGAGATCGCACGCTATGTGATTGGCGGCATCAAGGATGCAGAGTCAGCCTGGCTCCCTGGCGTGCGTGTCGCCGACGCTCGATCCGCCGCGCGGGAAGCCACGTTGCTAGGAGCCCAACTGCTTGAAGGCGAGCCATCCAGAGACCGGGCGAGTAGTCTTTTGCTCATGCGTGATCCGGACGGTGCGTCGATATCCTTGATGGAGATCTAGTGTAGGGCACGATCCATTGCGGTCTCGAATGTCCGCAATGGATCGTCAGCCGGCTCCCCACTCACCCGAACTTCGGCGCGCGTTTCTGCATTTCCGCCATCACCGCCTCCACCTGGTTGGGTGTCCGGATGATGTCGCCCTGCTCGACGCTTTCGGCCATCAGGATCGCATCCTCGCCCTCTTCCTGCATCACCTTGAACAGGCGCTTGGCACCGCGAATGGCGTCGGGGTTCTTGTTCGCGATGGTTTCGGCGATGGCGGTGGCGCGGGCGAGCGGATCGTCCTCGACCATGGTGGCAAAGCCGAGGCCGAGCGCATCGGCACCGGAGAATTCGCGGTTGGTATAGGTCAGCTCGCGCAGCACATCGTCGCGCACCAGGCCGCGCCACAGGGCATAGCCGCCCATGTCGGGCACGAGGCCCCATTTCATTTCCATCACCGCCATGCGGGTTTCGGGATGGACCACGCGGATGTCCGCGCCGCTGGCGATCTGCAGCCCGCCGCCGAAGCACACACCGTGCACCGCGGCGATCACCGGCACGGGGCACTTGCGCCAGGTCATGGCGACTTCCTGCCACATATTGGCATTGCCATAGGTCCGTTCGGTGATCGGCTTGCGATCGGGATCGGGCGCGGCGGTGAAGTTCGACAAGTCGAGCCCGGCGCAAAAGGCGCGCCCTTCGCCCGACAGGACTACCACGCGCAGCCCCGCCATCTCGCGCAAGGCATTGCCCGCATCGATAATCGCGCCGAACTGGGCGGGGTCGAGCGCATTCATCTTGTCGCCGCGGGTGAAGCGCACCTGCGCCACGCCATTGTCGGCCAGATCGATGGAAACGCGGTCGTTGAAATTCATGGCTCTGCCTCTCGTCGGAATTGTCGCTTGCCGCCTTGGTACCTTACGTAAGCGTAAAGTCCAGCAGCGACGGGGCAGATCAGGCGCAATGCACGCGGATTTTCTCCGCCGCGGCTTCCGCCGCCGGGGAGGTGGCAAGGCAATAGCCGCCTTCAGGATGCGTCCGTACCAGCCAGTCGCAGCGCGCGACCGCCAGCTTTGCGCGCAGGCGCGATACATGGACCGCGAGCGAATTGGTTTCGGGCAGATGCTCCAGCCGCCAGACCTCGCGCATCAGACGCCCGTTCGACACTGGAATGCCGGGCGTTTCAGCCAACCTCCAGAACAGCTTGAACTCGCGTGGGTGCAGCCCCAGCCAACGTCCTTCGACCTTGCCGTCGCGGTGAAACAGGTCGAGCGTGACCGGACCTGCCGCCAGCCGCCGCGGCATGGCGCCTTCCGCGCCTTTGAGCCTCAGGAGCCGCGTGCCCAGTTCGACGAAGGCGATGCGGCTGCCCAACGCGTCGCCGAAGCCCCTGGCGAGCAGCCCGGCGCGTTCCGCCGGATCGTCGACGCCGATCGCGACGATACATGCCGGCCCTGCCAGATCGCGCCAATGTGGCAGCCTGCTGTCCAGCCGCCAATCGAGAACGCCGAGCCGGCGCATACAATCCCGCGCGCGGTGGGTTGCATGGTCCATCGACCAGTTCACGAGCCGCAAGTCCCAGCGTGCCGGGACCGAAGGACCGCGAGAAAGCCACTGGAGTTCTGGAAAAGTCATGTATCGTCCCTTCCCTCGGATAAATCCGAGAGTGAAGACAACGCATGTATTTGGGAACGGGGTTAGCGTAGAACTACTACCGTTCCGGATGTTTTTTCGGCGCTATCCGCGCGCGTGTTCGGCGAGGAAACGCTTTATATTGCGCGCGGCCTGGCGGATGCGCTGCTCGTTCTCGACCATGGCGATACGGACGTACCCCTCGCCTTCCTCGCCGAACCCGACCCCGGCCGCAACGGCAACCTCCGCATGCTGGAGCAGCTGTTTGGAAAATTCGAGGCTGCCCATGTCTTCGAAACCGGACGGAAGCTTCGCCCAGGTGAACATGCTGGCAGGCGGCGAAGGAATTTCCCAGCCCGCGCGCGCGAAGCTTTCGACCATCACGTCGCGCCGCTGCTGGTAACGCAGGCGGTTCTGTTCGACCACGTCCTGCGGCCCGTTCAAAGCGGCGCAGGCGGCGGCCTGGATCGGCGTGAAAGCGCCGTAATCGAGATAGCTCTTAACCCGCGTCAGCGCAGCGACCAGCTTCGTGTTGCCGACGCAGAAACCCATCCGCCAACCGGCCATGGAATAGGTTTTCGACATGGAAGTGAATTCGACCGCCACATCCTTTGCGCCGGGCACTTCGAGAATCGAGCGCGTGGGCTTGCCGTCATAATAAAGCTCGGAATAGGCGAGGTCGGAAAGCACCCAGACCCGGTTCTCTCGCGCCCATTCGACCAGTCGCTCGTAAAAGGCGAGGTCGACCGTCTCCGCCGTGGGATTGCTGGGATAGTTGACCACCAGCACGGTGGGGCGCGGCACGGTATAGGCCATCGCATTGTCGAGCGCCTTCCAGTAATATTCGTCGGGCGTCGTCGGCACGCTGCGAATGGTGGCGCCGGCTATGATGAAGCCATAGGTGTGGATCGGATAGGCCGGACTGGGCGCGAGGATGACGTCGCCCGGCGCGCTGATCGCGGTGGCCATGGACGACAGGCCCTCTTTCGAGCCCATGGTGACGACCACCTCGGTTTCGGGATCCAGCTCGACCCCGAAACGGCGCTGGTAATAATTCGCCTGCGCGCGTCTGAGGCCGGGGATTCCCTTGGATTGGGAATAGCCATGCGCGCTCGGTTTGGCGGCAACTTCGCACAATTTGTCGATGACATGCTGGGGCGGCGGCTGGTCCGGATTGCCCATGCCAAGGTCGATAATGTCGCGCCCGGCCTGCCGCGCGGCATGCCGCATCGCGTTGACTTCGGCGATGACATAGGGGGGCATGCGTTTGATACGATAGAATTCGTCGGACATTCAGGCCTCGTGGCGCGTTGAGTGAGTCACACTGATTACCTATTCACGGTGCAGGTGCAATCGGCCTAGATGCATGAAGGCGTGCAATATCCTATGGCCCGCACAACAGACGCTTGGCACCAGGCAGGAGCGAGAATGACCGAAGACGGCCCCGATCCCTTCACCAATATGTTCGAAGCCCCGGCAAAATTCGCGCGCGCCTTGTTCGCGCCGATGAGCGCGGCGAACGCGAATGCACCGCTGAGGCCCGAGGATATGCAGCACTGGGCCGAGGTCGGGACCAAGCTGCAATCCATGTGGATGGAATATCAGGCCGAACAGATGGCCAATCCGCAGGCGCTGGCCCCCTATTTCGATCCGTCGCGCTGGATGCGCATGGCAGAAGACTGGTATCGCCAGATGCCGATCGCCGACCCGGCGCAGCAGCAGGCGCTGATGCAGGAAGGCATGGCCCTGTGGCAGCAGGTGCTGGGGCAATACGGCCTGGGCGCGGACGGGCAGCCGGTGGCCGAAGGCGAGCCCGACCTACCGCGCAAGGACCGCCGTTTCGCCGACCCGCGCTGGCGCGCCCATCCCGCCTATGCGCTGATTCATCAGACCTATCTCTTCCTCGCCGAACGCGTCGCCGAGATGGTCGACCGGATGGAAGGCCTGTCCGACGACAAGCGCGAGCAATTACGCTTCACCACCCGCGCGATCACCGAAGCGGCAAGCCCGTCGAATTTTCCGCTGCTCAATCCGGTGGTGATGGAGCGCACACTCGAGACGCGGGGCGACAATCTGGTCAAGGGCATGGAGCACCTGCTGGCGGACCTGCGCCGCGGGCAGCTCTCGCACACCGATGCCAGCGCCTTCACCCTGGGCGAGAATATCGCCGTAACGCCGGGCAAGGTGGTCCACGAAACGCCGCTCTATCAGCTGATCCAGTATTCGCCGGCCACCGAGGAGGCAATGGCAACGCCGCTGGTGATCTTCCCGCCATGGATCAACCGCTTCTACATCCTCGATCTGAACGCCAAGAAGAGCTTCGTGCGCTGGGCGGTCGACCAGGGCGTGACCGTCTTCATGGTGAGCTGGAAATCGGCCGATGCCAGCATGAAGGACGTGATCTGGGACGATTACGTGCGCGGCCAGATCGATGCGATCGACCATATCCGCGAGCGGCTCGACGTGAAGAGCGTCCACACGATCGGCTATTGCGTTGCCGGCACTACGCTGGCGGCCACGCTTGCCCTGCTCCACCGCCGCGGCGAGCAGGACAAGGTCAAGAGCGCAACCTTCTTCACTGCGCAGGTCGATTTCGAAAAGGCGGGCGAGCTGCTCAATTTCGTCGACGACAACCAGCTCGGCATGGTCAAGGCGATGAGCGCCGACGGCTATCTCGACGGGCGCTACATGGCGGCGACCTTCAACCTGCTGCGCGGCACCGATCTGATCTGGAACTACGTCGTCAACAATTACCTGCTGGGAGAGGATTACCCGGCCTTCGACCTGCTCCACTGGAACGGCGATGTCACCAATCTGCCCGCCAAGTGGCACCAGCAATATCTGCGCGATCTCTACCGCGACAACAAGCTGGTCGAGGCCGATGCGCTGAGCGTGGACAACACGCCGATCGATCTCGGGATCGTCGAGACTCCGACCTATGTGCAGGCGGGGAAGGAAGATCACATCGCCCCTGCCGAAAGCGTCTGGAAAATCACCGAGCACTTCAAGGGGCCGCTCAAATTCGTCCTTGCCGGCTCGGGACATATTGCGGGCGTGGTCAATCCGCCGGAGGCAGGCAAATACCAGTACTGGACCAATGACGGCGCGCCCCGCAGCCTCGCCGAATTCCGCGAGGGGGCGGAAGAGCATCCGGGAAGCTGGTGGCCCGACTGGGTCGATTGGCTGCGCGCGCAGGACGGCGAAACCGTGCCCGCCAAGGGCAAGCGCAAGCCGGGCGGCAGAGGCGACAAAGTAATCGAAGATGCGCCGGGACGCTACGTCGCCACGCGCTAACGCGCTGAAAACACGGCCTGTCGCGAGTTATTGTGCGCTGCACAAAAATCGCTTGACTTCGCAGGTGCAATGCCTATTTTGTGCAGTGCAACAAAGCGAGGTTTCCCATGGCCGAGAGCCAGAGCAAGATCGATGCCGCTGCCGATAAGGCCTTTGCCGAGGCTGCGGAAAAGAAAACCGCCGATGCGGTGAATGCGAAAGCGGTCGAAAAGGCCGTGGAAGCGGACACCACGGCGCCGGTAAAGGCCGACGCCGTTGCCAAGGCCGTGGCGGCCGAGCCGAAGAAGGCCGCGCCGAACGCGCCGAAGAAGAAGGCTGCGCCGAAAAAGGTCGCCGCCAAGAAGGCCGCCCCGGCCAAGAAGCCGGTCGCAGCCAAAAAGATCAAGGCCGCCCCCAAGAAGGCAGCCACCGCCAAGGCGAAAGCCGCGAAGACCACCCCGATTTCCCATTTGAAGGACACCATCATGGCCACTGCGAAGAAAACCGCCGAAACCGAATACGCCGCCAAGGCACAGGAACTGGCTGCCGATGTGCAGACCCGCGCCAAGGCCGCCTATGACAAGGGCACCGAACTGACCAAGGACGCCGTCGAATTCCAGAAGGGCAATCTCGAAGCCATCGTCGAAAGCGGCAAGATCCTCGCCAGCGGTATGCAGGACATGGGCCGCACCTATGTCGAGGAAGCCAAGTCGGCTGCCGAAACCGTTCAGGAAGACGTCAAGAAGTTTGCCGCCGTCAAGTCGCCGACCGAGCTGTTCCAGCTCCAGGGCGAAATCGCCCGTCGCAACTTCGACGCGCTGGTTTCGACCACCTCGAAGAACACCGAAGCCATGCTGAAGCTCGCCAACGAAGCTTTCGCTCCGGTTTCGAACCGCATGAGCCTGGCTGCCGAAAAGGTCCGCAAGGCCGCGTAAGCGAACCACACAAGCTTCAATCCGCCGGACACTCTCTCCTCTCTCCCTCGTTCGGCGAATTGGACACCGCGGGCCGGATGGTTTCGAACCATCCGGCCCCTTTTTTGTCCGGTTCCTCAATGGAAAGGGCGCTTTCGCACCGATGCGCGCACTTGACCGTCGCTCACGCCTTGCGATTTGCAGGCGCGTTACGATAATGGCCCCAGCAATGATCCACGCCCTGCCCCCCTTCCCGATCCGCGCCGCCGACGGCGATGACGACTCCCATGAAGGCGACGGCCAGGTCGGCATTGCCACCAAGACCCGCGCCAAACCCAAAAAGCCGAGTCAGTACAAGGTGCTGCTGCTGAATGACGATTACACGCCGATGGAATTCGTCGTGATCGTGCTCAAGCGTTTCTTCCGCATGGATATGGAAGAAGCGACAAGGGTGATGCTCCACGTTCACCAGAAGGGCGTCGGCGTGTGCGGCATCTTCCCTTACGAGGTGGCCGAAACCAAAGTGAACCAGGTGATGGATTTCGCCCGCCAGAACCAGCACCCGCTGCAATGCACGCTGGAAAAGGCGTGATCCGCTACTGGCCGGGCGGCGGGGGCAGCTCCTCCCCGCGATAATCCCAGCCATTATACTGCTGAACGCAGCGATCGCGCGCATCCATCGGTTCGCGCCCGCGTTCGATCTGCCGTTCCATGCAGGAAATCACCCGCGCCCAGGCGCGTTCATAGGTGATGTCCTTTGTATAGGCATAGTCGAGCACCCAGGACGGGTCGGGCGTGGCGAACAGCACGGAGCTTTGCGGCGCGGCGATATTGACGATTTCGTCGTTCCCGCAGGCCTTGCGCAGGGCGCGCACATCCTCGCTGTCCTCGTCGTAGCCGTTCGGCCCGCCCCAGCTGCCCGGCTCGCCGATGCGGTAGACGCGATCCTCGTTACCGGTCCGCACGACGAGATAGCCTTGCTCGTCGAGGCCGAGCTGGGAATCGCGGGCGAACATCACCAGCGATTCGCCCGGCCGCCCACGCGCGTCGGCTATGCGGAAGCAGCCGTCTTCCAAGACCACGCGGCCCCGCCCCAAGGCGGTGAGGCGGATGGCGGCTTCGTTGTTCTCGCGCGGGAAGAGCCGCACTAGCGATTCCAGCGCGGGGGCGAGGAAAGGCTGGGGGCGCGGACCGGGGAAGCGGAAATCGAGCCGCGGGTCGGAGATATCCCAGCCCTTTTCGCGCGCTAGCTGGCGGAATTCGGCTTCCTCGATCCCGACCGCCAGTTCCAGCCGCCCTTCACCATCGCTGCCCATCATCGAAATAGTCGAGGCTTCCTCCTCCATACGCCTTGACCAGAGCTGCTGCAGCTCGGCGAGGTCGACCGGATCGACACCCGTGGTGACCGCGCGGAAACGCGGATCGCTGGTGTATTTCGCCAGCGTTGCGGGGCCATCGCGGTAGAACACGAATTCGCCCATGACGCCCGGATCGCGCACTAGCCGAACGGTGGAGAAATTGCCGGCTTCCGCGCTTTCGATCTCGGCGCGCAGGCGCTGGAATTCGCGCTGGAATTCAGCCGTGCCGTTGGCGCGCTCCCACGCCGCTGCCTGTTCCTCGGGTGTCCCCATCGAGGTTTGCCGGGCCAGCGTGTCGAGCGAGGTAGGCATGGGTGGCGGGATCTTCGGAAGCGCGCTGGGTGGCACGGCGCCGATGGTTGCAAAGCCACTTGCGCCGCGTTTCGCCCCTTTCGGAAGCGGCATGGTTGCCTGTAGTGCCGAAACCTCGTTCCGGCCCGTAATATCCGCTCCCCCTGAAACCGTGGTGCACGCGCCTGAAAGCAGGCACAGAATCAGCGCTGAACGCATTGCGATCTCTCTTTCACCACGCCTAACGCACAAAACCCGCCGCAGGGTCCGGATGGTCCGACCGAAAGCGCGACACAAGGGGCATGACCTCGCCGCAAAACCGCGCTAGAGCCAGGTGCAAAGGCAACTGACCGGCGAAACCTTGTTCAAATTCCTCCCCGCCATCGATCGCTATATCTTCCGGCTCGTCATAGTGCCGATGATGGGCGTGTTCGTGGTCGCGGCCTCGCTGCTGATCCTCGACAAGATGCTGCGCCTCTTCGATTTCGTGGCGGTCGAAGGCGGGCCGGTGGGCGTCGTCTTCAAGATGCTGATGGCGCTGATCCCGGAATATGCCAGCCTCGCCATTCCGCTCGGCCTGCTGCTGGGCATCCTGCTGGCTTTTCGCAAGCTGGCGACGTCGAGCGAACTCGATGTGTTTCGGGCGGTAGGTCTGGGCTATGGGCGGCTGCTGCGTGTGCCCTATCTGATCACCGCCATCCTGATGGCGCTGAACGTGGCGCTGGTGTTCTTCATCCAGCCGGTCAGCCGCTATTATTACGAACAGATGGAATATGAATTGCGATCGGGCGCGCTCGGTGCCTCGATCAAGGTCGGCGAATTCACGACCCTGGCCGATCGCATGGCGCTGCGGATCGAGGCGAGCGAGGATGACGGGCGCCGCCTGATGGGCATTTTCGCGCGCGTGGCCAACGATAAGGATCAGGTCCTGTCGATCTCGGCCAAGGAAGGGGCCTTCCTGGCCACGACCGACAATCCCGACACCATCATCCTGCGGCTGACCGACGGAACCATCGTCCAGGATACCGGCAGCAAGACCCCGCGCGTCCTCACCTTCACGCGCCACGATCTGCCGATCGATCTGCCTGCGATCGAGAAATTCCGCGCGCGCGGCGATGCCGAACGCGAATATATCCTGCCCGAACTGCTGCGTATCGGCTGGAGCGAGGGAGAACCGGAAGACAAGCGCGATGCAAGCCAGGCGAGCTTCAATTTCCGCCTGGTCGAGGTAGTGATGATGGCCCTGATGCCCTTGCTGGCCGTAGCCCTGGGCATACCGCCGAAACGATCGACCAGCGCGCTCGGCGTGTTCCTGTCGATCATCATGGTCGTCGCCTATCACAAGGTGAACCAATACGGGGAGGATATCGCCGCGCTCGGCCGGATCGATCCGATCCTGGCGCTATGGGGGCCGTTCTTCCTGTTCGCCGCCCTGATTGTATGGATGTATTGGCGCGTCGCCCATGTGCCGGGCGGCCAGGCCATCGGCGCGCTCGAAACCTGGTTCGGCAAGCTGACCAAGCGCCTCGGCAAACTGTTCAGGCGCCGCCGACACCTGCAGATCGACCTTTCGGCAGCCGAGTAGCCAACCTCATGCAGTTCGACTTCTTTCCCTCGCGCACGCTGACGCTCTACCTGGCGAAGATGTTCGCCGCACGCATCGTGGCGATGCTGTTCGTCCTGGTGCTGGTGCTGATGATGCTCGACCTGCTGTCGAACAGCGGCAAGATCCTCGCTGTAGCGGGCAATGGCCAGGGCGAATTGCTGACCTATGCGGGTCTCAGGATACCGCAGCTCATATCGCGCTTCCTGCCCTATTCGGTCCTGCTGGCGACGCTGATAACGCTGGTCACGCTGAACCAGAACAGCGAGGTGATCGCGATGAAGGCGGCCGGGCTTTCCGCGCATCAGGTGCTTGCGCCGCTATTGCTGACCGCGGGGCTCGTCTCGCTGTTCACCTTCGCCTTCAACGAACGCGTGGTCACCCGCGCGACCGAAACGCTGAAAGCGTGGGAGGCGGTCGATTACGGCCCGATCCCGACCGAAAGCGGCGTGCGGGCGAATGTCTATCTCAACGATAACGGCAATATCCTGACGGCGGCCTATCTCGCCGGGACGGGCGAGGCGATCGCAATGCGCAAGGTCACCTGGTACGAACGCAATGCCGAAGGGATGATCGTCGAGCAGATAGACGCCGATCGTGCGGTCTATGCCAATCCCGGCTGGCGACTCGAGGGCGTCACCCGGTTCCGCGTGCAGAGCGCGCTTACCGACACGCCGCAAGCCATGGTGGTGGGCGAAGGGCTCACTCCCGACCAGATCGACCTCGCCAAGATCGATTCCGATGCCGAGCCCTTCTGGGAGCTCACCCGGTCGATTGCCGAATTCGAAAGCGCCGGGCGGCGGACCGACGAATTGCGCGCGAAATGGTGGCACAAGATTTCCGGGCCACTATCCGCTTTCCTGATGCCTCTGCTGGGTGCCGTCGCGGCTTTCGGTCTGGCGCGTTCAGGGCAGCTTTTCGTGCGCGCGATTATCGGCATGGCGCTGGGCTTTGCCTATTTCGTGGTCGACAATGCCGCTCTCGCCATGGGCAGTTTTGGCGGCTATCCGCCTTTTCTCGCGGCCTGGGCGCCGTTCCTGCTGTTCCTGCTAATCGGTGAGACGGTCCTCGTGCGGACCGAGGAGTGAGCGATTTCTCCATTCGGTTGGCGCGGCTTGCCGACGCGGAGGCCCTGCCGGCGATCGAACGCGCGGCAGGCGAGCTGTTCCAAACCGTCGAAGGGCTGGCAGGCGTGGCCGGGATGCACGCCATTCCGGCCGAGGAGCAGCGGCGAATGATCCGCAAGGGCCATTCGCTGATCGCAGAGAGCGAGGGCGGGATCGTCGGCTTTCTGTCCACCGAACCTTTCGACCGCGAACTGCATATTCGCGAATTTTCGGTCCATCCGGAGCACCAGGGGCGCGGCATCGGAAGCGTGTTGCTGCGCGCCGTGGCGATCGATGCCCACAATAGCGGATTCCGCGCCATCACGCTGACGACATTCGGCGATGTGCCCTGGAACGGGCCGTTCTACGCCCGGCATGGCTTCGAGACGATTTCGGACCTCGACGCGCACCCCCGGCTCGCGGCGGACATCGAAACCGAGGTGGAGCATGGCTTGCCGCGGGACCGACGCATCGCGATGATAAAATTCTTGGTCTGACGGGAACCGCCTCAATTGCGGCGCATTGATGCCACAATATTGCCACAAAGGAGATTTGGCATGAATAAGTTTGCAGTTCCCGCGCTCGCCGCCGCTTTTGCGCTTGCCGCTTGCGGCGATGCCGATGCCCCCGCGACCGACGAGGCCACGACCACCGAGATCACCGAAACCACCGTGGTCGAGCCGGTTGCGACCGAAACCGTCGTCGCCGAACCCGTCGAGGGCGAAGAAGGCTCGAGCCTGACCATCGATGGCGGCGATGTCGATGCCACCGTGGGCGAAGACGGCGTTAAGGCGAAGATCAAAATCGACTGACACAGCCAAGTTTACCCGGCCCATTGCCGGGTGAAATGCGAAGGCCGCTCCCACCCACCGAGGGGAGCGGCCTTTTTCGTTGGGTGCGCTATCGACCTCCGTCGAAGGCTTGCGGCACCAGTCCGAGTCTTTGCGGGGTGCGCCTTCGACCTCCGTCGAAGGCTTGCGGCACCAGTCCGAGTCTTTGCGGGGTGCGCCTTCGACCTCCGTCGAAGGCTTGCGGCACCAGCCCACTCCCCACCCGGCCACCCACGGCACGATACTGATTGGGTGGCCGGGTGGGGAGTGGGCTGGCGCCGCCGCAAGGTCGGGACGGATGTCCCGACCGCACGCAACGAACTATCGCATCGTGTTCCGCGCGATACGCGCGACCAGCACGCCCATCCCGGCATGGTTGGCGCCGTGATAGCTCGAATCCGCCTCAAGCTCCGCCACCAGACGCCGGTGCGCTTCCGGCAGCGAGTGATAGGGCATCGAGGGCATCAGGTGGTGCAGCGCGTGGTATCGCAGCCCCACCGGCGCCCACAGTTCGGCGATCATGCCGGGCGGCGGGACATTGACGCTATCGAGGAACTGCGCGGTAACGGTCATCGCCTCGCCCTCGTTCTCCCACAGGTGAGCGACCAGCGTGCGTAGCTGGTTGAGCAGCGCAACCACCGAAGCCACGGCGAAGGCCACCAGCAGCGGCTTCCAGCCAAAGGCGAAAACGCTGCCGATCAGCGCCCAGCTCCACAGCATGCCGCCGACTTCCTGAAATACCACGCGCGGGCGCAGATCGCCTTCGGGCGGGCGGCGGCGGAAATCGGGATTGATCGCCAGCGCGCTGAGGCGTTGCCAGGTAAGCCGACGGATGGGCGGGATGATCGCCCCCAGCGGCACCAGCACCGCAAAGCGGAACAACAGGGCAGCCGGGGCCAGCAGCGCGATCAGCACGAAGGCGGGCAGGCTCCACGGCTTCATCAGCGCGAGAGGCAGATATTCCGGATCCTCGATCGTGCCGTATTGCGTGCGCTTGTGATGCAGCGTGTGCACCTGTTCGTACATGAAGGACGGAGTCAGCATGGGAATCCCGACCAGCAGGTTCCACGCCGCGCTGAAGCCGGGCAGCGCGCCGTTCCGGAAATGCGATATTTCGTGGATGAACAGCAGCGCGCGGTAGAGCGCGAGGACCGATAGAACGCCGAGCGCGAGCGCCACCGGCACGCTTTCGACAAGAATGGCGCCTGCCAGTGAGGCATAGCCGACCAAGGCCGAACCGATCATGTCCGGCCAATATATTCCCGCGCGGTGTGCGGCGATGTCCTTGGTCAGATCGCGCGCCGCGCGCAGCATCGCCTTGTCGTCGGGTATCTGGGCATGCCAACCCGAGCCCGCCTCGCGTCGCGAGGCGATATCGGCAGCCGAAATCCGTGTTTGTTGCACATTCATGGTCGAAATTCCCGGGGCGTCTCTATCCGAAAACACACACGCGATACAGCGCACGGTGTCGATCATAGTAATCGTGGCGGCGCGTTTCCTTGACAAAGATCAGCTAGCGCACACAGGGCTAATCCAGGCTGAACGAAGGTAACGCGCGAATGTCCGATGCGAATGTGGTGATAGAGGCAGTGGAAGGCAAGAAGGGCCGCGCCGAGTTTGTCGATATCGGTCGGGCGCTGGCCGCACGCGAACCGCATTCCGTGCCGCAACTGCGTTCGGAACAATTGGAATTGGTCGATCCGGGTAAGAACCCCTTTTTCGGCCATGCCTCCCACCAGCTCTTCATCGCCCGCCGGAAAGGCAGGCCGGTGGGCCGCATTTCCGCCCATATCGATCATCTTGCCCTCGAATTGCCGCGCGAACAGGGTTTCGGTCCAGGCGCGGGCATGTTCGGCTATTTCGATGCCGAGGACGAAGGCGCGGCGCATGCGCTTCTCGCGGCGGCCGAGCGCTGGTTGCGCGCCCAGGGCATGACCCGCGCGATCGGCCCGATCTCGATGTCGATCTGGGAAGAGCCCGGCCTGCTCGTGAAAGGCCAGGATCACGCGCCGCTGATCATGATGGGCCACCACCCGGCTATATACCGGCAATGGATCGAGAGCGCGGGCTATGCGCGCGCCAAGACGTTGCTGACATACGATCTGGACGTATCGGGGGATTTCCCCCCGCTGGTGCGCCGCATCGTGCAATCGGGTCAGCGCAACAAACGCATCACCGTCCGCCCGGTCGACACAAAACGCTGGGACGAGGAAGTCGAGGTAATCCTTTCGATCCTCAACGATGCCTGGTCGAACAATTGGGGGTTCGTTCCGTTCACCAGTGAAGAAATCGCCTATGCCGGCAAGAAACTGAAGCCGATCATTCACGAGGAGATCAATCTGGTGGCGGAACTGGACGGGCGGCCAGTCGCCTTCATGCTGACCTTCCCCGACGTCAACCGCGTACTGCGCAAGGTGAATGGCAAGCTGTTTCCCTTCGGATGGTTCCACCTGCTGCGCTGGATGCGCAAACCCATCGGCGCCGATATGCGCGTGCCCCTGATGGGTGTGCTCAAGGAACTGCACAATTCGCGTCTCGCCAGCCAGCTTGCCTTCATGATGATCAGCCAGATCCGCGACACCGCCACCCGGCTCTATGGCACGCAGCGCGCCGAGATCGGCTGGATTCTCGACGACAATAAGGGGATGATGGCAATTGCCGATGCCATCGAAAGCAGCGTCAATCGCGAATATGCGATTTATGAAAGGCCGATCGCCGATTGAACCGGGCCGGCTGTCGCAATTTGGCCACGGTCCGCAGTCAAGCGACAGGCGGCGGGAACTGCATCGGCGCGCCCACCGTTGGCGGAACACACGCGCGATACCGATATCGCCACCCCTTACGAGAACCGATGACGCAGCACCCCAAGACCCGCGCTCGTGAAAAGCTACCGGCCCATGTGCTCGTGGTGGAAGATGATGCCGTGCTCGGCCTCACGATCGAACAGGCGCTGCTCGATGCCGGCGTGGCCAAGGTGGCGCTGTCCGCCTCGACCGAGGAAGCCCTGCGCCATTTGCGCGACGATCAGCCCCAGGTAATCGTGCTCGACGTGCACCTTGCCGACCGCGACGATGGCTGGGCCATTGCCGAACTGGTCCGCACGCTTGGCCCGGACAGCCCGCGTATCATTTTTTCGACCGGCGCCCCGCAGGACATTCCCGCGGACATTGCCGCGCTCGGCTGTATTCTCGAAAAACCCTATGACGCGGACATCCTGGTGGATCTGCTGCGCCAACCCCGGCGACAGGGCATCATCTCGCGCCTGCGCGGCGCCCTGCGCTGATACCTTCGCGGGGCGCTTTGCCCGCCCCTGCCTTCGCATGTCCTCGCCGCAAAATCCCGAGCGCGGACCGTCGCATGGAAAAAGACCGTCGCATGGAAAAAAGGCCTCCGCTGCTTATGCAACGGAGGCCTTTCGGGATCGTATCACCGGCCGCTTGGACGGGAGGGGGGGTCTCGGCGGTGACATAAAGGATACGCGCCGCCAAAAACTGGGTTCCCGCCTATCGTCATTTTTTTTGAATTGCGCGAAATTCCGGTCAGATAATCCGGTCAGATAAAGGGTCGGCAATTGTCCTTGCTGCGATCGAACTGGGCGAATTCGGCCGCTTTGGCGAGGTCCGGTACGTGGATTTCGCGCGATTTCCATTCCACCAGGCCTTCGCGCTGGAGTTGGCGCAGGGTTCGGTTGGTGTGGACCAGCGACAGGCCCAGCATATCGGCGATTTGCGCCTGGGTGATCGGCAGAGAAACAATGTTCTGTTCGTCGGCCAGGCAGGTCGATTGCGCCCGGTCGAGCAACCACACCGCCAGATAGGTTACCCGTTCGCGGGCATTGCGCTGCCCCAGCGACACGATGTGCCCTTCGAGAGCCGTTTCTTCCTTGGCGGCGAGCCAAGTGATATCGTAACCGAGGGTCGGATGCTTCGCCACCAGTTCGAAGAAAGCGTCTTTCCTGAATCGGCACAGGCGCGCCTCCACCAGCGCTTCGATCGTATGGCTCGACGGTTCGTCGAACGCCCCCTGGAGACCGATGAGATCGCCGGGAAACATGAAGTTGACGATCTGCCGCCGACCATCGTCGAGCGATCGCGAGCGAATCAAAACGCCGTCGAGAACGGTATAAAGGCGTTCGTGACACTCCCCCTCCTCGATCAGCGCATCGCCCCGGTCCAGCGCGACTTCGCCGTCCTTGAATTCCTCCATATAGACGAGCTGTTGCTCGCCGAGCTCTCTCAGGCCGGGGCAGGCCTGAAGCGGACACTGCGGACAGGCAATGGGATCGGCAATCTCGTGCAACGCTCTGGGCTCCCGGCGAGGTAATGTCGCCTGGACGGATTCGCCCGAACCGGCCTATTTGTCAAACGACACCTTGCGGCTGCAAGCGCAGGAACCTAACCCGGCCCAACACGTTAGAAGCGCGCACCTTAAGGAAGGGGTCTAAATGTCGCTTGGTGATCAGATTGCTCGTAACCTGCCGTATTTGCGCCGCTATGCGCGCGCACTGACCGGTTCGCAGGCTACGGGAGACGCATTCGTCCGCGCTACGCTTGAGGCCGCCCTGGCCGATAGCGAACTCAAACAATCGCTCGAGGGTGGCCGCGTCCCGCTCTACCGCGCGTTCAACAAGGTCTGGTCGAGCGCCTACATGGACGTTCCCGAAACCGTTGGCAGCGATGAACACGAAGGCGCCGCGCAGGATCGCCTCAAATCCGTGACTCCGCTGAACCGCCAGGCGCTGCTGCTGACCACGCTGGAGGATTTTTCGCCCGAGCAAGCCGCCGAGATCATGGACATTTCGGCCGAGGATATCGAACGGCTGGCCCAGGAAGCGGTTTCCGAGATCGATCGCGAATCGGCGACCAGCGTTCTGATCATCGAGGACGAGCCGCTGATTTCCATGCAGCTCGAAGATCTCGTGACCTCGCTCGGCCACGATGTTTGCGGCACTGCCGCCACGCGGACGCAGGCGCAGGAAGTCGTCGCCGAGAAGACGCCGGGCCTCGTGCTTGCCGATATCCAGCTCGCCGATGGGTCCTCGGGCCTCGATGCCGTGGACGACATTCTCGCGATCAGCAGCGTCCCGGTGATCTTCATCACCGCCTATCCCGAGCGCCTGCTGACCGGCGACAGGCCCGAACCGACCTATCTGGTCACCAAGCCGTTTCAGGAACAGACTGTCCGCGCGGCGATCAGCCAGGCGCTGTTCTTCGGGTCGAGTCGCCCGCTGGGCTAACACTTTCACCGCATTCAACGATAAAACGGGAAACCCGGGCCGCTCTACGGTCCGGGTTTTTCTTCGTCTGCGTCCAGTTCGCGCGCGCCCGGCCCCTTGCTTCGCAATTCGAATTCGCTCCGCTCGCGAACCGGCACCAGAAGGCTGCAGCGAACACCCTCCGGCCGGAAATCGAGTTCGACCGGATGGCGCAGTTCATGCGCCACGATCTTCTCGATCAGATCGGTGCCGAACCCGCGACGTTGCGGCTGCGATACGGGTGGCCCATCGCTTTCGATCCATTCAATTTTCGCCAGCGTGTCGTTGATCTGGCTCCACCGAACGGTAACCTTGCCGCCCGGAACGCTGAGCGATCCGTATTTGGCCGCATTGGTAGCCAACTCGTGAATCGCGAGGCCCAGCGATAAGGCATCGTTCGGCGCCAGCTCGGTATGCGGACCGACCAGATCGAGCTGGTGGTCCTCGTCGCGCGCATAGGGCGCCAGCTCGACCTCCACCACCGCGCGGATCGGCGTGGTCCCCCAGTCTGACTGGGTCAGCAGATCGTGGGTGGCCGACAGCGCGCGAATACGCCCGTCGAGCCCCTCGGCGAATTCGTCGAGATCCATCGCCCTGCGGCGAGTCAGCGACACAATCGACAGCACATTGGCAAGCGTGTTCTTGACCCGGTGATTGAGCTCACGCGTCAGCGAATTGCGGATCGAGTTCTGTTCCTCGAACCAGCTTATCGCACGGCGATCCTCCAGCGTCTGCTGGGTCAGCAGGCGCGCCACCAGCATCAGCAGGCTGGCGACGGCAAGGCCGAACAGCAGCGTGATCATCGACATCGAAGACAGCCCCTCTTCACGCGTGGACTGCACTTCGAGCATCATTGTGCGATTGGCGAGGTTGACTTCCCTGACCACGGCCGACCGGCCATCGAGCCAGGCATCGCTCCGCGCCATCGGCACCGGGTCGGCGGTCTCTCCGTCGAGCAGCCGGGCGCCGATATCGTCATAGCTGACCAGATCGGACGCGGAGGCGAGAAACTGCGAGGCATTGAACGGGCTGTAAATAAAGCCCTTGAGCTCGCGCGAGCTGCTCAGCCCCTCGAAGACCGGCATCATAATAAGGAAGCCGACGGCATCCCCGCCGCCTTCCTGTACCAGCACGACCGGCCCGCTGGCGGTGGGGCGATCATTGGCCGCGGCCAAATCCATCGCCGCACGACGTGTCGGTTCGGAATACATGTCGTAGCCCAGCGCGCGGCGGTTGCGCACGGTGTCGGGCTGCAGGAACAGGATCGGCGTCAGCAGGTCGCGCGGCTGTTCCTCGATCGTGGGAGTGACATGCTGTTCGTCCCTCCGGCTCATACCGAGCCGCGCTTCGAACGCGGCAAGTTCCGCCGCCTCGACGACGGGTGCCCAGCCGATCCCTTCCGCGCCCCGATAATTGGCATCCAGGCGCAGTTCGGAAACAAACCGCCGGAACAGTTCGGGCGTGACTTCATCCTGCGTCGACAGCAATGCGGCCCCCGCACGCAGATAGGCCGAGCTGGTATAGGCCCGCCGTTCGATGGCCGAAGTCATCGCCTGCGCCTTGCGCGCGACATCGGCGGCATCGCGTTCCTGCTCGCCCCGCTCGATCGCAAAGACACTGAGCACGGTGATACCGGTGACGAGAACGAAAATCAGCACCGGGATTCCGCGGGGATAATCGATCAACCAACGCCTCCGGCGTCCTTTGCGTTGGAGTTTCTCGGTGACCAGCGTTCTGCCCCTGACAATTCATCCGGTGTTGTCGTATATTGCGATTCACTATGCCGGGGAGCGCGTTTAGTTCCAAGATGGGGTTGGCGGGAACCTGTGTGTTGTCCATACGTTGTGCGAAGCACATCCGGGATCGACACTTCCGCCCGTGCACGCTGCCCGGGCGAGAAATCTAAAAAGGTAGTACCTTTCGCGCCATGAGTTCCAAGACGCCCAAGACACCGCAGCGGGTCCCCGCTGGCGGACCGCTTCCCACTCCCGCCAAAAGCGGCAAGGACACGCACCCGGACTGGGCGACCGGCCTGAGGAAGCTTTACGATTCGGTCGTGGAGGAACCGCTGCCCGACACGTTCCAGGATCTTCTCGACAAGCTGGATGCGAAAGACTGATGGCGAAGGAGGAACGGACGGCCTCCGAAAAGGCTGATTTCAAACGCGAGCTCACCGAAGTCGTGCCTCATCTGCGCGCCTTTGCGCGCGGGCTGTGCGGCAGGGCCGACATGGCCGACGATCTCGTGCAGGAAACGCTGCTCAAGGCCTGGGCCGCGCAAGAGCGCTTCCAACCCGGCACGAGCATGCGCGCCTGGACCTTCGTGATTCTGCGCAACGCCTATCTGACCGACATGCGTCGCAATCGCTTTCGCGGCGAATATGACGAGACGGTGGCCGAACGCGTATTGACCGCACCCGCCGGTCAGGAGGAACCGATTCACCTGTCCGATATGCACCGCGCCTTGCTGACATTGCCGCCCGAACGGCGCGAAGCGCTGCTGCTGGTGGGCGCGGGCGGCTTCTCCTACGAGGAAGCCGCGACCATCTGCGGATGCGCCGTGGGCACGATCAAGAGCAGGGTCGGGCGTGCCCGCGCCGCGCTCAACGCAATGCTGGCCGATGGCAACATTCCCAAGCGCTCTATCGACGACAATGCCGCGCACCGTGCCATCCTCGAGGAACTCGACGATGTCGCCGCGGGCCAGGGTGCCAGCCGCAACTAGAAAATCTTTGTTCGCGCGGCGCTTGTCACGATTCGCCGTGAAGGGCAGATAGAGGCTGATGAGCGAGACCCAGCCTCCCGAGCCGAACGCACCGCGAGCGGACACGCGCCGTTCGCGTCGGCTGGCTTTCGCGGAACAGGAATTGCGGCTGATTTCCTCGCTCGTTCTGCTGATCGGGCTGGGTCTCTTCTTCGCCCTGCCCTTCGTCCTTTCGATCGGTTCGGTGGTGTTCCTGCCTGTCGTTACGGCCCTGGTGCTGACCGTGATCCTCTCGCCGCTGGCCGATAAGCTCAATGGCTGGGGCCTGCCCAATGCGCTGGCGTCGATCACCGCGCTCCTGATTTTCTTCACCATCCTGCTGCTGGCCCTCGCCCTGATCCTGCAGCCCGCCATCGCCCTGTTCGACGATGTTCCCGACATGGTCAGGCGCGTGATGTCGCGTTTCAGCGAGCTGCGCGAACGGTTTGCTTGGATTGCCACGATCAATGCCCAGCTAGCGGCGCTGATGAACGATGACGGGACACGCGAAGTTGTGCTGGCCGCACCCAGCCTGCTCGAACAGGTCGCCTTCGCCACCCCCAGCCTGATCATCGAAACGATCCTGACGCTGCTGATGGCCTATTTCATGATCGAGGCGCGTGTGCGCCTGCGCCAGCGCCTGCTGTTCGGCCGCGCGAGTTTCGGCACCAGTATCAAGGCCGCCCGCGTTCTCCGCGAGGTGCAGGACCGGGTCGCCGCCTATATTCTGACCGTCGGGTGGATCAATGCACTGGTCGGCGTGGTGGTGGCGCTGGGGGCCTGGGCGCTAGGCGTGGATGCGCCGATCATGTGGGGCGGGCTGGCGGCGCTGCTCAATTTCCTACCCTATGTCGGGCCGATCGTGATGATTGCCCTGCTCGGCCTGTTCGGGATCGGAACCGCCGACACGATCGTGCTCGGCCTGATACCGGCGGCGGCCTATCTCGCGCTGCACACGGTGGAGGCCAACATGGTCACCCCATCCATTCTGGGCGCGCGTTTCACCATGAATCCCGTCCTGATCCTGATCGCCCTGTCCTATTTCACCTGGATATGGGGCTTTTTCGGCGCGCTTCTGTCTGTACCGATCCTGTTGATGCTGACGGCATTGTTCGACCATATCGGTAGGCCGAACCTGATCGGTTTCATCTTCGGCGAACCGCTCTTCGCCACCAGCCTGTTCGACGAGCCCGCTGCGAGCGAAGCACCGCCGAAATAGAAAGCCCGCCGCCATCGCTGGCGACGGGCCTTCCCACAATAGCTTTGACAGCTTCTTAGTTCGGATACTGCCACGTCGTCCCGCGGGCGAGGTTTTCGCTCGCAAAGCTCCAGTTCAGCTTGCTGCTCACCGCTTCGAGATAGGCGGGGCGCGCATTCTGGTGGTCGAGATAATAGGCGTGCTCCCAGAGATCGATCACGAGCAGCGGATTGACGTCGGCCTGATCGGCCAGCGTATCGCCGTCATGGGTTTCCTCGATGGTCAGCTTGCCATCCTTGACCGCCAGCCAGACCCAGCCGCTGGCGAAATGCCCCGCGCCGCGCTCTGCCAGTTTTTCCTTGAGCCCGTCGATCGAGCCGAAAGCCTCGTCGATCATGCTTTTCAGTTCGCCCGAAGCGTTGGTTTCCTCGGGCGCCATGGAGTGCCAGTAAAAACCGTGGTTCCAGCTCTGGGCCGAATTGTTGAACAGCCCGGCATTGCTGCCCCGTGCCGCCGCGACGACCTCTTCCAGGCTCTTGTCGGCCAGCTCGCCGCCCTCGATCGCGGCATTGGTTTTGTCGATATAAGCCTTGTGGTGCTTGCCGTGGTGAAACGACAGCGTCTTTGCCGACACGGCCGGTTCCAGCGCGGTGTCGTCGTAAGGCAGGTCGATCAGCGCAAAAGCCATGAAATGTCCCCTCTTGGGTTGGAGTGAAAGAAATTCGTGTTCGCGTTCCTAACGCGTCGATGCGCGCGTGGTTGCACATAGCGGCGATATTGTGCGCGAAAAGGGGGGCAGACGGTCTTTTATTCGCAGCCCAACCGCGCCATGGGGGGCCTTAGCAAAAGGAGACGCCCGGCAGATGGCTCGTAATTTCTTCGGCACCGACGGTATTCGTGGACGCACGAACGAAGGGGTGATGACCGCCGCCACCGCGATGCGGGTCGGGCAGGCGGCCGGCACGCATTTCCTGCGCGGCGACCACCGGCACCGCGTGGTGATCGGCAAGGATACACGCCTGTCGGGCTATATGATGGAAAGCGCGCTGGTTGCGGGTTTTACCTCGGTCGGGATGGACGTGATCATGACCGGGCCGCTGCCGACGCCCGCCATCGCCCTGCTCACGCGCGAAATGCGCGCCGATCTGGGTGTGATGATTTCTGCCAGTCACAATCCTTTCGAAGACAATGGCATCAAGCTGTTCGGCCCCGATGGCTACAAACTGTCGGACAAGGCCGAAGCAGCGATAGAGCGGTTGCTCGAACAGGAGCCATTGCTGGTCGAACCGGAGCGCATCGGGCGGGCGCGGCGGATCGAGGATGCACGCGGGCGCTACATCCATGCGGTCAAGCAATCGGTGGCCTCCGATGTCCGCTTCGACGGGCTTAAAGTGGTGGTCGACTGTGCCAACGGCGCCGCCTACCAGGTCGCTCCCAGTGCGATCTGGGAACTGGGCGCGGACATCATCCCAATGGGTGTCGAACCCAACGGAACCAATATCAATGACGGCGTCGGCTCGACCGCGCTCGATGCCATCAAGGCCCGCGTGATCGACGAAGGCGCCGACATCGGCATTGCCCTGGATGGCGATGCCGACCGGCTGATCGTCATCGACGAGAAAGGCAAGACGGTCGATGGCGACCAGATCATGGCGCTGATCGCCAGCCGGTTGAAGGCGCTGGGCGACCTGACGGGCGATGGCGTGGTGGCCACCGTGATGTCCAATCTCGGGCTGGAGCGCTATCTGGAAGGGATCGGCCTCGGCCTCGAGCGTACGAAGGTCGGCGATCGCTACGTGCTCGAACGGATGAAGGAAGGGGGCTTCAATGTCGGCGGCGAGCAATCGGGGCACATGATCCTGCTCGATCACGGCACCACGGGTGACGGCACCATTGCAGCGCTTCGCATCCTTGCGAGCCTGGTGCGTTCGGGCAAGCCTGCAAGTGAGTTGCTGCACGTCTTCGACCCGGTTCCGCAACTGCTCAAGAATGTACGCTATTCGGGCGGCAAGCCGCTGGAAAACACAACTGTTCGGCAGGTGATTGCCGAGGCGGAACAGGAACTGGCGGGCAAAGGCCGCCTGGTGATCCGCCCGTCCGGCACAGAACCCGTCATCCGAGTGATGGCCGAAGGCGACGATGCCGCGCAGGTCGAAACGGTGGTCGACCGAATTTGCGCCGCCGTCGAGAGCGCGGCCTGATGCTCGAAATGCGGCCCGATTGCGAACGCTGCGGAACCGATCTTCCGGCACAGAATTCCGGCGCCTTCATCTGCAGTTTCGAGTGCACCTTCTGCACCGAATGCGCCGACGATCTCGATGACGTCTGCCCCAATTGCGGGGGAGAGCTGATGGACCGGCCCACCCGCGCGAAGAAACTGCACGAGAAATTCCCGCCAAGCACCGAGCGGAAATTCAAAGGATGAGCCACCCCGGCCCGCCCCGTATCCTGTCCATCGCCGGCTCCGACAGTTCCGGCGGTGCGGGTATCCAGGCCGATATCAAGACAATCACCATGCTGGGCGGTTACGCGATGACCGCGATCACGGCAGTCACGGCGCAGAACACGCGCGGAGTTCGCGGCGTGGAAACGCTTCCGCCGCACTTCGTGCTGGAGCAGGTGGAAAGCTGCCTGTCCGATATCGGGGCAGATGCAATCAAGATCGGCATGCTCGGTTCGCCGGAAACCGCGCGGCTGCTCGCCGATGGGCTGGACAGCTTCGCCGGGCCGATCGTGTTCGATCCGGTCATGGTCGCGACCAGCGGGTCCGTGCTCGCGGACGAGGATACGATCGCCGGTTTCGCCGCACTGATGGAAATCGCCACCATCGTCACACCGAACCTGCCCGAACTTGAAATTCTGACCGGGCGCGAGACCATCGCCGACGAGGATGTGTTCGATGCTGCCAAGACGCTGGCCGACCGCCACGGCGTGCAGGTTCTGGCCAAGGGCGGCCATGCGGGGGACACGTCGCAGGTGGTCGACCGGATCGTTTCGCCCACGGGCAAGCTGGCGAGCTTCGCCCATGCACGGATCGACACGCGCCATACGCACGGTACGGGGTGCACACTCTCGGCCGCGCTGGCGACCCTCCTGGGCTACCGGCAACCGCTGACCAATGCGATCCGCATCGCCCGCGCCTTTACCTATTCGGCGATCGAGAATGCCCCCGGCTTCGGCGAAGGCAGCGGCCCGCTCGGGCACCAGGCGGTACGCAAGCGGGACTGAACGATCAGCAGCCCAGCTCGTAGAATTCGCACAGATAGGCCCATGCTTCTTCCGCGGTCTCGCACCAGCGGAACAGGTCGAGATCCTTCTTCGAAATCGTGCCTTCCTCGGCGATCGCCTCGAAATTGACCACGCGCGTCCAGAATTCCTTGCCGAACAACAGGATGGGGATCGGCTTCATCTTGCCGGTCTGGATCAGCGTCAGCAGTTCGAACAACTCGTCGAATGTGCCGAAACCGCCCGGGAACACAGCCACCGCCCGCGCGCGCAGCAGGAAGTGCATCTTGCGCAGGGCGAAATAGTGGAAGTTCAGCGAAAGATAGGGCGTCACATACTGATTGGGCGCCTGTTCGTGGGGCAGGATGATGTTGAGCCCGATCGATTCCCCGCCAGCCTCGCTCGCGCCGCGATTGGCCGCTTCCATGATCGATGGACCGCCGCCCGAGCAGACGACGAACTGGCGCTTGCCATTTTCGATGATCGACTTTTCCGTGGCCAGCGTGGCCAGCTTGCACGCTTCGTCATAATATTTGGACTTGGCCACGAGGCTCTCGACGACCTTGCGCTCATCATCGGGCAGATCCTTGGCCCCCTCCAGCGCGGTTTCGGCCGCTTCGGGCGGGGGAATGCGCGCGCTGCCATACATCACCAGCGTCGAACCGACACCGGCCTCGTCGAGGACCATTTCAGGCTTGAGCAGCTCGAGCTGGAAGCGGACTGGTCGCAATTCCTCGCGCAGGAGGAAGTCGGTATCCTGGAAAGCCAGCTTGTAGCTTGGATGCTCGGTCTGCGGCGTCTGGACCTCGAGGCCCTTCTGCTCGAACTTGGCTTCCTGCTCGGCCGCGTAGAATTTACGCTCGGCGATACAGTGTTCGCGTTTTTCTTCTTCTGTCATGAGCCGCGCGATAGTGCGCCGGGCGGAGCCATACAAGTCGAAGAGAAAATGGCAGGGGTGACAGGATTCGAACCCGTGGCCCTCGGTTTTGGAGACCGATGCTCTACCAGCTGAGCTACACCCCTGCAGGAAGGGCGCGCATTAGTATGGCCGCTCGCACTTGGCAAGGCGGATATCGCGGAACCTGCCGAAGTGTTATGGGATCGCGCGATGCATGCCCCGAAGACTTCTCGAATTCCCGTCGACCTCCTGCTGCGCGCCTATCGCGGCGGTGTGTTCCCCATGGCCGACCACCGCAGGGATACCGAGGTCTATTGGGTCGAACCGCGCGAGCGGGCGATACTCCCGCTCGATGGCTTCCGCCTGTCGAAAAGCTTGAAGAAGACGCTGCGGCAGAACCGGTTTCGGGTGACCTGCAATGCCGATTTCGCGGCGGTCATCGCGGCCTGCGCCGCCCCGCGCGAAGAGCATGCCGAAAGCTGGATCAGCCATCGAGTCGAATCCAGCTACAACGCTCTGCACCTTGCCGGGCATGCCCATTCGATCGAATGCTGGCGGGGGCGCGAGCTGGTCGGTGGGCTCTACGGCGTGGCCTTCGACCGCGTCTTTTGCGGCGAGAGCATGTTCAGCCGGGAAACCGATGCAAGCAAGGTGGCGCTCGCCTGGCTGGTCGCCGGTATGCGGGCGGCGGGCTACGCCCTGCTCGACTGCCAGTTCATGACCGATCATCTGGCGCGGCTGGGCGCAAAGGCGATCCCGCAGTCGCGTTATATGGCTCTGCTGGCGGGCGCGGGCGGGTTCCCCGACGTGACACTGCCCGATGCGATCGAGTGGTTCGGCGCCTATTCCTCGCCCGGAAAGGCCATCGCGCAATCCTTGACCCAGACATCGTAGATCGGATGTTCGACCACGTTCAGGCTGGGCGAATTGGCGAACAACCAGCCGGAAAAGACCTTGCGGAAATCGTCCTCGGTCCCGCGCTGCTTGACCAGAAGCTGGACGAAGGCTCCCGTTTCCTTGGGCATTTCCCAAGGCGCGGTTCGTTCGCATGCCTGCAAGCGGACGATGACATCGCCGATACGCTGCTGTTCGCCGGGACGCATTTCGAGATCGCGGCTGACATTATTGCGCTTGTTGAGCAGGCCGAGCGTGGCGACACGTTCTTCCATCGGCGTACCGATCCCTGCTTCGGCGGCGGGCTGCGCGGGCAATTCGCCCTGTTGCAGGTTTTCGGGAATGGCCGTGGGCGCCGCGCCTGCGGGCTCGTCCGCCTCCTGCCCGCAAGACGCGAGCAGCGCCGCCGGGACGAAGAGGGCAAGCGCCCCGCGCATCGTCACGCCTCGGGCGACCAGGCTTCGTAATCGCCCGTTGCGGGGGCACGCTTGCCGCCACGCTCCAGCGCGCCGGCCGGACGATAGGCCGCAGCCGTACCCGTTGCATTGGGCGTGTAGTCTGCTTCCCATATGCGGGCCGGGGGCAGGTGGCTTTCCGGCACGTCGTCGAAGGCACCGTGCAGCCAGCCATGCCACTCTGCGGGCACGCGGCTCGCATCGTTTACGCCCTCGTAGATTACCCAGCGCCTCTCGCGACCGTCCCCGGTCTTCTTTTTCGAGCGGTAGTATTTGTTGCCCTGCGCGTCGGTGCCGACGTGTTCGCCATTGCGCGAGGACCACAGGAGGGTGCCGATCGTGGCACCATCCCACCAGGTGAATATCTTGCCGAGGATGCTCATGGCCGCGCGGTTAGCGGATTCGCGCGCGCGGGCCAAGCCAGTTCGACGATCACCATTCCACCAGATCGCCCGGTTCGATGCCGAGTTCGCCCGCGCGCCCACCGCGCAGCTCCAGCACACCCAGGACAGGCCCCACCGAATAGACCGATTCGAGCGAATAGGGTTCGGTCATCGCGGCGATATTGCTGATCCGCCGGTCCGGACCGATAAAGATGATGTCGAGCGGGATCGGCGTGTTCTTCATCCAGAAACCTTGCGCCCTGGTCCCGTCATAGGGGAAAATCATCCCTTCGAAATCGCCCAGCTCGGTGCGGAACATGAGGCCGCGAGCTTGCGCTTCGCGTGTATCGGCTACCTCGACCCGGAAGCCGATTCGTTCCCCGTCGCTCGTCACCGAAAGGGGGATGATTGCCAAGCCTGAAACCGGATGCACATTCGGTGCGGCGGTTTCGGCAATCGTACTCGCCTGATCGCCGCGCGGTTCCGCCTGTGTTTGCGGCGAACAGGCCACCAGCAGCGCAAGCGCCGCGCAGGTACCTAACGCTCTCACTCCTCTTCGTCCCGTGCTTGCGCGACCCATTCCTCCAGCTCCTCCATGGTGCGCGCTTCGATGACGCGCCTGGCATGTTCGAAATCATGGCCCGCGCGCAGCATTGCCGCAAGCCGCTTTTCCTTCAATTTATGGCGTTCGTCCGGGCCGAGATCACGCGGCCTGGCGAAAGGGCCGAAGCCGCGCTTGCGCGCAAGCACCAGCGCGGCCTGGCGTTTTTCCGCCTCTCCCGGTGCCAGTGAACCGCGCACGTCATCGGCGATTCCGGCCGCCCGCAGATTCGCCTCCACCCTCCGCGCGCCATAGCCTCGCGCGGTCAGATCGGCTGCCTTGGCGCGGCCATAGGCCTCATCGTCGACATAGCCCCTGGCGACGAACCTTTCGATCAGACCGTCCACATCGGGGTCCTCCCCCTGGGCGAATCCGCGCTCTCGCAGCTTGCGGTTGAGATAGGTCTTCAGCTTGCCCGCACTGGTTGCGAAACGCGCGACATACGCGACCGCCAGCTCCTCCAGCCGCGTACGATCAAGCGGTTTTGCAGGGCGACGTGTGCGGGAGAATGTTGCGCCTTCATCATCCATCGGCCATATTCCTGCCACACTCCTTTCAGATTGGGAAATGCGGGAGAGCGTGCAACCATGTGGATTGCGCGCGAGATCAAGTAATGAGGGAGGCCGCAAGGCCCCAGCTATTCACGGGTATCGCCGATAATTATGACCGACGCCGTACTGACGCCGACGCCGAACGACTGCAAGCTGCCGCGCCGCCGTTCGGACTTCGCGACCTTCAACGATGCCATCGACTATGCAGCGCGTAGTGCGAAAGGCCTCAATTTCCACGACATGCGCGGGACGCTCCATCGGGCTTATCGCTATGCACAGATGCGCGAGGATGCGCTCGATGCGGCCTATCGGCTCGTGGCCATGGGCATCGAGAAGGAAGACCGCGTTGCGCTGGTAGCCGAAACCAGCCCTGAATTTGCCGCGCTTTTCTGCGCCTGCACGCTAATGGGTGCCTGGCCCGTGCCGCTGCCCCTGCCGACCACCTTCGGCGGCAAGGAGAGCTATATCGACCAGCTTTCGGTGCAATTGCAGAGTTCGGATCCGAAAATTCTCATCTATCCCGGCGAGATCGCCGAAATGGCCAAGGCCGCCGCCGACAAACAGGGCTGCGCCGGGGAAAGTTGGGACGATTTTGCCAGGCGCCCCGCCCCCCCGGTCGACCTTCCCGAGGCCCGGCCCGAGGATATCTGCTATCTGCAATATTCGTCGGGTTCGACTCGTTTCCCGACCGGCGTCGCGGTGACGCACGAAGCCTTGCTGCACAATCTGCGCGGCCATGCCGAATCGATGAACATCGGCACGAATGATCGCGTGGTGAGCTGGCTGCCCTGGTATCACGACATGGGCCTGGTCGGCTGTTTTCTGTCGCTGATCGCCAATCAGGTTTCGGTAGATCTGATCAAGACCGAACATTTCGCGCGCCGCCCGCTCGCCTGGCTCGATCTCATCAGCCGCAACACAGGCACGACGCTCAGCTATTCGCCGACCTTCGGCTACGACATCTGTGCGCGGCGCATTTCCAGCCAGAGCCACGTCGCCGATCGCTTCGACCTCTCGCGCTGGCGCGTGGCCGGTAACGGCGCGGACATGATCCGCCCCGACGTGATGCAGAGCTTCGTCAACGCCTTTGCCGATGCCGGGTTCAAGGCGAACAGCTTCAACCCGAGCTACGGCCTCGCCGAAGCGACGCTGGCGGTCACCGTCATGCCTCCGGGCGAAGGGATCCGCGTCGAGCTGGTCGAGGAGGAACGCCTGTCGGGCCGCCCGCGCGACCTGTCGAAGCCTGCGCGCTACCGGGCGATCGTGAATTGCGGCAAGCCGATCCCCGGGATGGAGGTCGAAATCCGCGGCGAGAATGGCGAGGCCAGGGGCGATCACCAGATCGGCAAGGTCTGGTGCCGCGGCAAGAGCGTGATGCATTCCTATTTCCGCAACGAAGAAGCAACGAAGGACTGCCTCGTCGACGGGTGGCTCGATACGGGCGACATGGGCTATATGGCCGATGGCTATCTGTTCATTGTCGGCCGCGCCAAGGACATGATCATCATCAACGGCAAAAACCTGTGGCCGCAGGATATCGAATGGGCGGTCGAGCAACTGCCCGGCTTCAACCATGGCGACATCGCGGCATTCTCGGTCGATACCGAAAATGGGGAGGAAGCACCCGCAGTGCTGGTCCACTGCCGTGTATCCGACCCCGAGGAACGGATCAAACTGCGCGATCAGATCGCCGACAAGGTCCGCGGCGTTACCGGCATGAGCTGCGTGGTCGAACTGGTTCCCCCGCGCACGCTGCCGCGCACCAGTTCGGGCAAATTGAGCCGAGCCAAAGCGAAAAAACTGTACCTCGCCGGCGAGATCCAACCGCTCGACCTCGCTGCGTGAGGCTTTTCCGACACCGTAACATTTAACAAAATCAAGCGCTTCGCAGGTCGTCGCGCGAGGCTCGCAATTCGTCGCTTTTCGGCGGAACTCCGTGCTTCTTACACGGTTCTTAACCGTACCAGCCGGGTCGCATCCGCTGAAGAACGCATATTGCCGTGATGAAAAACAAACTGCCGGGTAAACGCATTCTCATTGTCGAGGATAATCCAATCCTCGCCTATGACATCAGCGATCTGATGGACGAGGTCGGGGCCGAGCCCGTCGGCCCCGCGCTCGATGTCGGAACCGGTATGCAACTGGTCCGCGAGAACGATCTCGACGCCGCCTTGCTGGATGTGGACATCGGCGGTGAATATGTATGGCCGATCGCCGAAGAGCTCGAGCGTCATAGCGTGCCCTACGCCTTCGTCAGCGCGCAGTGCCGAACCGATCTCTTGCCCGAACCCTTCAAGGGGCGGCGTTGTATCGAAAAACCGGCCGCCCACGAAGAGATCGTGGAAGCCCTGATCGCTTTCACTGGCGAGCCGAACGCCTAGTCGAGCGCGCGGACGTAGAAATCGATCTTGGGGCCGCGCGTATGCCACTGCACCCGGGCACGCGACCCAGCGGTGGACCCAAGGCGCTGAAGCAGTTTGAAACCCGACCCTTCCACCTCCGGCGGATCGATCTTCCGGCCGGTATCCTCATACCAGTGTATCGCCAGTTCGGCATCGCTGCGCGTTCCCGTGAGGGTAATCTGACCGCTATCGAAGAATAGCGCGCCATATTTAAGCGAGTTGGTCTGCAATTCGCCCAGGACCAGGGCCAGTTGCTGGATGGCGTCGTCGCCCAGCTTGCCTGCCGGCATGGTGCCGACCTCGATCCGCTCGCCCGCTCCGCTCGCTTCGAGTATCTGTGAAATCGCCACGCAGATGTCGGGCGGTTCATCGCGATCGATGGTAAGCAGGTCCTGCGCGCGCGCCAGGGCTTGCAGTTTTACCGTCAGCTGCTCGGTAAGGTCGGCCGGACTATCCGAATAGCGCGACAGCAGCATGGCCACCGACGCGACTACGGCCAACTGGTTCTTGAGCCGATGCCGCATTTCGCGCGCCACGCTGTCGGACCGCTTGGCAAAACGCTCCGCTTCCTCGCGCTTCATGCGCTCCCCAAGCCGTTCCTGTACGCCCATCGTCACGTCGCGCATGGTGGAGAGAATGTGCGTGACCGCGCCATCCTTCCCGACGATCGGAGATACGCTGACATCCCACCAATGAGGCGCCTGATGGCGATCGGGCGAATAGCCTTCGAACCGGTCCTGCTGGCCGCGACGAGCTCGGTCGAAGGCATCCAGGGCTTGCACTCGGCGTTCGACAGGCCAGAAATCGATCCATCGCCGGTCACCGATATCGGCAAGATCGTCGAAACCCAGAACACTCAGTCCGTTGGGATTGATGTATTCCAGCTCACCCTCGAGATTGACCAGCATGATACACTCGACGGTCTGGTCGAGGATCCCTCTCAGGATGTCGTTCGCCTGATCGGCGAATTCGGTCATGAACAGATCGGTCACAGCCCGGCCCCTACGAGTCGCAAGATATTATCATAATTGGACAAAATCCCCGTGTCTTCCCCTCAAACAGGGATTTCGGAATCGACGAGATTTGGCTTGCCCAACCGGCTGGGCAAGCGGCATGATCGCGTATCGCGGCGAAACCGCGCTTGAAGATCGTGTATTGCAACCCTAATACAGGATTGACGGCCACCGCGAGCCAACCGGAGACGACCGCCAGATGAGCGAGACAAAAACGCAGACTGCTACCGAAACCGCTTTCGACCTGACCCCGCCCGACCCGGTGCCCGAGGTCAAACCGGAAAAGGCCGCCGGTCTCGTCCCGGTTTCGGAAGAGGTCAAAAGCAAGCTCGAAACGAAGGTCGACGGCTTCGTTGCCGACCTGATCGCCGAAGATGCCAATTCGCCCGAATTCGGCAAGAAGGTCGATCAGCTCACCAATATGGGGCGCAAGGAAATCATGGCGGCGGCCGGCATGTCCAACCGCTTTCTCGACCGCCCTGTGCGAGCCATGGACAAGGACGAAGGCGTCGGTGCCAATCTGGCCGAATTGCGCCGGGTGGTCGAGGATCTCGATCCCGGCAAGCGCGGCAAGCTGTCGGGCACGCGCAAAATCCTCGGCATTATTCCCTTCGGCAACAAGCTGACGAATTACTTCCGCAGCTACCAAAGCGCGCAGACACATATCCAATCGATCCTCAACAACCTGGCCAGCGGCAAGGACGAGCTGATCATGGACAATGCCGCGATCGACGTGGAGCGGCAGAAGCTGTGGGAGGCGATGGGCAATCTGGAGCAGATGATCCACATCTCCAACTCGCTCGATGCGAAGCTGGAGGAAAAGGCCGCCGAACTCGACGCGACCGATCCGGCCAAGGCCAAGGCGGTGCGCGAAACCGCGCTGTTCTATGTCCGCCAGCGCACACAGGACCTGCTGACACAGATGGCGGTCAGCGTGCAGGGCTATCTCGCGCTCGATCTGGTCAAGAAGAACAATGTCGAACTGGTGAAAGGCGTGGACCGCGCCAGCACCACCACCGTGGGCGCGCTGCGCACCGCCGTGACCGTGGCCGAGGCGATGACCAATCAGCGCCTTGTGCTGGGCCAGATCACCGCGCTCAACGACACGACCGCGGGGATCATCGATTCGACCAGCACGCTGCTGCGCGATCAGACCGGCAAGATCCACGAACAGGCCGCCGCCAGCACGATCCCGCTGGAAACGCTGCAGCGTGCCTTCCAGAATATCTACGACACGATGGACGAGGTCGACAGCTTCAAGCTGCGCGCGCTGGATAGCATGAAGCAGACCGTCAATCTGCTGACCGACGAAGTCGAGAAGTCGAAAGGCTATATCGCCCGGGCCGAAGGTCAGGCGCAGGCGCAGAAGCAGGTTGCCGAGAGCAATCTGTTGAGCATCGAAGACTGAGGGACGCCCGAGCGTGAACGACCTCACCCGCGATAGTGAACGCATCCTGTCGGAAGGTAAGGCGCTGGTACGCGACAACCGCGAAGGCGGCCGTCATCGCCGCGCGCCCTCGATCGGCCAGGCTTCGGCGAAGGTGAAGCGCGACCATCTTCTCAAGAAGGTCCGCAACATCGCCATCGCGCTTTTCGCACTGTGGGTCGGAATGGGCGTGCTGGGCGTGATCGTCGACGGCATCGGCTTCATCGGCGTGATGGCGCTGGTCATCGCCAGTGTCGTGGCCGTGGGCGTGCTCGGCAATTATCCCAAGATGAAGACGCCCAAACGCGCCGACATCAACAAGGGAAATGTCCAGCAGATGGTCGGCCGCACCGAGCTGTGGCTGGAGGCGCAGCGCCCCGCCCTGCCCCCGCCAGCGGCGCGGATCATCGGCGACATGGGCGTGCAACTCGATGCGCTGGGCCTCCAGCTCGAAGGACTCGACCAGAACCATCCCAAGGCCCGCGAAGTGCGCAGCCTGGTGGGCGAGCAATTGCCCGAGATGATCGATAGCTATCGCCGCATCCCCGCACATCTGCGGACCGAGGAGCGTGCCGGCTCGTCACCCGACCAGCAATTGACCGACAGCCTCGGAAAAATCAGCGGCGAAATCGATTCGATAACCCGCCAACTTGCCGAAGGATCGCTCGACGATCTGGCGATCAAGCACCGCTATCTCGACTACAAATTCGGCGAAGGGGGGCAAACCAGCCCGCTGCTGGAGGACAAAAGCTGATGCGCGTTCCCATATCCCATTCGATCGGCAAGGACGAAGTCCGCCGCCGCCTGCAATCGCGCAGTCATGAAATCGGGAAGTATGTGCCCGGCGGCATGGCCGATGTCACCACCAGTTGGCCCCACGAAGATCGTATGGATCTGCAGGTGAAAGCCATGGGTCAGGGCATCGACGGATGCGTCATCATCGAGGAAGACCAGCTGATCTTCGAGGTCAATTTGCCGCCGGCGCTGTCGTTCTTCGAACCCATGGTTGCCAGCGCGATCCGGCAGCAGGGCCAGAAATTGATCGAGGCCAAATAACGCCCGATCCGAGAACCATTGAAAAGTCTGCCACAGACCGGAACCGATCCGTTCGCCGAACGCTTTATAGCGATGCAGGATTCGCGCCCGGCGAAAGGGCTGGCTCGCTTCTTTGCTGAAATGGGCATACCGCAGCGAAAGTGAGGCAGAGGGGATGCGGGAAAAGAGCGGGGTGGGTCGCACCACCAGAGATTACCTCAGGGTCGGGACCGCGGAAGCACATGACACGCTCGACGTGCGCCTCGGCGCGCTCGTTGAAGGGGATGAGCGCGATTATGCGCGATTTCTCGACATCCAGTACCGTGCGCGCGTGAATATCGAAAGCTGGCTGAGTGAGCGATGCGCCGACACGGCACCCCCGCGCCAGACCGATGTAATCGCCCGAGACCTTGCCGAGCTGGGCGTATCGATTCCTTCCCATTCGCCTGCCTTCGATGTATCGGCGGATTCCGATCCGCTGGGCACATGCTGGGTGCTGGCGGGGTCGTCGCTGGGTAACCGGGCCATCCTCGCGCGGCTTGTGAAAGCCGAAATGCAATGGCCGGTCGCTTTCCTGTCCGACCGGCGCGTGGTCGAATACTGGCAGCGCCTGCTCCCGTTCATAGAAAGACCGCATTCACCCGTTGACGATCCGCCGGTGCTCGCCGCGGCCCAGGCAAGTTTCGCCCATTTCAACGCCGTGGCAAGCCAAGTCGGGGCACCGGAGACCACTATATGAATGCGCAGGATGTGAACCTGTCAAACTGCGACCGCGAGCCTATTCACCAGCTAGGCCGTATCCAGGCGTTCGGGGCGCTGATCGCAGTAAATGCCGACTGGTTCGCCGCGCATCTTTCGACCAATCTCGAAGATATCTTCGGTGCCGGGCGGACGCTGGAGATCGGCGACCGTCTCAGCTCACTGTTCGCCCGTCCTGCGCTGGAGGAGCTTCGCAGTTCCGCTGCCGCGCTGTCGGGCAAGGATCAGGTCGAACGCCTGTTCGGCATCGACCTGTTCGATGACGGAACCCTGTATGACTGCGCACTGCACAGTTCGGGGGCCAATACGGTCATCGAAGTGGAGCGGCACGCGAAAGACGATCTCAATCGCCAACTCGCCCTGCTCCGCCCGATCATGGCGCGGCTGGAAAAATACACCGATGTGCAGGATCTTGCCGACGAAGCGGCCCGGCAGTTGCGACATTCCCTGCAGATCGACCGGGTCATGGTGTACCGTTTTCGCGAGGATCTGTCCGGCGAAGTCATCGCCGAGGCGGCGCGCGAGGATCTCGAGAAATTCCACGGCCTGCGCTACCCCAAATCGGACATCCCCAATCAGGCGCGCGCGCTCTATCTGCGCAATCGCTTTCGCATCATCGCCGATGTCGATGCCGAACCCGTGGCGATCGACCCCGGCGTGTCCTTCGACGGTGAGCCGCTCGATCTCAGCATGAGTACGTTGCGGGCCGTATCGCCGATCCACATCGAGTATCTCAAAAATATGGGCGTGGGCGCCTCGCTGTCGATCTCGATCATCATCGGCGGGAAGCTTTGGGGTCTGTTCGCCTGCCATCACTACGGCCCCAAGCTGCTGCCTTATTCGCAGCGCACTGCCGCAGAGCTGTTTTCCGAGCTGTTTTCGCTGATGCTGGACCGCACATTGTCGCGGCAAATTGCGGAGCGGCGCGAAATGGGGCGCGAAGTCCATTCGCGGCTGATGCGCGACATCGCGGCGGGCACCCCCCTGTCCGCAAGCCTGCCCATGATCGAACCGGTGATCCAGCAGGTCATCCCGCATGACGGGGTCAGCATCTTCGTGGAGGACATTTACGATTCGCGCGGATCGGCGCCGAACGAGGAAGAGTTCCGCGCGATCGTCGCCAGCCTGAATGGCGCTGCCACCAGTCGATTGCTGTCGAGCGACGCGATCGCCGAGCGGCTGCCGCGGGCCGCACGGTTCGCCGAACGCGCGGCCGGGGCTCTGGTCATCCCGGTATCGCGCACGCCGCGCGACTATCTCATCTTGTGGCGCAAACCGTTGACGCAAACGGTGACCTGGGCCGGAAATCCGGAAAAGCCCGTGGAATCCGGCCCGCATGGCGATCGTCTGACTCCGCGAAAGAGTTTCGAAGCCTGGCAGGAAACGGTCGAAGGTCGCGCGGAGAAATGGTCGCAGGCCGAACTCGAGATAGCCGAAGGTCTGCGGGTGACGCTGCTCGAAGTCATCCTGCGGCTGACCGACGAGGCGGTCGCCGAACGGGCAAAAGCACAGGAACAGCAGGAATTGCTGATCGCGGAACTCAACCACCGCGTTCGCAATATCCTCAACCTCATTCGCGGCCTGATCAACCAGTCGAAAAACGATGCGCAGGATATTCGGACCTTCGTGGATATCGTCGGCGGGCGGGTCAGTTCGCTGGCCTCCGCGCATGACAACATCACCAAGGGCAACTGGTCTCACGCACCATTTTCGGAACTGATCGAAACCGAGGCCAATGCCTATCTTTCGGGCAAGAAAGACCGGCTCGATCTCAAAGGCCCCGAAGCGATGATCGCGCCGGAAGCCTATACAGTGATGGCACTGGTCATCCATGAAATGATTACCAACTCGGCCAAATATGGCTCGCTCAGCGACCAGTCCGGCAAGCTCGAGGTCGAGGTCAGCCGCGATGCGGAAGACAATTTCTGCCTCGACTGGCGCGAAAGCGGCGGGCCGCCGGTCAAGCCGCCCAAACGCCGGGGCTTCGGCAGTACGATCATCGAACGTTCGCTCCCCTACGAACTCGAAGGGACTGCGGAAATTCACTACCGTCTGGAAGGCGTAGAAGCGCGTTTCTGCATCCCCGCGCGCTTTGTCCAGTGGCGTGCGCGCGCCGAAGGCGAAGGGCGTAGCTCGCAAGCGAAGAAGACCATGGACGACAAGCTGGAAAATGTGCCCGACAGCGTATTGCTGGTGGAAGACAGCATGATTATCGCGCTCGATGCGGAAGACTGCCTCAAGGAACTTGGGGTGGAGAAGGTGCGGGTCGAAAGCACGGTCGCGGCAGCTCTCGATGCGCTGGCCAAATCGCCGCCGGCCCTGGCGATTCTCGATTATAATCTCGGCAAGGAAAACAGCGAGCCGGTCGCGGAAAAGCTCAGAGAAATCGGTGTCCCCTTCTGGCTGGCGACAGGATATGGCGAGATGGAAAACCGGCTCGCCGAATTGGGTGCGTCCGGCCTGCTGACCAAGCCCTATGGCAAGGACGAGCTGGTCGAAGTGCTCACCCAGGCCGGGCAGGACTGACCCGCCTGCCGCGCTAGCTCAATTGAAAAAACGCTGCTGGTAATGGAAGGTCGCGGCAACCGGATTGCCGCGTGCGTCGCGCGCCGGTTCGAAACGTAGCTGCTCGAGCGCAAGGCGGCAGACGGCGGCATCGGTTTCCGGAAACGGGCTTGGGCGATAGATGCTGCACCGCGTGGCGCGCCCCTGAGCCGAGACGGTCAGCCTGACGATCACCGATTTGCCGATGCGCGCCTCGCGCCCGCCCGGCGGTACGGGGAACGCGCTCGCATCGGTTATCGCACGTGTCAGGACAGGCTTGGTTGCCGCGCCCGCGCCCTGCCCGCTGCCGCCCTCGCCGCTCCCAGTGCCCTGCCCCTCGCCAGCACGACCGGTTCCCTCGCCATCGTCGGTGGCACCCGAGGTTTGGGCGGTCCCGGTCGAGGCTGCTCGCGGGGCCGGTGGATCGTCGCGTAGCGGACGCTGCGGCTCGGGCGCGGTTACGGGTGCAGGCACCGCCTCGCGCCCCGGATCGCCTTGCGCTCCCTCGGGCTCGGGCGCGGGATCCTCCTCCATCTCCGGCGGCGGCGCGGTAACCGTGACGGTGAAGGCGGAAACCACGGACTGCTCGACACGGTCGACCGCAGCCGGGGCGAGCGCGCGCACGAGCAGATAGAACAGCCCGACATGCAGCAGGGCAATGAGCAAGATCACCCAAGGATTGAGGCGCTTGCGGGTCTGCGCATAGCGGGTCGGCTGAGAGTCCATTGGATCAAAACGGCGGTCGGGGCCTGCATGTTCCGACAAGCTCCGATCCACGTAAAAAGGGCGGCCCTCCGTGAAGAGGACCGCCCAGGAGTTTGCGTGCGGGGCACCGCGCCCCGCAGCCATTATATTTAGTAGCCGAGGATCAGAGAGATCGTCGCAGCACGTGGCGCGCCAATCTGAACAAACTGACCAAAGGTCCAAATGTTGTCGAGCGTTCCGTCGGCTGCACCGACGAACAGTTCATCGAACGCATTGGTGACATTGAGCTGGATTGCGGCGTCGGTACCATTGAACATTTCGCCGATGCGGTACCGAACGTCGAAATCGACGAGCGTGTAGCTCGAGAACGTCGCACCATATCCTTCATTGCCGAACGCGATGAGCGGCAGGTTGACATCGTTCAGGTACCGCTTGCCGGTGTGCTTGACCTGCGCACCGATTTCCAGATCACCGAAGGTAGCCTGCGCACGGCCGCCAACGGTGAAGGTCGGTGCACCGCTTTCACGCTTGCCGGCGGTCAGCAGGAACTTGTCTTCGCCAACGGCACCGCAGGTGTTGCCGGGTACGCCTACATCCGACGCGCCGCAAATGCCGCCATCGACATTGTCCTTGATCTCCGAGTCATTGATCGAACCGAAGACGTAAAGCATCAGGTTGCTGGTCGGCTGCCATGCGATCGAGCCATCGAGGCCCCATTTATCGACCCGACCGAGGTTGGTGGTGACCGACTCACCCAGCAGGTCGTTGAAGGAAGTCCGCAGGCGATTGTCGTACTGCGTGTACCAAGCGGCGAGCTGTGCAGTGATCTGGCCGTTCTGGTAGCGCAGGCCGAGGTCGAAACTGTCGGTGGTTTCGGGTACGGGCCGCGCCGCATCGCTGTTCACGAAGAACAGCGAGTCATACAGCACGTCAGTGCCCGGAACCGAAATTCCCTTGGCGTAGTTCGCGAAGATCGACGCATCGCCAAAATCATACGTGAAGCCGACGTTCGGCAGCAGCTCATCGTATTTGTAGGTCCGAGCCAGCGGAGCCACCGCATCGGGATTGAGGGCGATGAATTCGCTGGGATCCTGGTTTTCGAAGCACGCCAGATCGCCATCAGCATCGAGCGTATAGCACTTCTGTTCCAGCTCGCGGGTGAAGAACGGCGCACGCAGCCCGATATTCGCCGTCAGATTGCCGAAACGGCCGCGATACTCACCGGAGACCTGGTGCAGGATCGCGTAGGATTGGCGGTTACGCTTGTTGAGCGCGAAGCCATCGGCAGTCAGAAGGGGATCGTTGATCGGAAATATATCGGCGATCTCGCCATTCGCCAAAGCGACCGAAGTCTGACCGGTCTGGCGGTGGTTGGCGCGGTCCCAAGTGTACGCCAATCGAACAGCGTGGTCCGCGTTGATCTCGTAATTGAGGTTCGCGATCACGCCGAAACGATGCGTGCGGGTCTGGCTCGGGTCGTTGCCGCTGACTTCGTCCAGCATATCGCCGTCGCCATTGAGATCGCGACCGAAGAAGTACTGACGGCGGTTGTTGGTGTTGTTGAAGTACCCGGTATAGCCCGTGGTGCCGTTCGGCGTCGTGTTGCAGTCGCCATCGGCCTCGAGATAGCAACGTTGCTCGAGCAGCTCTTCGTCGCCGCCGCCATTGGCTTTGACGTATTGGTAGCTGGGATCGACCGTGAGAACGAGACCATCGGCCAGGGTGAAACGCGAGGCACCGCGAATGTTGCCTGTGTTCGACGGGTTGTAGCGGCGGTCGAATTCGGCACCGCAATTGTTGTCCGTGTCACGCACGCCCGGGGTCGGAAGATCGACCGTGCAGGGATAGTTGATCTCGTAAAAGCGGTCTTCCCGCGTTTCGGGAAAGTCATAGGGCGCGAACGAACCGAAGAAGTTGTTGCGGTTCTCATTATAATGACCAGCCACGGCGACGAAATCGCCATTGTCGCCGACGTCCTGCCAGATACGGCCATTATATTGCTGCTTTTCGACAACGCCGTAGTTGTTGAAGGGGTTGTTATAGCGCGAGAAGCTGGCAGATGCGAAAGCCTTGGTGCCGAGACCCGTGATATCTCCGGTATCGATCATCACGAAGCCGCGTCCGAACAGGCGATCGCGTTCGTAGTTCGCATTGTTGCCCTTGGCGAAGATGTCGCCGACGGTCAGCGTCATGGTGACACCGAATTCGTCGTCAGGTTCTTTCGTGCGCAGGTTGATGGTGCCGCCGACGGCCGAAGCAGTCGGGCTGTCAACATCGGTGACGCCGAGGTTGACGTTGACGTTGTCGAGGATTTCGGGGTCCACCTGCTGGTTGGTGTAGAGCGCGTAATTGCCCGAATCGTTCAACGGCAGACCGTCGAGGGTCTGCGATATGCGGCTGTCGTCAAAGCCGCGAATGGTGAATTTGCCGCCCGACGAGCCCCAAGGATCGTTGTTCTGGAAGCTGACGCCGGGAACCAGATTGACGATGTCGTTGACGGTCTGGCCGGGGCGCTGGCGACGGATGATTTCCTCGCTCAGGACCTGCTTCGCCTTGGGGGAATCGGGAATATCGACGCCGCCGACGCCCGTTTCGCGGGCGCCGGATACGATGATCACATTGTCGTCGAAGTCGACCGAACCGGTCGATTGTGCGGCGGCCGGGGCGGCGACCATGGCACTGGCTGTGCTGACCACCGAAGCGGCCAAGAGATACTTGAACTTCATCAGGAAAGACCCCTTAGTCTCTATGATGCTGGAGGGAGTTGGGTGTGGCAGAACCCCGCTAGGCGGGATGCGTTGCCGCCAAGCTACGGAAATGTGACAGAGTCAAGACGGGCGTGGCAGATATGTTAAACGCACACCCACACAGGCATATTATACCCAATAAATCAATGTTTTAGGTAAGTTGCATTTTTGCAACTTGTGAGCTTTTTTGCCGAATCTGCGAAATCATCCGGCCAAAATTGCTGCAATGCAGCAAGTCACGCCAGATTGATCTCGCGCAAACGCTGCAACAGGAATTCGTGACTCGAAATCGGTGCGGGATGATCGTCGGGCGCCTGCGGATCGATGCAGGACGGCAGCGTTTCGATCATGTAATCGGGTCGGAAGTGCAGGAAGAACGGCATCGAATAGCGCGCGCGATAGGCCGCTTGCCCACGCGGATTGACAACGCGGTGCGTGGTCGAGCGCAGCTTGCCGTTGGTCAGCCGGTCGAGCATGTCGCCGACATTGATGACCAGCGCCCCTTCGGGCACGTCGACGGCTTTCCAGTCGCCCTGCCTGGTCAGCAGTTCGAGCCCCGCTTCCTCGGCACCGAGCAGCAGGGTGATGGTGTTGATGTCCCCATGCGCTGCGGCACGAATCGCCCCCTCGGCCTCTTCCCCCTCAAGCGGGGGGTAGCGCAGCAGGCGCATGACCGAATTGCCGTCTTCGACCGTGGGCGCAAAGAAGGTGCGGTCGAGTCCGAGATGCAGGGCGATGCCTTCGAGCACGCGCCCTCCAGCTTCCTCGAAAGCAGAATAGAGTTTGGTGAAGGTTTCACGGAACCCCTCGACCTCGCTCGGCCAGACATTGTCCGCCATATATTCGGACAGCTCGTGACCCTCCGGCAGCTCGCGCCCGACATGCCAGAATTCCTTGAGATCATGGACCTTTGCGTCCTTGGCCTTTTCGGTCCCGAAGGGCGTATAGCCGCGCGCGCCGCCGCCGCCTGGGATGTGGTAGGCTTTCTTCACCTCGGCGGGCAAAGCGAAGAATTCCTTCGACAAGGCTTCGGCCCGGTCGATCAGGTCCTGCGGAATGCCATGGTCGCGGATCACGGCGAAGCCGTATTCCCGGAAGCTGCGGCCCAGCTCGTCGGCAATGCTGTCGAGCGGCTGTGCCAGCGACACAACCGCGATATCGGTGTTCGAATCGGTCATAATGGGTGCGCCCTTTAGTATGGTAGGAAGAGACCCGCCAGCGCCGCGCTCATCAGATTGGCGAGGCTGCCGGCGGCGAGCGCGCGGATACCCAGCTTGGCGATGACCGGTCTTTGATTTGGCGCAAGCCCGCCGGTGACCGCCATCTGGATGGCGATGGAGCTGAAATTCGCAAAGCCGCACAGCGCGAAGGTGACGATTGCCCTGCTGCGATCCGGCAGGACCGAAGCGTCCATCGCACCCAGATCGATGAAGGCGACGAATTCGTTGAGCACGATTTTGGTGCCGAACAGCCCGCCAGCCGTGCCCGCCTGTTCCCATGGAATGCCGATCAGGAACATGACCGGCGCGAAGACGAAGCCGAGCAATTGCTGGAAACTGACATCGGGATAGCCGAACCACGCGCCGATTCCCCCGAGGATGCCGTTGGCAAGCGCGACCAGGGCAACGAAGACCATAACCATTGCGCCCACGGCCACCGCGAGCTTCACACCGGTTTGCGTGCCCTGCGCCGCGGCCTCGATGATATTGGCCGGCCGGTGGCCTTCCTCGAAGGTTTCCGCGACTTCGACCTCGTGCGGCTTGCCGCTTTCTGTGAGGGCAGCGGGTCCTTCCGCGCTGATCCGCGCATCGGGCAAGACGATCTCGGCCTCGGGGTCCACGCCGGACATTTCCGCCGCATCGCGCGCCAGGTCGCTTTCATCGTCGGGCATGATGATCTTCGCCATCAGGATCCCGCCCGGCGCCGACATGAAGGCCGCCGCCAGAAGGAAGGGCACCGCTTCCGCGCCGATGAAACTGGCATAGGCGGCCAGGATCGTGCCCGCGACACCTGCCATGCCCACGCTCATCAGCGTGAATAGGCGGCTCGGCGTGAGCGCTGCCAGATAGGGGCGCACCACCAGCGGGCTTTCGGACTGGCCGACGAAGATATTGGCCGCGCTGCCTAGCGCTTCGACCTTGCTGATACCGGTGATCCAGCCGATCGCCCCACCGACCCAGCGCACCAGCCGCTGCATGATGCCCCAGTGATAGAGGATCGAAACGATCGCGGCGAAGAACACGATTACCGGCAGCGCGGCGATGACGAATGTATTGGTGAAGGGATTGGCGGCCATCGGGCCGAACACCGCCTCGATCCCCACCTTCGAGAAATCGAGCAGCGCGATCACCCCGTTCGACATCGCCTGGATCAGCTGGACGCCCCACGGCGTGCGCAGCACCAGCAGCGCCATCAGCGCCTGCAGGGCGAAGGCCGCGCCCACCACGCGCAGCTTGATGCGCCGTTTGCCCGTCGACAGCAGGAAGGCAATCAGCAAGATCGCCGCGATACCGACGAGATTGATCAGGATGGGGGACATCGGGTTCCCTTTGGGACAGACAAGTTGCGGATGAAATCGGATGCTGTCTTGCTTGCGGCGCTCCATTAGTCAATTTTCGCAACTCGCCGACGGCCTCGCCGTCCACCAAATCGACAAGGCCCTTCCATGACCGAACCCGCCAACGAGACCAGGCTCGCAGCCGCTGCCATGCCGCTGGGCCTGTTCGTCTATACGCTGCTTTATGGCGGAATGACCGTGCTCGCAGGGGTTCTGGCGTTCAAGCAGGTGCAGTTATGGCCGACCGACCTTGCGGTCGAATCGGGCATTTTCGCCTTCCTGCTGCTGGTGGTGATCTCCAGCACGATTGCCCAGCTTTACGGCGAAAAACTGGCGAACCGGATCGTATGGTGGGGCTTCGTACCCTTGCTGGTGGCGTCCGTGCTGATGCAGCTCGTGCTCAACCTGCCCGCCTCGACCGAAATGGTCGAATTCCGGTCGGAGGATCTCGCCGCCTTCGAGCGCGTCCATGCGACCTTGTGGCGCGTGTGGATGGCCGGACCGGCCGCCTATATCGTTTCGCTGCTGCTCAATGTCTGGATTTTCTCGCGGCTGCGCGGATCATCCGAGGGCGCATCCACCGTATCGCTGATGGCACGCGGCGCGATTGCATCGGCACTCAGCCAGGCGATCGATTCGGTGATCTTCATCACGCTGGCCTTCTACGGCCAGTTCGCGATCACCAATCTGTTGATCGGCCAAATCATCGCCAAGGTCGCATTGAGCCTGGCGCTGGTGCCCTTCCTCATCACCGGCGGCGTTGCCTTCGCCCGCTGGCTGGACCGGCGCTAGATCCGTTTCACATTCTCGACGAGGATTTCGTCGAGCACATCGCCATGCAGGACCGAAACGTCGCCGGTCGTCTCGAGCACGACCGCGCGGACCTGCTTTAGGTCGAGCACATTCGCTTCGCGCAGCTTGGCGACAAGATCGCTCCTGGCCACCCGGGTCGCGCGCAGCGCGTCTTCGAGGAACTGGCCGTCGCGCATCAGGAAGACGGGCGCATTCTGCATTGCGGCTTCAACCGTGTCGGAAGCCTTGCGGAGCCGTGCGGTGCCATATTGCACGATAAACAGGCCCAGCATAGCGACCATCGCCTGTCCGAAGCCCTGCCAGTCACTTGCCTGCGCCGCACCCGCAAGCAGACTGCCCAGCGCAATCGTCATGACGAAATCGAAATTGGTCATCTTGGACAGCGAGCGCAGCCCGTTGATGCGGATCAGCATGACTATCCAGATGGTCGCTGCGGCGGAGAGGATCACGCCGCGTAACGCGATGTCGAGCCAAGTGTTGTCGATGAACATGTCACCCCAACGCCCGAAGAGAGGCGAACTATCCCGTCAGTGTCGTAGAATTATCGCGCCAGCCGCTCCGCATGCCAGCTCACATGTTCGGCCATGAAGGTCGAGATGAAGTAATAGGAATGGTCGTAGCCATCCTGCATGCGGATATCCGCCGCGATACCGGCTTTCTCGCATGCCTCGATGAGAAGCCCGGTCTTGAGCTGGGTTTCGAGAAAATCGTCGCCGGTCCCCTGATCGACCAGAAGGTGATCGATCCGCGCGCCATCATCGATCAGCGCGCAGGCATCGTATGCGCGCCAGGCTTCGCGGTCCGGGCTGAGGTAGCCGCCGAGCGCCTTTTCGCCCCAGGGGCAGTTCAGCGGGCTGACGATCGGTGAAAAGGCGCTTACCGAACGGAAGCGAGCCGGGTTGCGCAGAGCGATGGTGAGCGCACCGTGCCCGCCCATCGAATGGCCGGTGATGCCCTGCCGGTCGAGATCGACCGGGAAGTGTTTTCCTACCAGCGCCGGAAGCTCCCGTTCGATATAGCTGCGCATGGCGAAGTGCCGCGCCCACGGTTCCTGCGTCGCATCGACATAAAACCCAGCGCCCTTGCCGAAATCATAGGCTTCGTCGTCGGGCACATCTTCGCCGCGCGGCGAGGTGTCGGGCGCGACGAATATCACGCCATGCTCGGCACATGCGGCGCGATATTCGCCTTTCTCGGTGACGTTCGCATGGGTGCAGGTCAGCCCCGAAAGGAACCACAGCACCGGCAGCTTCGCGCCCTCCGCATGGTCGGGCACGAAGACCGAGAAGGTCATCTCGGTGCCGGTGCTGGCGGAGCTGTGGCGGTAGACGCCCTGCACGCCGGAATGGCTGCGATGCTCCTCGACCGTCTCCAGCGCCGACATAGCCTAGAGGGCAACCTCGTATGCGGCAGTGGTCTTCTCGGCCACTTCCTCGGCCGTGACGCCCGGTGCCAGCTCGATCAGGCGGAACGGGCTGCCGTGATCCACGCGGTGGAAGACGGCGAGATTGGTGATGATCATGTCGACCACGTTCTGCCCGGTCAGCGGCAGCGTGCACTCGGGAATGAACTTGGGGCTGCCGTCCTTGGCGTTGTGATCCATCACCACGATGATCTTTTTCACCCCGGCGACGAGGTCCATCGCCCCGCCCATGCCCTTGATCATCTTGCCGGGAATCATCCAGTTGGCGATGTCGCCGTTCTGCGCGACCTCCATCGCGCCAAGAACGGTAAGGTCGATATGCCCGCCGCGGATCATGGCAAAGCTCGCCGCGCTGTCGAAATAGGCGCTGTGCGGCAGTTCGCTGATGGTCTGTTTGCCCGCATTGATCAGGTCCGCATCGACCTCGTCCGGATAGGGGAACGGCCCGATGCCAAGCATGCCGTTTTCGCTCTGCAGCGTGACATGCATGCCTTCGGGAATGTGGTTGGCGACCAGCGTCGGGATGCCGATGCCGAGGTTGACGTAATAGCCGTCTTCCAGTTCCTGCGCCGCACGGGCGGCCATCTGGTTGCGATCCCAGGTCATCAGGCGCTCTCCCTTTCGCGGGTCGTCTCGAATTCGATCTTCTTGTCGTAGGGTGCGCCCACGATCATGCGCTGGACGTAGACGCCCGGCAGGTGAATGCAGTCGGGATCGAGGCCGCCTGTGGGCACCACTTCCTCCACCTCGACCACGCAGACCTTGCCGCAGGTCGCGGCCGGAAGGTTGAAATTGCGCGCGGTCTTGCGGAAGACGAGGTTGCCGGTCTCGTCGGCCTTCCACGCCTTCACGATGGCGAGGTCGGCGAAGATCCCGCGTTCGAGAATATAGGTCTCGCCGTCGAAATCCTTATGCTCCTTGCCCTCGGCCACCTGCGTGCCCACGCCGGTCTTGGTGTAGAAGCCGGGGATGCCCGCCCCGCCTGCGCGCATGCGTTCGGCGAGCGTGCCCTGCGGGCAGAACTCGACCTCGAGTTCGCCGGACAGGAATTGCCGCTCGAATTCCTTGTTCTCGCCAACATAGGACGAGATCATCTTCTTCACCTGCTGGGTGCGCAGCAGCATGCCGATGCCTTCATTATCGATCCCCGCATTGTTGCTGGCGAAGGTGAGGCCCTTCACACCGCTGTCGCGGATCGCGGTGAGCAGACGCTCGGGGATTCCGCAGAGGCCGAAGCCGCCGCTCGCGATGAGCATGTCGTCACGCAGCACGCCTTCGAGTGCGGCGGCGGCATCGGGATAGATCTTGCCCGCCATCAGAACACCACCACGCTACGGATGCTTTCGCCAGAATGCATAAGGTCGAACCCCTTGTTGATTTCTTCCAGAGTAAGGACATGGGTGATCATCGGGTCGATCTCGATCTTGCCGTCCATGTACCAGTCGACGATCTTGGGCACGTCGGTGCGGCCCTTGGCGCCGCCGAAAGCCGTGCCGCGCCAGTTGCGGCCCGTTACCAGCTGGAACGGCCGCGTCGCAATTTCCTTGCCCGCTTCGGCCACGCCGATGATGATCGAGGTGCCCCAGCCGCGGTGGCAGGCCTCCAGTGCCGTGCGCATGACATCGGTGTTGCCGGTGCAGTCGAAGGTGTAGTCCGCCCCGCCATCGGTCATCTCGACGATTCTAGCGACCACCTCGTCATTGCTCATACCCTTCGTGTTGAGGAAATGGGTCATACCGAACTTGCGGCCCCATTCCTCGCGATCGGGATTGATGTCGATGCCGACGATCATGTTCGCGCCCGCAAGCCGCGCGCCCTGGATGACATTGAGGCCGATCCCGCCAAGGCCGAAGACCACGACATTGTCGCCGACCTGCACCTTGGCTGTCTTGGTCACCGCGCCGACACCGGTCGTAACTCCGCAGCCGATGTAACAACTCGTCTTGAACGGCGCGTCCTCGCGGATTTTGGCGACCGCGATTTCTGGAAGGACGGTGAAGTTCGAGAAGGTCGAGCAGCCCATATAGTGGAAGATCGGCTCGCCCTTATAGGAAAAGCGCGTGGTGCCGTCGGGCATCAGCCCCTTGCCCTGCGTTGCGCGGATGGCCGTACACAGATTCGTCTTGCCGGAGAGGCACGATTTACACTGTCGGCATTCCGGCGTGTAGAGCGGGATCACATGATCGCCCGGCCTCACGCTGGTCACGCCCGCGCCCACCTCACGCACGATTCCCGCGCCTTCATGGCCGAGTACACTGGGAAAGATTCCCTCCGAATCGAACCCGTCGAGCGTGTAGGCGTCGGTATGGCAAATACCCGTGGCCATAATCTCGACCAGCACTTCGCCCGCTCTGGGCCCTTCCAGATCCAGCTCGACGATTTCGAGGGGCTGCTTGGGGGCGAAGGCGACGGCAGCGCGAGTCTTCACAGGCAAATGCTCCGGACGGTGGATGCCGGCGCTCCGGCCTCGGGGCGAATTGTGGTGGTGAGCCGTGCTGGGTTCGAACCAGCGACCTACTGATTAAAAGTCAGTTGCTCTACCGACTGAGCTAACGGCCCGACCACGGCGTGCCACCTAGGGACGCTGTTGCGGGTGGTCAAGCGGGTCATGCGTCATTCTGTGCGCAGTGGCCGGGAAAGGCGCGCGGCAAGCTGGCGGATGGTGAGGCCGGTGACCGGATCGCGCCAATGCGGAGCAATCTGCGCAGCGGGGTGCAGAACGAAATCGCGTTCGCGAAACAGCGGATGCGGCACCGAAAGGCCGGGCGCTTGCCACATTCCGCCATTCCACAGCACGATATCCAGATCCAGCGTGCGCGAGCGCCACCGCTGTCCGCGCCGCTCCCGGCCGAAAGCCCGTTCGATATCCTGCAGGCTTTTCAACGCTTCGGGCGGGCAAAAATCCCCAACGATCACCGCGGCCGCATTGGCGTATCGCCGCAAGGACGGGCCGACCGGCGCGCTGTCAGCGAGACGCGAGAAGGCATCGACCCGCCACCCCGCATCCGTCAGCGCCCCGGCAGCCGAAGCCAGCACCGCGCGCGGCGCGCCGATGCCCGGCACCCGGCAGTTGGACCCAAGAGCGATCAGGTAGCGATGCTTGCTTGCGTCCCTCATATCCCCGCCCTAGCGTCGCAACCGACAAGAGCCAATCGGGGAGGGTGGACGATGACAATGAAGGCGTTTCTGCTGGCAGGTGCCTTGACGATTTCGGGGCAGGCCGCGGCAAGCGAGGCATCGCCGCGCGACCTGACCGAACACGAGCAGCGCGTGCATGACATCTATCGCGATATCATCGCCTTCCGAACCGCAGCCGGACACGGGCAGATGGATGAAATGGTCACCTATCTGACCGATCGCCTGGCCGAAGCCGGATTTCCCGATCGGGATCTGATGGTCACCGATTACGATAGCGATGGCGATGCAACCCAGGGCCTGATCGTGCGCTATCGCGGCGATGGCTCTTCGGGCGCGAAACCCATCGTAATGCTGGCGCATATGGATGTGGTCGACGCCCTGCCCGAGGATTGGGAACGCGATCCCTTCACTCTGGTGGAAGAAGACGGGTATTTCTTCGGACGCGGGACGCAGGACAACAAATATGGCGTCGCCAATCTCACCGGGACGTTCATCCGGCTGAAAAAGGAAGGCTGGACGCCCAGGCGCGATCTCTATCTGGTTTTCTCGGGCGACGAGGAAACCGGGATGGTCTCCACCCGCGCACAGGCGAAATGGGTCGCCGACAATGTCGATCCGGCCTATGTTCTCAATTCCGACGCGGGCGGGATCGGTCTGGCCGACGACTATTCCCCGCTCGCCCAGCAGGTCCAGCTCGCGGAGAAGACCTATGTCACATTCGACATCGCCGCGACCAATCCGGGCGGCCATTCATCCCGCCCGCGCAACGACAATGCGATCTACGATCTGGCCGCGGCGCTGACCCGGATTTCGCAGCATCGGTTCCCGGTGCGCGAGAGCGCCCTGACACGCAGCTATTTCGCCGCCATGGGCCAGAGCATTCCCGGAGAACTCGGCGCTGCCATGCGCGCTTTCGCCGCCGATCCGAGCGATGCCGACGCCATCGACACGATCAGCGCCAATCCCGGCTTCGTCGGCACGCTGCGCACCACCTGCGTCGCGACCATGCTGAAGGCCGGCCATGCGGAGAACGCATTGCCGCAATCGGCCAGCGCGGCGGTCAATTGCCGCGTCTTCCCGGGTGAAGGCGTGGAATCGGTCAAGGAGACGCTCGAGACGGTCATCGGCAACGAGGCGATCGCCGTCAGCCAGCGCAGCGAAGCGACGGAGAGCCCGATGAGCTCGCTTCCCGACGAGGTGGAAGCAGCGTTGGCCAAATCGCTGACAGCGCGCTTCGGCAAGCCCATCCCGATGATACCGACGATGTCTTCGGGCGGCACGGACGGCATGCATTATCGCGCGCTCGGCTACGAGACGGTGGCCATCGGGGCAGGTGCCAGCCGCCCGCAGGATATTTACGCACACGGGCTGAACGAAAGGATGCGGGTCGATGCCTTCTATGACGGGCTAGACCATTGGAGCATCGTTTTGAAAGAACTCGCCGGGCGCTAGAATATCTCGTTCTCGGCTGCGCTCAGCGTGAACTCGCCCAGCGTAAGCCTGCGTTTTCTCTTGAGCAGGCCACCCCGCGCGATGGCGAAAGGAACCTGGACATCGCCGGCATAATCGGTGGCCCGCAGCCGCACTTCCATCATGTCCCGGTTTGCATGATGCAGGACGATGGCCGCAGCCCGGATCGTGCCCTCCCGCGCGCGCGGTTTCAGCAATTCGGCGAAGCGGTCGAGCACGGTCTGCGCGCCGTCGATGGCCCCGGTTTCGAGCACGGCGACATTCTGTATTGCGCCATTTGCACGCAATTCGAACAAAAGCGGGAAGAAGGTGCCGTCTTTTTCGATCCGGGCGATACCGGCCTCGAGAGCGGCGGTGAACAACGCGTCGAGCTGCGCCTGGTCGATGCCAGGCGGCACGATCAGATATCCTCGCAAATCCGGCCATAGAGCTGCGGGCGGCGATCCCGAAAGAAGCCCATGCCCGCGCGATGTTTCGCCGCCCGTTCGAGGTCGATCGTCGCGACCAGCGCCCCGCTATCCGAAGCACCGAATTCCTCGACCAGATCGCCCCATTCGTCGGAAATGAAGCTGTGGCCGTAAAAGCTCTGCTGGCGATCGGCCGGGCCTTCGTGGCCGATGCGGTTGGCGGCGCATACCGGCATGCAATTGGACACCGCATGGCCGATCATCGCGCGGCGCCACATGCGGCTGGTATCGAGATCGGCGTCATAGGGTTCCGATCCGATGGCCGTGGGATAAAGCAGCACTTCGGCGCCTTTCAGCGCCATGACCCGCGCGCATTCGGGGTACCACTGATCCCAGCATATCCCCACGCCGATGCGCGCGCCGAAAACGTCCCACACCTTGAAACCGTCATTCCCGGGGCGAAAATAGTATTTTTCCTCGTAGCCCGGCCCGTCGGGGATGTGGCTCTTGCGATAGGTCCCGGCGATCTCACCGTCGGGGCCGATCATCGCCAACGTGTTGTAATAGTGATGGCCATCGCGCTCGAAGAAGCTGGTGGGGATGGCGACGCCCAGCTTCGCGGCGAGGCCCTGCATCGCTTGCACGCTTGGGCTCTCCGCCGTCGGGCGCGCCAGAGCGAAGAGTTCCTCTTCCTCCTCGCGGCAGAAATATTCGCCGGCGAACAGTTCGGGCGGAAGGATCACCTGCGCACCCTTGCCTGCCGCCTCCTCGACCAGCGCGGATACGGCGGCAATGTTCTCTGCCTCCCCCGCGCGAGCGAGGGCAAGCTGCAGGACGGCGACAGTCAGTTCTCTCATCGGATCAGCGTTATTTCTCCCGCAGGGCGAAGTCCACCTGGATATAGACGTTCGAGCGCGTCATGCCGACCATCATCCCGTCACCGCTTTCCGGGCGCGGCGCCATTGAAACCGGCGGCGGCGGGGCGGATACCGTCCGCTGAACCACGGCTTCGTTCATTGCCTCGGCACCGCGGAGCCAGGTCTGGCCCTGCGTCCCGCCCGCGTCGCGGATATAGAGCACCCGGCTGACCTCCATTCCGGCTGCCTCGGCATAGGCTTCGGCCCGCTTTCGCGCTGCCTTGTAGGCATCGGCATAGGCAAGATTGGCGGTTGCTTCGGGATCGGTCATCGAGAGGTTCGGACCGGAGACGATGTTCGCCCCCGCTTCGGTCACCGCAGCCACGGCATCGCCGGCCCTGTCCGGATCGCGCATCGTCACCTCGACCACATTACTCGCCTGGAACTGGCCTTTGCGATCGCCCCAATCGATCCGGCGGACATGGACCGCGCGGGTCTGGATGTCTTTCTCTTCCACACCGATCTCGCGCAAGGCCGTCACGATCTCGGCGATCTTTTCCTTGTTCTCCTCGCTCGCCGTCTTCGCACTGCGTGACCAGGTTTCGATACCGGCCTGGAACTGCGCCCGATCGGGACGGCTCTCGGCCTGCCCGCCAGCACTGACCGAGAGCAGCGTTTCGCCATGATCGACGCCCCGCGCCTCATCGACGCGATCGGTACAGGCGGCCAGAACAAGCGGACTTGCGAGCGGGAGAATCCAATTGCGAAACATAAAATACGGCCCTCGATGTAATGGTGTTACATCGAGGGCCTGCCTCCATTCATATGAACCGCGGCTGACGGATCAGCGTTTGCGGAAGAGCAATGTCATCCGGTCGCTTTCCCCGATCTCGCGCAATTCCTCGCGCTTCGTACCGAGTGTCGGGGGCAGTTCCCACACACCCTTCGGGTGATTTGCGGAGTCGCGGTAATTGGCATTGATCGCACTGCTGTCGACCAGTTCGAAACCGTGGACGCGCATCAGGCCAACCACATCGCTTTCGCGCAGATAACCGTTCGCGCCCAGAGTATAGTCGGCGGGCGCGTTTTCCTTGGCCCGGTGCTGAACGATACCGACCATGCCGTCGGGCTTGAGCAAGCCCCGGATACGGGTGAGTTCGGTATACATCGCCCCCGAACGCAACAGATTGTGCATTTCGCGGAAAATCAGCACACGGTCGACCTGGCCGTTCAGTTCTTCGGGCAGATCCTGCGATCCATAAACCGCCATCGGCGCGCCGGTCAGCGACCAGCCAGGTGCCGCCTCGCGGAAGCGGCCCGGCAGTTGAGAGACATAGTTTTCGAACCGCTCGCTATCCGCTGCGGCGGGATCGGGCGTCAGTCCGATATAGAGCCCCTCCGATCCGAGATAGGGTACCAGCACGCGGGTATACCAGCCGCCTGCCGGCATATAATCGACGACCGTCTGTCCCGGTTCGACGCGAAAGAATGACAGCGTCTGCGCCGGGTGGCGGAACTGATCGCGCGCGCGATCTTCGTCGCGGCGCGGATCGGCGAGAACCTGATCCATGGTGAGCGGAGCGACAGTCGGCCGTTCGGCATCGGTCCCGTCTTTCCGGTCCTGCTCGCCTGGGCCAAGGATGACATCGAGAATCCGGCCCAGAACCTGACGGGTCTGGTTGCTTTCTTCCTGCTGCTGCGCGGCAACGGGCGCGGCGAGAGTGGCCAGGGCGGCGCCCGCAAGCATCGCGGCAATCGGTCTACGCATGAAATTCTCCCCTGTTTGTACCGGCACGGCATTCTTTGTGCGGGTCTGCATGACAATGACGTTGTGGCACCCTATCTGTTCCTCGCAAAGGAGAATGACGTATATGGCACAACGGCAGGCGATCGTCGCGGGTGGATGTTTCTGGTGCACCGAAGCGGTGATGAAGGACGTGATCGGCGTCAGCGAAGTCGAAAGCGGCTATATCGGCGGCGACAAGCCTGATCCCACCTATAAGGAAGTCTGTACCGGCAACACCGGCCATGCCGAGGGCGTGCGCGTGACCTTCGACGATACGCAGATCACTCTCGCCCAGCTCTACGACGTCTTCATGGGCACGCACGACCCGACCCAGCTCAACCGGCAGGGTAACGACGTCGGCACCCAGTACCGCAGCGCGATCTTCCCGCTCGAAGGGCAGGAGGACGAAGCCAAGGCCGCCATCGCGCGCTGGGACGACGACCATCCGGGCCAGCAGGCCGTAACCACCATCGAAAGCGGCGAATGGTATCCGGCGGAGGACTATCATCAGGAATATTGGGACGGCGAAGGCCAGCGCAATCCCTATTGCCTCGCGGTCATCCCACCCAAGCTGATGAAGCTGCGCAAGAGCTTCCAGAAGTATCTCAAGGAAGAGGCCTGAAAATGTCAGCTTGTCGTGCCACCGGTTCGCGATGGTTCACAGCTGACATTAGAGACGAGGTCCTCGAGGTATAATTCCAGAACACGGCGGCCCTCGCGCTGAACCTCAGGCCTTTCCTCGATGATGATAGTGGAATCAGTGAGTGACAGTAGAAGCGTGGCTGCAAGAACGCGCCTGCTCTCTTCTAGCCCTGGGACTAGTGTCCTCAGTGCCCGTGCAAGTTCATCGACTACACGGGCATCCAATTCCGCTTCCGAAGAAGCCGCCTGCCATGCACCCGGCATGCCGACTCTGAGCAGGCGGTAGGACCGGTTGCGAGCAAGGAAGTCGCGTAGTGGATCGAGAAAGACATCGAGAAACTCCGCTGGAGTTGGCGCGGCTTGCTTGAGACCAAGCTTCTGACTTGCTTGGACGACAGCAGCCTCTAGCTGCGAAAGCTGCCTCTCATGCAGGGCTGCGAGGAGGGCTTCACGCGAAGCGAAGTAGCGGTAGAGTGATCCGTGGGCGGCCCCTGCGCGCCGTGCCACCTCCGACATTGCAAAGCCTTCGACACCAAGCTCTTCAACCAATTCTTCGGCGGCATCGAGCAGGGTGGTCACGCGCATCCGCGAGCGCTCTTGCTTCGGCTTGATGACAACCCTGTTCGCCATGTTGGTGGCCTACCTCGCGCCATCGCAAGCTGGCAATTGAAAAGGTGACGATATTGTCATATAGAAAAATGACAATATCGTCACTTTTGGAGAATTGCGTCGTGCTTGCCCGTCGAAAGGTAGTTGCCGGGATCGCGAGCCTGTTGGCCGCCCCTGCCTGTGTACGCTTACCAGTTCCGACCGATTTCGACGCGATCATCATCGGCGCCGGAGTCGCGGGCCTAAGTGCGGCCCATGCTCTCGCAACCAAAGGTCGGAGAATTCTCGTTCTCGAGGCTCGAAGCCGCATAGGGGGACGTGCCTGGACCGACGCGAACAGCCTCGGTGTCCCGTTCGACCAAGGGGCACACTGGCTTCATAACGCCGAGCACAACAGCTTCACGCAGCTGGCCAGAGACAAAGGGCTCGCGCTGAAGGTTGCGGACACCTCCGACCGCCAGCTCTACTGTGCCGGAAAGGCGCTCTCGGACGAGAACGCCACATTGCGGATGAACAAGGCAACGAGCGATCTTGAACGCCGAATGTTCATTCCTTCCATTCTCCCCCGAGACAGCTCGCTTGCACCTTTTCTGTCGGGCGACGAGTGGCGCGATGCAATGATCGGAATCGCCGCCTTCTCGCTTGGCGCCCAACCCGATCGAATCTCGTTTGAGGATTTCCTGTCGTTGGAAGACGGCGAGGAGCGGACTGTGTCAGGGGGTTATGGCGCCCTCGTCGCGGCAGTCTTCAAAAGCGTGCCCGTACGCCTGGATCATCGGGTGGCATTGGTCGACTGGCACCATGGGAATCGGATCGCCGTATCTGGTCAATGGGGCAGCGCGACCGCCAGGCATGTCATCATCGCCGTACCTCCGACGGTTCTTGCGTCCGGCGGGATCAGGTTTAGCCCCGACCTGCCCCAAGCCAAAGCTGAGGCTTTGGGCAAGTTCACAGTCGGGCAATTCCTCAAGGTCGGCTTTCGTTTCGAAGGAATGGGGAACCGGCTTCCAGAATATCATGCCGACATCTGCAGACTGGCGTCCGGGAATCTCGAAATGCTCGTCGCGGATCAGTTCGACCCGGTCCTGACCTTGATCGCATCGGGAGATCTGGCTTCAGAGCTCGCGCGGCAGGATATTGCGGGGCGCCGCGCTTACGCGATCGAGCGAATAACGCAAACGTTGGGAAAGAACGCGGCGGGGCGCCTGGGAGCCGTAATATCATACGACTGGGCGGCCGACCCGCTTTCCCTCGGCAGCTTCAGCGCGGTCAGACCAGGCGCCGGGAATGCTCGCCGCAAATTTGCACAGCCACTGCAAGGCCGTGTCCATTTCGCGGGCGACGCAGCGCCAGGGCCCTTTGCTACCACTGTCTACGGTGCGCATCTTTCGGGTCTCAGGGCTGCTCGACAAACCGAACGAGAGCTCGCACGCTAACGCACCCGCGAACTTCGGCGAGCTGGTTGCGAGCCCGGACTCGGGTGGTCAGCCCAAGGCCTTAGCCCAGCGCGCGACGAAGAAGCCGTCGAGGCCGCCGTCCTCGGCAAGCAGGCCCGGATCGGTGCGCAGCCAACCTTCGGCGGCAGGCGCCAGGCCTTCAGGTAGCTCGTCCGAGGCGATCGGCGATGGTGTCAGTCTCACGTCTCGCGCCCGCTCCTCGCCCTCCTCGCCCTCCAGCGAGCAGGTGGCGTAGACCAGTGTGCCGCCGGGCTTGAGCCAGCCCTGCGCGCATTCCAGCAGAGCGGCTTGCAAGTCCGCCATCTCCTCGATCTGCCGCTGACCGATGCGATGCAGGACATCGGGGTGACGGCGTGCCGTGCCTGTGGCGGTACAGGGCGCATCGAGCAGGATCGCGTCGAAATGATGCTTCGGCTCCCACTTCAGGGCATCGGCGCGCACGGTGCTGGCCTTCAGGCCCGTTCGCTTGAGATTGGCCTTGAGCAGATCGAGCCGACGCTTGGAGATATCGAGCGCGGTGACGTGCCATCCCTGTGCCGCCAGTTGCAGCGATTTGCCGCCCGGTGCCGCGCACAGATCGAGCACGTGGCGCCCCTCACCCTGCCCAAGCAAGCGCGCCGGCAGGGAAGCGGCAAGGTCCTGGACCCACCATGCCCCGTCCGCGAAACCGGGCAGGTTCTCGACATTCTCGCCCCGCGGCAGGCGCAGATGGCCGGGCATCAGGCTGTCGGCGGAAAGCTGGACCTTCCAGTGCTCGGTTTCGGCCGGATCGCGCAGCGTCAGATCGAGTGGCGGCGGGTCCGCGAGACCGGCGGCGATGGCTTGGGCTCGCTCGCCCCAGCGCAGGGCGGCCTCTTCCGGCAGAGTCGGCACATCGGGCAGCGACGCCGCATTCCTCGTTAGCGTCGAAAAAACACCATGCGCCAGGCGACGCGGGCCGCCAGCCAAGAGGTCAAGCCCGGTCGCCACCACCGCATGCGGCGGGGTGCCCAGCCGCAACCACTGGGCCAGCATCATGCGCAGGACCATGCGGGCCTTGGCATCGTGCGGCAGCGGCTTTTTCGTCGCGGAATCGATCAGCGCATCGATATCGACCATCCAGCGCAGCACTTCGCTGGCGATGGCGCGGGCAAGCGCCTTGTCCTCGAACTTGCGCACATCCTTGGTCGCGCCACCAAAGGCAATATCGAGCGTCTCGCCGCGGCGCAGGACCGCATCGAGCAGACGGAGCGCCGCGCGGCGGGCGTGAATACCTTGGGGTTGGGCCATGGGCGGTGCGCCTTACGCGCACTTGCGCAAAGCCGCCAGCGCCATCATCTTGCAGATATGACCGAGCGCGCAACGAAACGGCCCGACGGGTTCGAGAAACCCGCCCATTGGACCAACGATCCCCCGCCCCAACCGAAGAAGAGCGAGGACGAGGAGGAATTGAGCCCGACCCGGTATGGCGACTGGGTGAAGGACGGCATAGCGATCGATTTCTAGAGACGATCCCCCGCCAAGGCGGGGGTCTTAGGCCCAAAGCGCGGACCTGGCCGACAGAGACCCCCGCCTTCGCGGGGATTCACAGCGCCCGCAATGCGATTTTCAGCCCGTCCTTCGGCTTGGGGATCGGCCAGGCCTGCCATTCCGGGTCGCCGCCGACGAGCTCCACACGGTAACGCGGCAGGAGCTGCGCCATCAGGATTTTCACCTGCATGTAGGCGAAGTGGAGGCCCAGACACATATGGGCGCCGCCGCCGAAGGGAACCCAGGCGTATTTGTGGCGCGCCTTCACCTTTTCGGGCGTGAAGCGCATCGGATCGAACTTTTCCGGTTCGTCCCAGTAATCCTCGCTGTGATGCGTCCAGTGGATGTTGATGCCGACCGGAGTGCCCGCAGGAATTCTGTAACCGCCATATTCGAAATCGCGCAGCGCGCGACGCGGCATGGAGGGCACAGGCGGAATGAAGCGCAGCGCTTCCTTAAACGCCATTTCGGTAAGCTCGAGCTTCCCGAGATCCTCGTAAGCCAGATCGCGCACACGGCCATCGGCATCGACGCCCCCGGTTACGCTCTCCACCTCTGCCCGCAACTTGTCCTGCCATTCGGGATGCTTGGCAAGCAGCCACAGCAGCGAGGTCGCGCTGGAGGTGATCGTGTCATGCGCGGCCATCATGAGGAAGTTCATATGGTCGACAACCTCGTCGACCGGCATCAGGCTGCCATCCTCGTACTCGGCCGTGGCAAACTGGCTGAACATGTCCTGCCCGCCGCCCTCGGCGCGGCGGCGACGCGTTTCCTTGGTGAAATAGTCGACCAGAAAGGCGCGCCCGTCGACGCCCTTCTTCATCTGGGTGAAGGGCAACGGCCTACGCACGGGGGCCACGCTGGCCTGAACCATATCGATGAAGGCACGATTGATCCGGTCCGCTTCAGGTCCCCAAGGGATGCCGATGAAACTGTCCGCCGCGAGATCGAGCGTGAGTTCCTTGATCGCGGGGTAGAACCGCATCCCGCCTCTGGAGCCATTGGCACCCCATTCCGTCACGCGCTTGGCGATTCCCCGGTTGAGCGCGCCCGAATAATGCCGCATCGGCCCCGGCTTGAATGCAATCGACAGCGCCCGGCGATCGGCCCGATGATGGTCGAAATCCATCAGCATCAACCCGCGCGGAAACAGCTTGTCGAGGATGGGCCCCCAGCCCTGCTCGGATGAAAACAGCTTGTCCCGGTCGAACAGCACAAGTTCATTGGCATCCGCACCGATCAACGCGATGTTCCATCCGCCGAACGCCTTGTTCTTGTACACTCTGCCGTATTTGTCGACCATCGACTTGGCCATGCCGTGCGGATCGGCGAGCATCCGGAAAGTGTTGCCGATGATCGGCCAGCCCGCCTCTCCCGGAATGTGGGCGAGTTCGTCGTCGCTGGGATTGCCTTCGGTCCAGTGCGTTGGCGCAAGGTCGGCGGGTTGGTGCGAGGCAAGCGTGGCCATAGGTAGCTCCTGACAACTTACCGCAGTGTAAGTAATTTCTAGGCGTTAATCCACCCCGACAATTCGCGCCGCAGCAAGGTTTCGAGCATGGTGAGCCCCGCATCGGAGGTGTTGAGGCAGGACAGCGCGGCGAAATGATCCCCGCCCGCTTCGGTGAACTGTTCGCGCCCCTGGATGGCGAGTTCCTCCAGCGTTTCGAGGCAATCCGCGGAAAAACCCGGCGCCGCGATGGCCAGACGCTTCGTGCCCGCTTTTGCCTCTTCCTCGAGCACGACATCGGTCGCCGGTTCGAGCCATTTGGCTCGCCCGAAGCGCGACTGGAACGTGGTGCGGAAGCGCAGGCCCGGGCGGGCCAGTTTCTCCTGCAGCAATCGCGAGGTCTTCTGGCAGTGGCAGTGATACGGATCGCCCAGATCGAGCGTGCGCTGCGGCATGCCGTGGAAACTCAGCAGAAGCACTTCGGGCTCGAACTCCAAGGCACCTAACTGACGCGACAAATCGCTCGCCAGCGCGTCGATATAGGTCGGATCGTCGTGATAGGGCGGCAAGGTACGTAGGCTGGCCTGCCAGCGCATGGCCTTGAGCTTGTCGGCCGCCTTGTCGACCACCGTCGCCGTCGTCGCTCCGCTATATTGCGGATAGAGGGGGGCTAGCAGGATGCGCTCACACCCGGCATCCATCAGCGTCTGCAAACGGTCCGGGATCGACGGCGTACCATAACGCATTGCCCAGTCGACCGTCACCTGCTCGCCCAGTCGCAGCTGCATCGCATCGGCCTGCCTGCGGGTGATGACCGCAAGGGGCGATCCCTCTTCGGTCCAGACCTGGCGATAGGCATGGGCGCTCTTTTTCGGGCGGGTGTTGAGGATGATCCCGCGCAGGATCGGCTGCCAGGCGATCGGCGGGATTTCGACCACGCGGCGGTCCGACAGGAATTCCGCCAGATAGCGCTTCACCGGCCCGGCTTCCGGCGCGTCGGGCGTGCCAAGATTGACGATCAACACCCCGACCCTGCCCGATTTCACCGGGGGATGATCGAGGGGAAGTTTCTGCGTCTGCCAGGTCATAGGCCCTCCGATAGCAATGGCAGGCGGCGAAAGCGCACTCCGGTCGCGGAGTAAAGGGCATTCGCAATCGCGGGAGGCGCCACGGCCACGCCGAGTTCGCCCGGATCGAAGGCCGGCGCATCGCTGGCCAGCAATTCCACGACGATTTCGGGACTGTCGGCCAGTGTCGGCAAAGCGAGCCCGGCTAGGCGACCGGGTACCGGCTTGCCGTCTTCATAGGCCACGCTCGATCCGGTTGCGAGCGAGAGTCCGAGAATCAGCCCGCCTTCGATCTGCTGGCGCGCGATATCGTGATTGACCACGCGCCCGATATCGACCGCTGCATGCAGACGCCTGACACGCACCCCGCCTTCACCCAACGCCGCCTGCGCAACGCAGGCGATGCAGCCGCCGCTTTCCGGCGATCCGAAGCGGGCCAACGCCAGCCCCTGCCCCGTGCCGCGGCGTCCACCATCCCATCCGGCAAGCCGAGTCGCGCGGCGCAGCGTGTCGGCCATGCGCGGCAGACCGGACAGCATTTCCATGCGGTAGAGGAAAGGGTCGCGCCCGGCGCGTTCGGCCAGCTCGTCGACGAAACTTTCCGAGAAAAAAGCGTTGTAGGCCTGCGCATTCCCCCGCATTTGCCCGGTCGGAAACGGCAGGGTTACGGGCAGGTGATCGACTGCCACATGGTCTATTCTGTAGGGCGGCACGGCGCCTTCGCAGGCGAGCGCATCGGCCTCCCCCGCCGCGTGCTCCATGGCCGCCTGCGGGGTCTTGTTGTCGAACAGCCGCCGCCCGAATTCATGGACGGTCGCAGGCATCGCCAGACGCGAGCGCCACGCCGCAATCCGTCCGCCGGATGCGGGGAGGAATGCGGCTTCAAGGCGCGCGCTTACCGGCGTGCGCACAGGCACCGACTGCAATTCCTGCACTCGCGGCCAGGTCAGATTGACGGGGCGGCCGATCTGCTTCGCGATCTGCGCCACCTCGATCGCATGACGACGTTCGAGCCGTGCATCGAAGCTTCCCCCGGCGGCTGTGGGATAGAGGACCACATCCTGCGGCGAAATGCCGATCGCCCTGGCGGCCGCCCGGCGCGTGAGCTCGGGCGCCTGCGCCGCGATCCATAATTCCAGCGTATCGCCATCGAACCGCGCGGTCGCGCTTGCGGTCTCTATCGTCGCGTGAACGCCCGGTGCCACCGAATAGCTTTGCGTATAATCGGGCCGCACGAGAAGATCGTCGGGGCTGCCGACTTCCCGTATGCGCTCGGGATCGACCTCGTCATGCGCGGCCTCCAGCGCCTCCAGCGCGGCGGCGCTCTCGACGGCGGGTGGCCCGGCAAACACCGGGCGCATTTTCTTCAGCGCCTGTTCGGCGATCCACCAGCTTTCCGCCACCGCGGCGAGGTAGCGTTTCGACTTGACCACGCCGACCAGGCCCCTGAGACCCTCGACAGCCCCCGCCTCGAAGGCGGACAGGTCCGGCTTGCCCAGCGGGCCGTGCCGGATGGAGGCATAGACGAGCCCCGGCAGGCGAATGTCGCCCGCGAAAAGGAAACTGCCATCGACCTTGGCGGGCAGGTCGAGGCGCGGGAAGACGGGATCGAGCTCGGCCTCTGCCGGAGAGGGGTCCTCGCTCGCAGGCTGAACTCGCAAGGGCGCAGGGTCGGGCGGGTCGAATTCGGCAGCCTCGGCCACGAGCGCGCCGAAATCGAGCTGTCGCTCGCCATGTCGCACGAGCCCGCCTTCGACCTCGCATTCCTCCCAATCGACCTCCCAGCGTTCGGCAGCCGCCATGGCCAGCATGGCGCGCGCACTCGCCGCCGCCTCGCGCATCGGCTGTTCATAGGCGATGAGCGAGCAGCCCCGTGCCGTCGCCGCGAAGGCGTTTGCGCGCGCGAAGTTTTCCGCCAGCAGGCTGTCAGCATCACCCGCCAGGCTGGGTAGGTTGGACCACAACGGAGCCCATTTCGCCGCGAGCGGGACATTGGCGTAAAGGCCCGAAGGCGGAACCGGTTCCACCGCTATCTGACGCCAGTCTGCACCCAGTTCGACCGCCACGACCTGCGCGAGCAGCGTGGTAACCCCCTGGCCCATTTCGAGCTGCGGCACAGCCACGGTCACCACACCATCGCTGCCGATCGTCATCCAGCCGCCGAAATCGCGTTCGTCGGGGCGGGGAGCGAGCGGGCTGGAATAGCGGCGCGGCCACAGCCACCAGGCGACCGCCAGCCCGCCGCCCACTGCAGCGCCCGCGATCAACTGGCGCCGCGTGACCGGAAGTTCGTCTAGCTTTGCGCGCCAATCCATGAGTGGATCTTGGCGGCGATGTCATGGAAGGGCTGGGCCAGCAGATCATCGCCTGCGGCCGGAAGCGTTCCTTTATCGCTGCCCTCACGAATGGCGAGATCGAGCGGGATGCGCCCCAGGAAGGGGAGGTCGAGCCGCTGTGCCGCCGTCTCGACCCCGCCCTTGCCAAAGGGATCGGACATTTCGCCGCAATGCGGGCAGGCATAGCCCGCCATGTTTTCGACCAGGCCGATGATCGGCACACCCGCCTGGTCGAACAATTGGCCCGCCCGCGCGGCATCGATCAATGCCAAGTCCTGCGGCGTAGAGACCAGCACCGCGCCCATTGGTTTGAACCGTTGGAGCATGGTCAACTGCACGTCCCCCGTGCCCGGCGGAAGATCCACAAGCAAAGTATCGACATCGTCCCAATGCGCATCGATCAGTTGCGACAGGGCATTGCCCGCCATCGGCCCGCGCCAGGCAAGCGCGCGGCCCGGTTCGACCAAATGGCCCATCGACAGAACGGGGATACCGATATCGCTATCGACCGGAACGAGTTTCTCGTCGCGCGCGACCGGCTTCTGCCCTTGATTGCCAAAGATGACCGGCTGCGATGGGCCGTAGACATCGGCATCGACGAGCCCGACCTTGTGCCCCAATTTGGCCAGCGCCACTGCGAGGTTGGCGGTCAGCGTCGATTTGCCGACCCCGCCCTTGCCGCTGCCGACAGCGATCAGGCGGCGCTGCTTGCGCTCGGCGGTCAAGACCACGCGGGTTTCGGAAACATCCTCGCGCTGGCCGAGCGTATCGGAAATCGCGCGCTCGATATCGCCGCGATCCTTGGCGCCCAACCCGGCGGCATCCACGACGGCTATCGCCCTCCCGTTCTTGATGGTGAGCGCGCTCACGCGCGCGGCAAGGCTGGGGGGCAGTAGCGTTTTTGGATCGGTGGAACTCATGAGGGCGGCTGCTGTAGCATCGAAAAGCGCGCTGCAACCCCTGTTTTTCCCGCGAAGCACACCTATAACAAGGACCATGAGAGTTTTGGACGGGTTCGGACAGAGGATTTCCCTCGCGATGACAGGTAAGAAAAACCCTTGGGGCGGTGATTCCGGCAAGGGTGGCGATGGCGACAAGCCGACGGGTGCACAGGATGGCGACAAGCCGAAGGGGCCGCGCAATCCCTGGCTGCCACCGGGCGGCAATGACGGTCGCCGGGCGCCGAATATCGAGGATATCTTCAAGAGCCGCGGCCCCGAAGGGCCGCGCCGCAGCGGTGGCGGAGGCCCCGGCGGACCCAATTTCCGCTTTCCCCAGCGCCCCGGCGGTAAGAGCTGGTTCCCGATCGCGGTCATCGCCGTGATCGGCATCGGTGTGCTGGCAACGAGCGTCCACCTGGTCGGCCCGCAACAGCAGGGGGTCGTGAAAACGCTCGGCAACTACACGCGCCCGCTCGAACCGGGGCTCAACTTCACTGCCCCGTTCCCCATCGAGACAGTCGATATCGAGGACGTCGAAGGTGTCCGGTCGGTCAGGATCCCCGGCAATAACAATCAGGCCAAACTGATTTTGACCGGCGACCAGAACCTGGTCGACCTGTCCTATATCGTGCGGTGGAACATCAAGAACCTCGAGGGCTTCAAATTCCGCGTGGTCGATCCGGTCGAGACCGTGAACGAGGCAGCCGAGGCAGCGATGCGTGCCTCGGTGGCCGAGACCGAACTCGACGAGACTTTCTCCGGCCAGGGCCGTGCGGCGATCGAACAGGACGTGCGCGAACGCATGCAGGCGACGCTCGACAGCTATGGCGCGGGCATTCGCGTGCTGGGTGTCGAAATCGAGAAGGCCGACCCGCCCGCTCAGGTGGTCGATGCCTTCCGCGACGTGCAGGTGGCCGAGCAGAACGCCGATGCGGCGCGCAACCAGGCGCGCGGCTATGCCCAGCAGGTGCTCGCACAGGCGGAAGGTGAGGCCGAAGCCTTTGACAAGGTATACGAGCAGTACCGCCTCGCGCCGCAGGTGACGCGCCAGCGCCTCTATTACGAGACCATGGAGCGCGTGCTGAGCCAGACCGACAAAACCATCGTCGAGACAGGCAACGTGACTCCCTATCTCCCCTTGCCGGAAATTCGGCGCCGGGCGCAGCAACCCACGACCACCGTGACGGCACCGGAGGGGCAGTAACATGACCAATTTCCTGCAAAACCATCGCACCGCAGTAATCGCGCTGGGCGTATTGCTGGTCGCCTTCATGATGAGCGCCTATGTCGTTCCCGAAGAGGAACAGGCCGTCATAATCCGGACGGGTGAACCGGTCGGCGTGGTCAACACGCCCGGCGGCGTAACGGATGCCGGTCTCTACCTGCGCATTCCCTTCATCGATTCGGTCCGCCGGATCGAAAAGCGCCTGCTCGATCTCGAAATGAACGACGAGGAAGTGCTTTCGGCCGACCAGCAGCGTCTGCTGGTCAATGCCTATGCGCGGTTCCGCATTACCGACCCGGTTCGCATGGTCGAACGCGCAGGCACCACCGAAGGCGTGCGCAACGCGCTCGAGCCGATCCTCAACTCGGTATTGCGTCAGGAACTCGGCCGCCGGACCTTCCAGTCGATGCTGACCGCCGAAAGGGGCAGCGCGCTGGCCAATGTCCGCGCCAATCTCGATCGGCAGGCACGCCAATATGGCGCCGAAGTGGTCGACGTGAAGATCATGCGCACCGACTTGCCCGAAGCCCCGCTGCAATCGGCCTTCCGCCGGATGGAATCGGATCGCGAGCGCGAGGCGCGCACTATCCGTGCGGGCGGCAGCCGCGATGCGCGTATCATTCGCGCCGAAGCTGACGCCGAAGCGGCGCGTATCTATGCCGACGCGTTCGGCAAGGATGCCGAATTCTATGATTTCTACCGCGCCATGCAGAGCTACGACGCCACGTTTTCCAATGGCGAAAACCCATCGGAAAGCAGCATCATCCTGTCGCCGGACAATGAATATCTGCGACAGTTCCGCGGGCGGCGTTGATCGTTCGTCGAGTGGTGTGGGCGTCGTTCAAACGGCGTTAAGCGGCGGGCGCGACAGTCGCCAGCCGAAACGCAGGGCAAGCAGAGCGGTAACAATAACTGACTGCAAGCCATGCAAGCTAAAGAAGAGGACGAAAAGGACGTGAAGCCCGTGCGATATGCATATTCCGTGACGAGTGCGCTGCTGGTGGGCGGCGCCGCAATCTCGCTCGCGACCGGCTATCCGGCCGGCGCCCAGGTCGCTCAGAACGACGACAGCCACATGGCCCGCGTCGTACCGCGTGCCGGTGCTCCCGAGAGTTTCGCCGATCTGACAGCACAGCTCCAACCGGCGGTGGTCAACATTTCCACCCGCCAGCGGATCGAAGTAGCGACCAATAACGGCAACCCCTTCGCGGGCACGCCGTTCGAAGGCCTGTTCAACCGCCGCCGTGGCCAGCAGCAGGAACCGCAATTCCGCGAAGGCCAGTCGCTCGGTTCGGGATTCATCATCTCGGCGGACGGTTATGTCGTGACCAACAACCATGTCGTCAGCCCCAGCGGACGCGGCACGGTGGAAGAAATCACCGTGACCATGCCCGATGGCACCGAATACGAAGCCGATTTGGTCGGCACCGACGCGCAGAGCGACCTCGCCGTGCTCAAGATCGCACGCCGCGAAGCCTTTCCCTTCGTCGAATTCGGCGACAGTTCGCAGGCTCGCCCGGGCGATTGGGTGGTTGCCATCGGCAACCCCTTCGGCCTCGGCGGCACGGTGACTTCGGGCATCGTTTCCGCAGTCTATCGCAACACCGGCCAGGGCGGCGCCTATGACCGCTACATCCAGACCGATGCCGCGATCAATCGCGGCAATTCGGGCGGCCCTCTGTTCGACATGCAGGGCAATGTCATCGGCATCAACAATGCGATCTTCTCGCCTTCGGGCGGCAGCGTGGGCATTGGCTTCGCCATCCCCGCCGAAATCGCCGCGCCGATCGTCAGCCAGTTGCGCGACGGGGTCGAAATCGAACGTGGGTATCTCGGCGTGCAAATCCAGCCGGTGACCGACGATGTCGCCGATTCGCTCGGCATTGCACGAAACCGGGGCGAGTTTATTCAGTCGGTCCAGCCCGGAGAACCTGCCGAAGAGGCCGGTATCCGGCCTGGCGACATCGTGACCAAGGTCAATGGCCAGGATGTGACGCCCGACCAGACGCTCTCTTTCCTCGTCGCCAATATCCGTCCCGGTACCAAGATTCCGGTCGAACTGATCCGCGACGGCGAAACCCGCCGCGTCAATGTGACCGTGGGCAAGCGGCCGAGCGAAGAGGAACTGCGCCAGCAGCAGCTCTTCAATCCCGATGCCGAGGAAGAGGAGACGATGGAGCCGGGCGACAATGCAGTGATCGAGGAGAAACTCGGCCTGCAAGCGCTCCCGCTTACCCCGCAGATCGCGCGCCAGCTCGGCGTCAGCGCCGATACAAGGGGCCTGGTCGTGGCAGGCGTGGACCAGAATTCGGACGCCGCGCGCAAGGGTCTGCGCCGGGGTGACATCATTCTCACGGCCAATTATCGTCCGGTGACAAGTCTCGAGGATCTGGAGAACACCATTCGCGAGGCACAGCGGGACAAGCGCGAGGCGGTTTTGCTTCGCGCTCAACGCCGTGGCGGTCCGGCACAGTATATTGCGGTAAGGCTGCGCTAAGGCGCCAATCGCACAAATAAGGGCGGCTCCTCCTATATGGGGGCGCCGCCCTTTTTCTTGTTCGGCCGACTAGTTGTTCGGACGCGGGCGGGCTGCTGGCGTTGCTGGCGCTGCGCTCCCGTCGCTTCATCGAGAAAATCGTCGCCCACCGCCTGCGGAGCGCCATCGGCCCCACGTGATGGTTGCTGCGGCGGGCGGGGTGCGGGACGACCGGGGGGCACGCTGGCGATCGGGATCGAGCGTGCGATCGAATTCTTCCGCGAAAGGATCTTCGCGCGGGCTGTCGGACGTGCCCGGTTCGATCAGATTGCCCTGCTCGTCGATGAAATAATAATCCTCCGGATCGCCGAGCATGTATTCATCGTCGGGCTCGAGCTGCCATTCGGGCAGTTGCAGGTCGGTATCGAATTCCTCGACCGGGCGATCTTTCACCGCATAGCGCATATAGGCGGCAAAGGCGCGCGCCGGCGCGGTACCGCCCTGCAACCCGCCTACCCGCTTATTGTCGTCTCGGCCCATCCACACACCGGTGGTGATGCCCGACGAAAAGCCGACGAAATAGCCGTCCTTGTTCGAACTGGTTGTGCCGGTCTTGCCCGCCACCGGACGCCCGATCTGCGCCGCGCGTCCCGTGCCGGTGGCAACGGCGGTCTGCAACAGATCGGTGATTCCGGCCGCGACATAATCGGGCACGAGCTGCGTGCTGCGCGCCTGCTCGTGCTGATACAGCAATTCCCCCTCGCCGGTTTCGACCTTGAGGATGCCATAGGGTTCGACCGAATTACCCTTGGCCGAAACGCCCGCGAAGGCCCGCGTCATATCGATCAGGCGAACTTCGTTGGTGCCCAGGACCATTGCCGGATAGGTATTGATCTCGCTGCTTATGCCGAAACGCCGCGCCATAGAGGCGACCGTGCCGAAGCCGACCTCGTTGCCAAGCTGCGCCGCGACCGTATTGATCGAATAAGCGAAGGCGGTGCGCAGGTCGATTTCGCCAACATTGCGCCCACTTGAATTGCGCGGGCTCCAGTCGTTGATCCTAACCGGCGTATCGATCACTCGGTCGTCCGGCGTGTATCCCGCCTCGAGCGCCGCGAGGTAGACGAACAGCTTCCAGGCGGAGCCGGGCTGGCGCATCGCATCCGTGGCGCGGTTGTAATTGGTTTCGACATAGTCGGTGCCGCCGACCAATGCGAGAACCGCTCCATCGCGGTCCATACTGACGAGGGCGCCCTGCGCACTGTCCGGCGTGTTCGACTGGACGGCCGCAGTCGCCGCGCGCTGCATTCCGACATCGAGCGTGGTCCACACCTCGATCGGCTCGAAAGTTTCCGGCAGCAGCAGATCGAGCTGCGGCAACACCCAATCGGTGAAGTAGCGGACCGAATTCTGCCCGGCTTCCTCTTTCAGATTAACTGCGGAGGGATCGACCGTGACATCGGGCGCGATACGCCCCTGTTCCTTCATCAGACGCAGCACCACGCTCGCACGGGCAACTGCGGCATCGATATCGGCGGTCGGGGAATAGCGGCTGGGCGCCTTGACCAGGCCAGCGATGATCGCCGCTTCGGCAACCGACAGTTCGGTAGCGGGATGGCTGAAGAACTTCCGGCTGGCGCTGTCGATGCCATAAGCTCCGCCGCCGAAATAGACCTTGTTGAGATAGAGCTCGAGGATCTGTTCCTTTGAAAACTTCGCTTCCAGCGCCATGGCCAGAACGGCCTCGCGCAGCTTGCGATCGAGCGTGCGGTTGGTGTTGAGAAAGACATTGCGGGCGAGCTGCTGGGAAATCGTCGATGTCCCGCCCACGCGCGAGCGCGACCCGGTAATGCCCTCCACGATCGCGCCGCCCGTGCGCCAGAAGTCGATCCCGAAGTGGGAATAATAGCGCCGATCCTCGACCGAGATCATCGCATCCTTCATGACCTGCGGAATTTCGTCCGCTGTAAGCCATTTGCCGAAGCTCGGCCCAAGCTCGACAATTTCCGTGCCATCGCGCGCGCGGACCACGATGGTCTGCGCGGTTTGCGTCGCTTTGAGCTGATAGTAGCTGGGCATGGAGCGTGCCGCGAAGGCCACGGCGAGTCCGACGAACAAGGCGGCCAGTAACGCCAGCGCGCCGCCCCAGATCGCCACGCGGCGCGCCCAGAACCTGACGCGGCTGTGCGGCTTGTCGGCGGACGCCCGTCCAGCGCGTTTCGTGCGCGCCGCGCTCTTGCGGCGGCTCCCTCTTTTATCCATCGGCTATACAGGCACCCTTGTTGTTCGCGGCCCTATAAGTGTCACAAACTCGCATGGCGAGGTCTAACACCGCGTGAACGGCCAAAGCGCATAATCCGGCCAATCAATCCCCGGGTTCGAAATCGAGCGCTGCGGAATTGATGCAATAGCGCAAGCCACCGCGATCGCGAGGTCCGTCCGGAAACACATGCCCCAGATGGCCGCCGCAATTGGCACAGGTAACCTCGGTGCGGATCATCCCGTGCGAGGTGTCGCGATGCTCATCCACGGCCTCTCCCCCGGCGGGTTCGGTAAAGGCCGGCCAGCCACACCCGCTATTATACTTATCGTCGCTTTCGAACAGCTTCTGGCCACAGCCTGCGCAGTAATATTCGCCGGCATCGTAATGCTTGTCGTACTTTCCGGTGAATGCGCGTTCGGTCCCTGCCTCGCGCAGGATGTGGTATTGTTCGGGCGTCAGCTTCTCACGCCATTCGGCATCGCTCAATTCGGGCTTGTCGCGCACGCCTTGTCCTTTCCTGTGGAACACCTCATATAGGGCCAACCGGAGCCAGTGCACACGGTTCCGGAAATGGTCGACGAATTGCTTGACGATTCGGGGGGGCAGCGCTAAGTGCGCCGCTTTCCGGCGGCCCGTGCCGCCTTTTCGCACGCATCGTATAATATTACCCGCCGCGCATCTCGTGCGGCCTGACGAGGACAGACCCGAGAACCTTTATGGCCAACACGCCGCAAGCCAAGAAGCGCATCCGTCGCAACGCCCGCCGGGCCGAAATCAACGGTGCCCGCATGAGCCGTATCCGCAACTTCCTCAAGAAGGTGGAGGTCGCGATCGAAGGGGGCGACAAGGATGGCGCACAATCCGCGCTCAAGACCGCCCAGCCCGAACTCGCCCGCGGTGTCGCGCGCGGCGTATTGCACAAGAACACCGCGGCCCGGAAGATGAGCCGTCTGACGAAGCGCGTCGCCGCGCTCTGATTCGCTTTTCCGGCTCGTCCGGACGCGAAAACGAAAGGGGTCGCCGGGTTGCCGGCGGCCCCTTTGTCGTATTCCGGTTTCATTCCGATACGGACCTGTCACGGCATAGTAATCGAACCCACGCAAATCCCGCGATTCGTAGCGTCAAATCGGACCTTTCCCAATAAAACCATAGGGTTGAACGAAGGTCTGCGGCTTAGGCACGAGTCAACAAGTATATTTCAGATTTTTTGCAGTTATCCCCCTTGCGACTCATCCGGCGTGAGACCTACACAATGGTTCTCAGCCCGGGGCGGGACAGCCCGGGCCCTTTAAAAACCGAATATGCCAAGGGGACTTCCGGAAACGCCTTTTCCGGACGAGGCCGTGCTGTGCCTGCCCTTGTGGCTATCGGGCGAACGAAACAGGCGTCGCGAGACGCCGATCGGGGGATGGTAAGAGA
>NZ_CP031358.1:300000-407975 GCF_003355455.1 Erythrobacter aureus
CCGCGGTGCGGATCGCAGAAGTGGAACGATGAACGAGGTCGGCGGCCTGTGCTGGCGTAAAGGTTGGTCCCTGGCGGGGCTGGGAGATGTTATCGTCGCGGATCGTCTCCAGGACGCTGCGCGCGAGGTTCTCTCGGCGACGGACCTGTTCGAGTGTGGTGTCCGTCGGATCGAAGTTCTGACTGGCGTTCATTGAATACCCCTTTGTAAGGAAGGGGCGGGGCCCTCTTTCCTTCATTGACACTTTTACCTAGCTCAAAGAGCAAAATCCGCCAAGACGAAGTTCGGCTGATAGCATTACCCTTTTCAGCAGCGCGTTGCTGTTTTCCACAGTGAACCGCGCCCAAAACCGTCAGGTGAGGGGAGGTGGCCGTAGGATCGCGTGTCTGGGGATGTCCGGCAGCAAGCCGGGCAGGGCTGGTTCTGACAAATCTGCTGAAAAAGGTAAGGAGCTGGCCAATCGGCCTGCTGAAAAAGGTAAGAGATGTCGTTCGAGCTACCCGTGTCCGCGGTGCGCGGTTTTCCACAGCACTGCTGAGGAAGGTAAGATCCGCTGCTGATAAAGGTCAATCCAACTGCTGAATAAGGTAATCAGCGCTGCTGATGATGGTAAGCCATCTATCCTATATCTTCATTCCTTGATTGATCCTCGCGGGTGAGGGTTCAATATTTTGGGAAGGGGAGGGGGATGCGAGGCGATCGTTCTGAGCAATTGAGGGCTTACCTTTTTCAGCAGTCTTTTGACGGTATTTCCCGAACTCCACGCCTGAATCCGTCAAGAGGCTTGCCAAATTGCGGAACCGAGGCGCAATAATGTTGCAACGAAGCCGAATCGATTCGCTGCAGGGAGGCGAAGGTGAGCCAAAAGTTAGAACCATCGCAACTGATGCTGCCAATGCCTCTGGGGAGAAGGCTCGTCGAGGAGTTGGAGAATAGCTCGATTGATGAGGTGAGGGCGCTTGCGACCGAAGAGGGCGGAGAGAAGGTTTTCCAGGCCGTCCACGAAGTCCTCACGCAAGACCCGTCTGCAGGCTTCCTCCATTCAGCGCTCTGCGCAATGTCGCTCCCGGTCCGCTGCCCGAAGGGCGAAGCAGAGTTCGCGCCGATAATCCGGCGAGAGGGCAACTACACGCTCATAATCCGACCCACCGAAAGAATGAGGATGGTGAACGGAGAGCTGGTCCCGACGAAGCTGGGCGTTCCGTACGGCTCGTATGCTCGTTTGGCGATGCTTTTCATCATGACGGAAGCTGTGAGGCAGAAGAGCCGAGAAGTGTATCTTGGAGACAGCTTCGCCGCGTGGCTCCGAAGGATGGGCATCACTGCAACGAATTCGGGAGGCCCGCGCGGTGCTCGAGCACTCATGCAGGAGCAGCTCGACCGTCTCATGTCCTGTGAGTGGTCTATCCGCTGGGATCAGGAAATCACGAAAGCGCAACCTTCGAAGGGGAAGGGGACTAAGAAGGGATCGGTTAAGCCGGTCACGATCTCGGCGTTCGAGGCCAGCGATATGAGGCTTGCGAACAAGTATGGCGGTGTATCGACAGAAGAAGGAGAGTTCGTCTCTCGCTTCGTGCTGTCAGAGCCCTTTTACGAGACAATTCGAGATCATGCAGTTCCGCTAAATGAGCGGGCGTTTGCGGCTCTGAAACGATCGGCGACGCAGTTGGACCTGTACACCTACCTGGCATATCGCCTCCCGAAGATCCGAGAGGGTGAGCAGGTTCCTATAAGCTGGAAACAGCTTTGGTCTCACCTCGGCAATGACTGCAAGACTATCGGGAAATTCAGGCAGACGGTGCGTAACGCATGGGAGACTGTTTCTGGTGTGTATCCCCAGGCTCGCGGGTCGGTCGATCTATCCGGCCAGACCGTATGGCTCAGTTATGCCGACAAGCCGGTCGACAACCATCCCGTCAAACGAATGAACGGCCTTATCGAGTATATGTCAGTTCTTCCAGACCTGTCTGCTGATGAAGGTAAGCCGAAGGGTGCCAAAGGCGCGCTGGTGAAACCTGAGCTGTCGTTCCCGAGCGGGACGCTGCAGTACAATTGCCCTGAACTTTATGCGATCGCGAAGGAGCATGGCTCGGGCAACGACGTAAACCGGATTGCAGATGCTTTCCGTAGGAAGCTCGGGGAAGAGTTGGCGGAAGTGAAGGGGGACCGGTTGGTCCGCAGGTTCACGGCATTTTGCAAGGCGTTCGACCCGCCTCGGTAAAGGTAGAGCGAGCTCTGCTGAAGAAGGTATGAGTGATGACGCTGCGCACACCCGAGGAAGTCTCCGCCCTGAGCGAAAAATACCCAGAACCTAGTCTTCCAGAAACATCCTGAGGCGCCTACAATTCCCAGATATTCGCATTTCTGGGGTAAATTATGACGTTTGGTGGCATTCGAGCGAGCCTGAAGCTCTCAAGCAACGTGGCTCCGATCGCCTTGGGCATTGCACTGGCTGCAATGTCCTCGATGCCTGCGATGGCTCAGGATAAGCCGGTTTTCCGTATTCCGGTGGAGAAATCTTCGGGCGGATCTACCGGCACTCCAGCATATGGCTGGGTGGCGAGCGTTTCGTCGTGTTCCACGTCATGTGGCACTGGGACGCGAACGACGACGTACCAGTGTCAGGACGTAACCGATTTCGATTTCTCGACTGGCGACTTCGGACCTCCGGAGCCGGCAGCGCAATGCACTGCGGAAGCTGGCGCTCAGCCGGCGGACGAGACCTCGTCATGCGCGGTTTACAGTGGCTGCGGCTACGATTGGGTCATCCCTCCCGAAACGGTGGTCATTGGGCCGGGCGGCCGTGAGGGCTGCGGCGAAGTTACGCGGTCTTTTGATCCGTATTGCGAGCGCAGCGACGGTACACAGTTGGCTGATGGAGATCACGGGTTCTGTTCGGGCGACATGCCCGACTATAACGATGTGGCTTCGGGTGATCCCGACGCTCTCGGCTATAACCGCACGGCGGTCGAGACAGCCTCGTGCGATGCAAGTGACCACGAATGGGATACCGGAGCTTGGGGCGCATCGTCTTCGACGTGCTCGTCGACCGCGTTCAAGACGCGCTCGGTTCAGTGCATTCGGTCATTCGACGGTAGTTCTCAGCCTGACAGCGCTTGCGCGGGGCCGAAGCCGAACACCACGAAGGTTGAACCGGAATATAGCGGTTGCGGCTACAGCGCGGTGAATCCTGGCGCCTGGGGCGCGTGGGATGATACTTGCTCTGCAAGCGCAACGCGCACGCGCAGCTATCAGTGCGAACGCAGCGACGGAACTATCGTCGCGGGCAGTGAGTGCACTTCGCGCGGGGTCAACCTGACCGAGAGCGAAACGGCGGCGAATTATTCGTCGTGCGGCTACAGCTGGCAGTCGGGTGCGTGGGGCGCTTGGAGTTCGACTTGTTCGAGCACCGCAAATCGCACTCGCTCGGTGACTTGCCAACGTGACGATGGTGTCACGGTGGCTGATGGATCGTGCACGGCACCCAAGCCGGCGACGAGTGAAACGCAGAGCGTGTACAGCGGCTGTGCCTTTAGCTGGAACACCGGCGCATGGGGCGCGTGGAGCTCGACTTGCTCCTCGAGCGCTGTTCGCACGCGATCTGTGACTTGTCGCCGGAGCGATGGCACAACCACGTCCGACGCAGATTGTTCGGCTTCGAAACCGGCCTCGTCGGAAGCGCAGGCCGTTTACAGCGGCTGCAGCTATACCGGCAGCTATGGAGCTTGGAGCGCATGCTCGGGTGGCACGCAAAGCCGGTCTTTGACCTCGTGCACGCGCTCGGATGGAACCAGCGTCGCGATTTCGAACTGCACGAGCAACGGCGTTCCGGCTTCGGAAAGCCAGTCGTGTGGTGGTGCGTGCGGAAGCTGGGTTATTCAAGGTCGGGATAGCGGCGGGACGCCGATGAATTCGCGTCAATCCAGCATGAAGCCAGCTGTCGACCAGGCGATCCAGGATCAGTTGAATGGACAGTCGGCAACTTGGGCGGGGACGCAGGTTTGGGGCGGCAGCTACACCGAGGACTGGAATTATGACTGGAATGACACTGCTGCGCGGAACGAGGCGATCAAGCCGCCAGCGGACCAGTGCGTAACAGACGGTCAGGAGTTCTATTCCTACTACGGGATCATGTCGAACACTGGTGGTAGTCGAGGCGGCTTTGCCGAAGGTGCATGGGGTAAATGCGTGTGCGATTGATCGCGTGCGTGATTGCCCATGGAGGACGATACGATCGTAGAAAGGCTGATTGACGGGCTCTTGGTCATCGCGATTTTCGCGGTGCAGGCGGTATCAGCTCTCTGGTGAATCGGCTCTGCTGAAAAAGGTAAGGGCGGCGGAAGCGATGCTTCTGCCGCCCTTTCTGATCGAGCGATGGATTATCCTACGCGCCGACGTTTCCGGGTCGCGGCATCGCGCTGCCAAGGTTTCGAGAACTTGCGCCCAAATTTGGACCGGGCGGCAGCTCGAGCCCGTTCCGGGCTGATGCTCGCGAGGTCGGGCGTGCGATGCTTCTCGATGAGAAGAAGCAGATTGCACCGCGGGAGGTCGAAGCGGCCGATCTGGAGGTCTTTCTGGTCGATCGACATCTCGTCGGACATCCAGATGTAGGTGAGGTTTCGTGCCTTGCTCTTGGACCAGTCGTTCTCGCGCATAGCGTTGTCCCAGATGCGCTCAAGAGCAGCGTGGGCTTCCTGCCGGGCGCGGCGGAGTTCGGGATTGGCGAGAGGGCCGATAGGCTCCCATGTTCCGTCCGTGCAGACAGCCCAGGCGTCGCACGCGCGGCAGACATGGTAGTGCTTGTTGATGAGCTCTGAGCGGGAAGGGTGAAGCTCGCGCCCGGTCATCCGAAGCGTAAGCGACGAGCAATATGGACAGGTGATGTTTCCGGTCATCGTACAGCCCCCTGAACTGATGGCGCCCCCTGGCGCAGCTATGCGGCGAATAATTCGGTCTGGACGGGCGGAAAGAGCTCGTCCTGGTATTCCGATGAAGGTTCTTCTTTGGCCGGCTTCGGCTCGATGAGCATGGCGGTATGGCCGTCGAGGATGCCAACGGCGCAGGCACGCCAGAGAAGCGTGTCTACGGTGTTGATGCGATAGCCTGTGGCGTTGGAGATGTGCTCGCACAGGTCGTGCGCGGTGGTGGCGTGACGGTCGGCAAGACGGTTGAGATGAACGTCAGGCTTCGCGCAATCGACGCCGAAGTTCTTCGCGAGGTGGTAGCAGGTGATGCCACCGATCCACGGTAGATTCCGGCAGTATTCGAGCTTGTCGTAGGAGATATGGTAGGCGTCGTAGAGTTCGACGCGCTCGGCCCAGATCTTGTCGATCGCTGCGGACTTGCCCTTGTGACCGAAGACGGTGCCTGCGGAATCGCCGGCTTCGAGCGCCTGCATGCATTTCAGGAAGATCGTCTGGGCGATCGTATGCTTCATTCCGGAATTGCAGATGACGAAGATCGCTTCGCGGGCGAAGGCATCAGGATGCATCGGCGCGCGGCAGTTCTCTGCCCATTCGATGTCGCCCTTGGCATAACCCTTCTCGTCCAGGCGGCGAACTATTTCGCCGAACAGGGATAAGTCTTTCATGAGAGGGCCGCCGGGTTCCATTCGCAGGATATTACCAGCGAATGTCAAGAGCGTCATCAAGAACTTTCTGGATGTGCCGTGGGTTCTTCCAGAATTGGGTCGCAATCCATCGGCGCCAGCTCTTTCAAGAGATCCAGAACGCCGTTGTAGACCTCGTCGTCTTTCTTGATGTTGGAGCTCTTGGTGGACCAGCGCTTGCCGTTGATCTGGACGACGAGGCGTCCCTCGCTTGTCTCATGCCACCATCGCTGGCCGTGCGGCCGCTGGGTGAAGATGTGGAAGTAGGATGCTTCCTGCAGCTCGATATTGATCTCGCAGAGCGCCATGCTGTCGAACTGGCGCGCGTGAGGGGGTATCAAGGCATCAAAACGGGCCTGATATTCGCGCAGGCGGTCTTCAGCGCCCTTGTACGGGCTCATCATGGCGACGTTGCCCTTGATGCGCATGGCCTCCATCATCATGAGCAAGTCCGCGAGGGGAAACTCCATGGAGTGCATGTTGCGGCCGTTGCTCATGAGGATTGCCTGGTATCTGAGCTGAGGGACTAAGCCGAAGTCGGGAAGCCGGCGAGGGCGCGAAGCTTTGTGAGGACCGGTTTGATGGCTTGGCCAGTTTCATAGCGGCCGACATCGATGCCGACAGACGAAGCGCCTTCCATGTCGTCGTAGTCTTCGGCGTCAGGCTCTACCTCGGGCATGTCTTCGAGAATGGCTTCCAGATCCGAGATGGCCTCGAGGAGTGCGGGGGAGGGCGTCTTCGGATCGCTCTCGTCCATGTAGTGGGCCACCGCGCCACATTTGGGGCATTCGCCAACGGGCATGGTCTCGCCCGGGCCGACGCGCTCAGATACGTCCTGCAGCTCTTCGACCTGGTCTTCGGTGCCCTTCCAGTCGCAGTTCTGGCATTCGACGGGCTTGTTCTGATCGGACATGGTGGCCTCTCTTGAGGGTGGTGGTTTCGCATGAAAAGGGGGCCGCCAAACTTAACGAATGGCGGCCCCCTTTTGTTGTGTTTATCGGCCTAAGCCTCTGAATCAGAAGGGAATGTCTTCATCTTCGAGGTTGTCCATGTTGTCGGTCTGCGAGCCACCGGCCGCACCGCCGCCCTGTCCACCAGCGCCCTGGTCGTATCCGCCGCTGTTGCCACCGCCGGCATTGCCGCCGCCGTTGCCGCCGTCGAGCATCTTCATGGTGCCGCCGAAGCCGCTGACCTTGACTTCGGTGCTGTAGCGATCGTTGCCTTCCTGGTCCTGCCACTTGCGGGTCGAGAGCTGGCCTTCGATGTAGACCTTCGAGCCCTTCTTCAGGTACTGCTTGGCGACGTTGACGAGGCCTTCACCGAAGAGCGAAACGGTGTGCCATTCGGTCTTTTCCTTGCGCTCGCCGGTGCTGCGGTCTTTCCACTGCTCCGAAGTGGCGACGCGCAGGTTGGCGACTTCGCCACCGCTTTCGCCGAGGCTGCGTACTTCCGGATCGGCACCGAGGTTGCCGACCAGAATGACCTTGTTCACTGAACTCATTGAGTTGTCCTTGTTCTGGTTGAATTTCTTTTTGACTAAAGGGTCGGTTAAACGACCTGCCCCCCTATATCCCGGAAAGCATAGCAGTTGAGGAATCTCCGGCAACTGCGGATGCGCTCCGTTGAGGAAGTTTCTGGATGTTGGCGCGATTTGATCGCTAAACTTCCTCAGGCAGCGCCCTGTTGGGCGCTGCTGATATGCAAATAGCTCGTTGAGATACCGTGCTTGTTGAACGCCTGCATGATCCGCGCGGTGAATTCCGCTTGCTCGGAGGCTGTCGCGGAGGCGATGTTGACCGCATATCCGTTGGCGGCGACGTATAGCCTCTCGCCATCCACGCGAACTTTGAGCTGTGGTTGGTCGTAGAGCTTGAAGGCAATCTCGAGATGCTTGGAGAGGTGCCCGTTGATGTTGACGAGCCGAAATTCCGGCGCCTGAAGCGGCGTAGCAGCGAAGAAATGCATCTCCTGATCTTCGCCGCATATGCCATTGTACGCGAGCAGTCCTTGCATGAGCGAGAGAGCGTTTTCGGTTCGGCCGCCGTCGTCCGAAAGGATGATCGCCTCGTCTTCGGTGATACCGGGGCATGGATCGGTCGCATCATGGAAATGCAGGTGGCGCCCAATGCGGGCGATCTTCTGAGCAATGTCATCGGCGGAATGACCATGCCAACCTTGGCCGGGCTCTAGCTGGAAGAGTGACGCTTCGAGTTCGACCTGAAGGTCGCCGTCGGTGCCATCGTCGAGCGTTTCACAGCCTGATGCGGTGACAAGTCGAACGACTTCCCGCGGTGAGCCTTTTGCATCGGCTGTGCGGACCACGATTGCTGAAAGAGCGTCGCCGTTGGCGCATGTGCTCACGAAGATGGAGCCGATGGCGGTGTAACGGGGGTGTGGAGCTGCCAACCGCAGAGACTGCCGTAGCCTCTCGGAAGCAGTGGGTGGACCGTTACCGGTGAGGTCCATCATCCGCCTGCCGAGTTGGCGGATGCGGTGGAGGCTGTCTGGGCAGCTCATTCAGGAATGACCTCGTACTGGCCCACGAGGCTGTATGTTTCCGCGACGGCTTGGTCGACGATTACAACCAGGCGAACGACGAGGCGGCCGTTCGATCGTTCGTTTTCGATCTTGAAATTGTCGCCGATGGTGGGGAGTGGCTTGTCCCCCATCACCGTCTTCCAGTCTTCCATGAACTGGATTGAGGCAATCTCGGCAGCTTTTTCGGCTTCGAACTCACCAGCTGCGTCAAGAGGGACGAGCGCATAGTGAAACTGGCCGCGGGTGGCGTCAGGGTCGGAGATTGCCGCTCTGGCAATCATTCCTCGAGCTGTGCGCATCGCGGGATCGGCTTCCGCCTCTATGGTGAAGCGGTGAGGATAGATCCGGTACGGAAGCGGGTAGGCCGCGCCGTGCTGAGTTATGCGAAGGGCGGTGGGAAGGTTCTGAGCCGCTTCGCGCATGGCAGCGAGATGCTCACCCAGTGAGCCGTCCGGAAGGAGGGCACGATCCTCGTCGTCTAGGAGTAGGCAATCGCCACGCAGGTCGAGCGCAGGATGAGCTAGCAGGCAGTGAACTTTGCCATGGAATGCGCCGTCGATCTCCTGCGCAAGCCGCTTCAGGCTCTCAGAGATGTCGGGCCCCTGAGGAGGACCGTAGAGGATGGTGTGTTCGCCTCCGCATGGCGAGGGCGCCCAGCGGGATTTGGGATGCGCCAAAGCGATGGTTTCTGCGATGGCTCGTGCAAACGAGCGGCCGTTGTTTTCGAGGATGATCTCTTCATCATCAGGCATGATCTTGGAGCCGGCGAAGTCGACCTGGCGAAAGAGCATCGTGCGAGGGACAAAGTCTTTCGCAGTTTGTGCATCAGGCATGATCGTGATCGAGAGCTCTTCAAGCGTGCGCGTGATTGTGCCCTTGGCCTGATGGCCTGCGAATTGAATGACCGGGCAAGGATAATCGTCGATCTGCTTGGTCGAAGCCGTGAATCTGGTGTCATTCATCGTGCTGACGTGCACGAAGAGCTTGATCGCGCTGATTGTATCGATGCCGGCTGAAAAGAAGGGCGGTAGGTCTGTCACGTAGCTAAGCTCCGATGGGCGGAATGATGCCCGAATGTGCTGCGGTCGTAGCGGGTTCAAGCCGCCTCAAGAAGAGGCATGGGGGCTGGCTCTGGTTCGGGCTTGCGCTTCTTGATGGTGCCAGCGTCATGAGCCCCAACTTGATTGCCCCAGGCATCCCATTGTTCGTCCGCGTTATGGCGGCAGAAGAGTTCGATGCGCCGATCGGCAACGATGAGTTCTTCGAGAAGCTCGCGGAAGATGAGTGGCTTTTCCGAGTGTCCGGCGCGCGGAGCGTGGACGATTTCGCGCACACCCTTCGAGCCGCGCTGAGGCTGGCCCTTCTTGGCGAGGATGATGATTTCAGAGTTCGAGCGGGTCCAGTAGCCTGTGCTCATGAAGATGTCTTTGGCGAGGTCGATGATGCGCCGCAGCCCGACCTTCTTGTTGAGCTTGACCCAGACGAAGCCGACGGTGACGTAGGTGAAGCCCCAGGCTTCGATCACCTCGAGGGCGTCGGCAAGACATGGATAGGTCGCCCAGCAGGCGAGCATGCAGTCATCTGCTGCAAGGTCTCCGACGGGAAGGGCCTTGAGTTCGTCCACGCTCATGCAGTCGTACCACGACTTGGCATTGCGGTCGTTGCCCTTCTCGCTCCAAGCATCGAAGCTCCAGCAAGGATCGGCATAGATGAGGTCGTAGCGTTCGGCTGGACCGCCAACTAGGTCGAGCGGCACTTCGCCGTGAACAGAGCGGATGGAAGCAAAGGGGTGTTCGGCATCGAGGCCGTTTGCGCGCTGGGTCATTTCTTCTCTCTCGGCTTTACGCCGGAGGTCAACGCTCCTGCCAACCACAGGGCAGCTTCTCGAAGAGGGCTGCTGTGATGGAGGTAGATGCGGGCTTATCTCCCGCATCGGGATGTTCTTCGAGCCATTCGAGGAAAATCCAGATAAGCTCGGTCTCGGAGATCTTCTCGACGACCATGCAGCTGGACTGAAAGTCCGGATCCATCTCGTCTACGAGCATGGGGTCTGCATGCTCTCGAATGAGAGCGATGCATTGCGTTTCCGCGTCGAGGCTTCCTTCCGCCGCCGCCACGCAGAGGTTCCGTGCCTCGTCGGTGGCGAGCATGTCCACAGAAGGGACCGAGCCTGCAGCAGCGGCGAGCGGCAGAAGGAAGTGGAAAATCACGGAAGCTTGACCTTGGCGTTCGCGAAGCGCGCGGCGAGGGCGTTGGTCTTGTCGTCCCAAGCGATGTATTCGCGAAGCGGGGAGAGTTCGCTGTGGAGGGTGCGAATGATCGCGCCGAAGTTCTCGATGGCGAGGTGAATGAGGCCGCGTTCGGCGGCGATCGCAGCGAAGACCATGGCGCGCATGCAGAGCGCGGTGTCATTGTCTTCGAGAGACATGGGCCTGGTGGCGAGGCTGATGCGGAGGCCCATTTCCTTGAGGGCGACGCGCTGGGGAGAAGCGAGGTTGCGGCTGGCGCCGTCGGTATGCTGGAAGATGTAGGGTGAGACGCCCATGACCTGGTTACAGGCTTCGATGCCGGCGACAGCGGCTTTCAGGATGCCATTCCATTCGCGGCCGTAGGCTGCTTCGACACCGGCGAGGGCGGAATGCATCGCGCCGACCTGGTGGGAGGTGCTCAGCCCGGTAATCTTGAGAAGGCGGCCGCATTCTTCCGAGAGCTCGCCGAGAAGCTTGATTTCAGCACGCGTGAGAAGCAGCGGCTTGTCGTCTCCCGCCGGGCGGCGTTTGAGTGCAACGGGAGCGGCATCGACGAAATCGTCGAACTGAAGTTGTGCGGTCATTATGCATTCCCCTGGAATGTTTCTGGATGTTTTAGGAAGAACCCAACCTTCCCGTCTGGATGTATTCTCGCCTTTTAGGGAATTCGGCGTCAAGAGGTTTTCTTCCTAACCCTCTGATAAGGCTTTATTAGCCGTAATCATTTCCTCGAATTTTGCCGTAACCGAATGGGCGGTCAGAAATGGCAGATTTCTGCCGATCCAGTCGGAATTGAAGCGCCGCGCGGAAGCTATTGCGGCGGCTTCTTCGGCCTCCGGCAACCGCCACGGCCATTTTTGGCCGGTGGGAGCCTTCAGGAAATTTTTCGGAATCTGGCTTTCCAGCTCGCGGCGCTTTTCAGCGTAGGACTTTGCCGCGGCGAGCATCTTGATGCGCTGGCCGCTCAGAAGGTGCGGAGCTACGTCAGCGAGCCAGCGTCCTTGTTGGAACGAGAAGCCGGTCTCGAGTTCCATCCCGACGAGATGGTCGAACAGCTCTCGGTTCGATTCCACGCCTGCTGCGACGGTTAGGTCGTTCAAGGAGGCAATGACACAGAATGCGCAGGAGACGCGCGATGCTCCATGGAGGGTGTAGGCCTCGTGGAGATGAAGATCGTGTTCGCGGTGATAGGCAAAGACGTCCTCGGTCGAGATATGGATCGAGGGATGCCAAAGTATCCCGTTGGTCCCGTCGGCGCGCTTCAGCTTGGCGTCGACCTTCGAGACTGGCGTTTTTGCGCGGGCTGAGCTTTCGGCGTGGCGTATCCCAAGAGCGGAGACGATGGTCTCCCCTGGGTATTGGGACCGTAGGTGGCGGTGAAGCACATCTCTTTTCATCTCGGCGGTGCAGAACCGAAGGCTTGCTGCGGACCAAGGGCTGCGCATGCGTCCAAGCTTGAGTTCGGTGTACTGCTCGAGGCCGAGGGCATAGCGTTGCTCCCAGCGAGCAACCATGTCGCCAGCTGTGCGGCGGACGACGGCGAGTGGGAGGCCAAGCTGTGCGGCTTGTTTTTCGATAGCGGCTGGGGTGCTGCGCCATTCAGCGCGACCTAGGTCGGCGTGGATGAGGAGCCGGCGCTCGCGCGGGTGGCCGAGACTGTTGAGGATCGCGTTGGCGGCATGGGCCGTCATCGTGGAGTCTTTCCCGCCCGACAGGTTAAGCGCGAAGATCGCGCCAGCCGAAACGGCTTCGCGTATCCGGTCGTCGATAGCGAACTGGTATCGGCCGAGAGGGAAGGTCATGCCGTCTCGGAATCGCTTTTAGCGAGCCGAGCCTGCTCTTCCCGGTATTCGCGGGCAAGCTTCATGCAGGCGCCCATAGCTCTGCCCATATTTGGGCGACGCATGATCTGGTCGTCTTCGATGACGTAACCTCCTTTGAGGTTGTCCCAGATGCCGAAGACTTGGCCGTTCAACCTTCGATATTCGAAGTGGCCCATGTCGAGTGCGGGATTTTTGGCGGCTGCGCTCATCGTGCGAGTTCCTCGGAAAAGCGAAGTTTGGCGCCCTCGACGTATTCGCGGGCGGCTTCGGTGGTGATCCAGTGACGGCCGAGATCCTCGGCTGCGCGGGCAGTGCTTCCAGAGCCACCGAACGGATCGAAGACGACCTCGCCCGGCTGGCTGAGAAATTCGATCATCTTCGATGCCAGCGGGATGGGCATGCGTGCGGGATGCGGCGGAAGGCCGGCATCGCGGCAGGCGCGCGTGTATTGCTGGTCTCCGCTATTCGGGATGCGGAAGATGTTGGGCGCGATCGAGCCGCCATTGTCGGCGGCGAAGGAGCCTTCGCGGGTTGCGTGGCCCGACGGCTTCTTGCTGCGGACGGCGCCACCCTTCTCGATGAGCTTCTTCATGCGGTCGGAGTAGGGCTCAAGGATGGCGCGGTTGTCCGCGTAGGGGCGATCCTCGGGGGAGAGCCACCAGAGGCACTCGACAGCCTGCTTGAGGCGGATGCGCTCCACGCCGACGTAGTTCGACGGCACGGGGAGGGCTGATGGGTTGTGCCAGAGGAGACGCTGGCAAAGGTGAAGGCCCAGCCGATCCTGCAGCGCGATAATCGTGCGCTCCTGGTACATCGACACCGTAGGCGAGTTCTTGAGCCAAGTGTCACCGAGGTTGAGGACGAGAGAGCCATTGCTCTCCATGACGGGCATGAGGCGTTCGATGATGGAACAGAGCCAGTCGATGTATTCCTGCCCGACCTTGTTGCCGTATTCCTTCTTCGTCTTGAGCGGGTAGGGCGGACTGGTGAGCAGAAGGCGAACCGTGCCCGGGTCGATCACGCTGGCGGCATCTTCCGCCATACCCCAGAGGGCGCAGCCATTCGGGGTGAAGAATACGGTGACCGGCCGACCGGGGAAGGCCGAGGTCAGGTGCTTCGAGCCGGTATCGGTCAGGCGCCATGCGCGACCGTCACGTTCGATGAGTCCGGCCAGCTTGCTGTGCTGTTGGCCCCAGCGGATACGATGGGCGAGGAGGTTGTGGTCTTGGCCGCCGATAGTGCCGCGCTGATTGCGCTGCGTCTCATCGAGGCCAAGCTGATCGGCAACTGCGTTGCGGATCTCGGCGGTGGTGGCTTCACCACCCGCCTTGTCGACGGCATCGAGAATAGGGAGCACGAGCTGCCGCTGTGTCGGCAGGTTCGTCGGTAGTGAATCGGACACGAGATTTCCTCAGGCTTTCAGCTGCAAGAAACCCCTGTGTCCTCCTTCAACTGGTTTTCTGTTTGTCCGTGAGGACGCCCCACTCGCGCAGGATCGCGAGACCCTCATCCACGGTGGTGAAGATGCGGTAGGGCACGCCCATTTCCATGCACCAGGCTTCGTAGTCGATCTGGTTGGGCTGCTGGCCGTTCTTGCCTACCTTCGCCTCGAGCACGCCTGAGCCGTCCTTCCAGAGAAAGAGATAGTCGGCGGTGCCGGGGATGAGACCCATTGCCTTGGCGAGAGCGTAGCGCATCTGCGCGAGCCGACCCTGGTGCCCAGCGATCTCGTTCGCAGGGTGGGTCCAGACACAGCGAAGCTTTCCTTCGATGGTGAAGGCTCGGAGCGTGGTCGCGAAGTCGATTGCCAGCCGCTCCTCGGGCTTGATCTTCATGCCGCGGGGAGGGAGGCATGCCATCAGGCGGAGAATGGCGGCCTGGAAGGTCACCGGCCCTTTGGGCTTGGCCTGGCTCTTCGAGGGAAGTCGACGTTTTCGAGCCTTCTTCGGAGGGCCGATCTCGCGCTTGGGCGCGGGTTCGGGGGCGGTGATCTTCTTGTAGTCTTCGAGGCTCATCCGCTCCGTCACGCAGCGTCTTCCATATCAGGGAATACGCCTTCGTAGTATGCCTTTTTGGCATCCACGCTGATGAACGTGTTTTCGGGATAGCGATATGCGGTGAGCTTGCCACCGAAGACGCAGCCGGTGTCGATCGCGAGAACATTGTTCAAGCGGCGCGGCTCACGGGTGACGACATGCCCATGGACGACGAGTGGCTCGCCGGAGTATTCGGCAGCCCAGTCGACAGCGACGGGGCGACCGGTTTCGTCGTTCTCGCCCGTGCGTTCGCCGAAGAGAGCGAACGCCCGAGAGGCATTGCTTTCCACGCCGTGGAATTCCTCTTTGAGGCCGGCGTGCGCGATGATCAGCGCGCCGTCGTCGAGGATGTAGTGGGTGCGAAGGTCATCCAGCCAGTCGGCATAGGAGTGGCGGTCTCCGTCGGCCATATGCTGGAGCTCGTCGACAGTCTTCTGGAGGCCCGGGCCGATCTTCACGTCGCCGCCACGCAACCACCGGCGGAGCTTGTCGTCGTGGTTGCCGAGAGCGATGATGGCCCCGAAGCGTTCATTGAGGGCGCGGGAGATTTCGAGAACCGACTGGTTCTCTGGGCCGCGATCGGTGAGGTCGCCCACAAGGCAGACGCGACGGCCTTCGGGATGAGGGACAAGTTCGATCATACCAGGCGAGCATACTCGGGCATGGCCCAGCTCAACGAGCAACTGTCCGAATTCATCGCCGCAGCCATGGATGTCGCCGATGATATCGAAGCCGCCATTGAGGTGGCGCAGGTCGTTGGGCATCCGGACGCGCGAGATTTCGAGGCTCGCGATATCGTCCGGCTGGATGTCGTAGATGAAGCGGAAGTCTTCGCTCTCTTCGACAGTCTCCGTTTCTCCGATGCAGATGACGACAGGGTGCGCGCCAGACCTGCGGGCTGAGCGGATCATGCTTTGGCGTATCTTCGGATGGCTATGGGCAAGGTGAAGGGCGCCGGGCTTCTTGGTGGCCAGCGCATCCAGAACCTTCGTCTTCGCATCTTCGGGCAGGTTCGTGGTCACATGGATATGCGTGTGGAAGACCAGCCGCTCGATCATGGCCTTCGCATGATCGGCCTGCTTCGCGAGTACGACGACCAGGGAGAAGTCGGGGATGTGAAGGGTCTTGGTCATCAGGCGGCTTCTTGCATGTTGGTTGGTTCTGGGTCGGGCAGGACGCCGTTTCCATGATTGGCTTTCGCGGTGACGCTGACAAAGGTGTCTTCGGGGTACCGGTAAGCGGTAAGCTTGCCACCGAAGACGCAGCCGTTGTCGATCGAGATGACGTTGTTTAATCGTCTCGGCTCGCGGGTCACGACATGGCCGTGAACGACAAGCGCTTTCCCGCGATAGTCCGCAGCCCAGTCAACGCTCGTGGGGATTCCGTGGCGGTCAGTCTCACCCGTCTTCTTTCCGTAGAGAGCGCAAGCGCGGGATTCGTCGGAATCTATTCCGTGGAATTCTTCTTTGAGGCCTGCATGGGCAACAATAAGAGATCCGCTGTCGAGCACGCAGTGTGGGGGCAAGCTCTCAAGCCAGTCGGCATATCGTTCGCGTTCCTCGGTGGTGAGTGATGAAAGGCATGCGACAGTCGTGTGCAGCCCGTGGCTGATGCGAGTGTCTAATCCGCGAAGCCAGGCGGCCAAGCGTTCGTCATGGTTCCCCATTACGATGATTGCACCGAAATCTTCCTGAAGTACTTTCGCGAGCTTGATGGAAGATAAGTTATCCGGACCGTGGTCAGTGAGATCTCCGAGGAGGCAGACGTGCCGACCCTCGGGATGCTGGATAAGTTCGATGCTTCCTGTTGAAGTTTGTTGGGCATGACCCAGTTTGACGAGCAATTCTTGCAGTTCTTCTGCGCAGCCGTGAATGTCTCCGATAATATCGATCGGGCCATTTATGTGTCGTAGGTCAATCGGCATCGGCATTCCTGTTATCGCCGCGCGCTGCGACGCAGGAGCGTGTGAGCGCCTTCGTCGTCGTTCGCAGCTTCTGCGTGGATAATGAAGCCGGCGGCTTCGTAATGACTGATGATGTTGCCCTGAACCGGTAGGACAATCGCATCGATGCATAGTGTATTGGCATCCGCATGATTGACAAGGAGCTTGATGGCGCGGTGAGCGAGAGAACTATCGCTAGGATCAATCTCGAGGTTGCGAACCGTGACGGTTGAGCCGGTGCGGGTGATCTCTGCTTCGAGACCCATGTTTTCGATCTGCTTGCGAACGACGTCGGTCGGGTTGGTGGTCGGGTTGTCGAGAAGGTACTGGGGGAGGGCCATTTGGTGAAATTCCGGAATTGCAGGTGTGTTTGGGGCTTGGACGTCTGCCGCTTGGCGGCTGGCTGCTGAGCCTGGCTACTGCAATGTCGGCGCGTTGCGGCGCACATACTCCTCGATGTCGGTTACGAGAGCGAGGAATTCCGGTTCTACCTCGTCGACCTCCGCAGGATGGGTCGCGGGGAGAGCCCTGATATCGGCGATGTCGGCGAAGACATCAGCCGCGGTAACGCGGTCCATTTCGGGGACGGGGTTACCTTCGTGGATCTGCCTCCAGCAATCGAAGGTGAAGCTGAGACAGTCACGCTCAAACATCTGACGCCCGCCCAGGACAAGAGCTCCGAGCGCGACCAACAGGTCGAGCGCGCTATTGCTCTTGTCGCTGTGTATCCCCCCTATGCCTTCGGAACGTGCGTGGGTGGATAGCTGCGGAGTCATCATGAGGGCATTTCCTTCGGTGAATAGGATCACCGGAAAGCCCCCTTCATTCGCCTTCTACTGTGGTCTCCGGTTCGTCGCCAACGGCGTCGTCCACCTGCTTCTTCAAGCCGCGATATCCGGACCCTTTGGGCCGCCAGCTCTTGTCGACTTGCTTCAGCAGGGCGCGGAGATTGTCTCGCTCCTTCTCGACAGTCTCGATATGCTCCATCGCACGCCAGCAGACGTGGTCTTGGGGCCGCTGGTCGCGGCGCGTCGACTGGTGGGCCTTCGCCTTCAGCTCAGCTTTCAGTTCTGGCATTCGGGAGCCTCATAGGCAGGCGGGTCCGGCAGGACGCCCTGGGGGAGGTAATGGGTGGCGGGGTCGCCATACCGTCCGTCACAGCCAATCGGGCCGCCATCAAGAGGCTCAGCCCAGAACGACCAGTCGCAAGAGCCATCTTCATGGGTGACCCAGCATCCAACGATTTGCCAGGAGCCGTCTTTCGGCGCGTCCTCGATGGGTTTCCATTTGGTCATGGTGGGTCTCTCGTCTCAGTGGGTGCGAGCGTAGTCGAGCACCGCTTCGACCGGGTCACGGTTCATGGCTTTAGCCTGCGTGAAGGCCATCATCGCCGGCACGTTGCTGCCGTTCTTCATGATGAGGCCAGCCGCGCGCTGTTTCTGTTCGTCGGTTCCGCCGATGACAGGGACTTCGCCGAGCCAGCTATTTGCTGCCGTCTCGTTGGTGATCTCCTCGACAATCCAACCGCGCATGACTTCGTCGTAAACGACGGCGCCGATCTCGGTGACATCGTATGGCTGGGCATGGCAATGCGCGACACTCGCGTGACGCTCCGAGCAGCGCCACGCAGCAATCTGGAGCTTCTCGACGAAGTCCATTGGAGTGTATTTTCCGCCTTCGTAGGAGCAGCGGATATAGTCCTCTTCCTGCGTGCCGACGAGGACCGTGGCTGCGATGAAGCCGCCGAGCTTGCCTAAGACGGGCTCGTAGAGCGTGAGGCGAGGGACCTGTGGCTTGGGTTCTGGACTGGGCATCAACTGCTCCTTGGGAGGATGCGGGAAAGGTCAGCCTTACGACAGGAGGTCGTCGTCGGGCTTCTTGAAGAATTCGGGGCTTCCGCCGACGGCTTCTAGTTCCGCCTCGACCTGGCTGTCCTCGATCGGCGTGGTTTCGACCGCGGTGCGCGCACCGACGAAATCGCCATCGCCGAGATGGTATGCGACATCGTCCGCGCTCATCTTCGAGGGATCGAGCTCAGCGGGATGCACCATCGTATAGGTGAGGGTGGTCTTGGCTACCGGACGGTTTTCCGCCTCGGTCTTGGTATTGTCCGACATTGCGGCCTTCTTTCTATCGTTTGCGGACGGTCAGCATCACTGTGTTGACCATGGTGCCGACGGACTCGAAAGAGCCAGCCGGCAAATCGATGAAGCGACCTCCCATCGCTTCGACCCGGGCGCGGAAGTCCTGGGTTTTGGCATCGGATCGGAATTCGACGCCGGAGGACATGATTGCGACTAGCACGCCGCCGGTCTCGAGGAAATCGAGAGCATGGCTGACGTGGTCGACATCCCGGCCCCTATCGAAGGGCGGGTTCATGATGATGCGTTCGAACAGACCGGTCATGGACGGGTTCAGTTCGAGGAAGTCCATTGCAAGGACGGTGGTGTAGCGGTCGTCCGCCTCGAGCTGCTCGATCAGGTCGGGCTGGACTTCAACGCAGGTGACATCGCATTTCTTGTCGGCGGCGAGGCTGGAGAGTGCGCCAGTGCCGGCGTTCGGCTCGAGCACCTTCATGCCTTCGCTGAGGTAGGCTTCGTCGATGACGCGCTCGGCAAGCTCATGTGGGGTGGGGAAGAAGCCATAGTTTTTGGCAAGCCCTTGGGCTGGCCGGTGCTTCTTCTCGGCAACGTCGGCCGCTGCCCCGATGGATGCGCCGTAATACTCGGCGAGCAGCTGGTTGACGTTGCGCACCAGGTCGTCGCGCTTGAAGTAGACGTGGAGGTTGCCGTTCTTAAAGACCCGGCATTTGAAATATTCGGATTCCGCGGTGAACGTCTTCGGGTTCATGCAGCTGCGCTGTTCGTTGATCTCGCCAACGATGCCATTCCAGCGCTCCGGGACTTGCTTGCCGTCGAGCACGTAGAAGGCGCGTTCGACATCCATGAGATGGTCATCGGCGCCTGCGCTCGACCAGGCTTGATAGCTGGTGAGAGCGTAGGAGAAGATGATCCGGCTGCCGATCTTGAAGCCATCATGCGAACGGAAGCGGCGGTCGAGCCTCGAAAAGGCGGTAGCGATACCACGCTTGAAGATCATGTCGGCGTCGCCGACGAGGCTCTGCATGGTGGCGAAGCAATTCTCGACCGAAACCTCGGGCGGATCCTCGACCAGCTGGTGACGGAACTCCTGGCGGGCCGTCGTATCCATCAGCTTGTCGATACCGGAGGTGTAGATGAGGTGCTCCCAGACCGCCTTGTCGACGAGCTTGGCCATGCCCTTCTCGAAGTTCTCGGCTTCGCGGGGGCTGCCGCCTTCCAGAAGGCGCTTCATGCGTTCAGGCAGGCAAGGGATGGAGCCCTGCGGCGACGCACGGCGCGCAAGGTCGAAGCCTTCGCCGATCAGGGCGTAGGCGGCATTGAACTTCTCGAGCGCCTGCGAGCGAAGTCCCACGATCTCGTGGATGGTGGCGCGGGGTATGAGGGCGTTTTCCATCGAGCGTCCTTGCGAGTGTAGCGAGTAGAGAGGTCTGACCAGCCGGGCGTTAGTCTTCGGCGTCGACAGTCGAAACGATGGTGTAGGCATCGACCTCGACATCGTCGGGCAGGAAACCTGCACCCATCAGGCGGTTCTGGATCGCGGTTTCCGCATCAGCGGCCGCGGCCATTGCCCGTTCTCCGTTGACCGGATTCCCCTCAGGGGTGTTCAGGGTCATCGTAAGGGCAACAGTCACTTTCATGGGTCAAACTCCTTTTGACCAAACCGCTCGACAACGCAGTCGAGCCACTTCTTCTTGGCGAATGTGTGGAAGGGCGCCGCCCCGGTGTGGAGGCAGCGCCCTATCGCTTAGCGGTTCTGCTCGTCTTCCCAGCACTTGGCATCGAGCTTGGCGGCATATTCAGTCTTGAAGCCGTGGCCTTCGCCCTCGGTCTTCATGCCGTTCATTTCGAACCACGACCACTCGCCACACTCTTCGTGGATCTCGTAGTGGTCAGGCAGCTCGATGCTGTCCGGGTCACCTTCGAGAGCCATCTCGTCGATTTCTTCCGGCTCTTCAGCCTTGGCCGGGCGGATGATCGTGAACAGCTCGTCGATGTCGTGCTGGTCGAGATCGACTTCGAACGGGCCGGTATGTTCCTGCACCCAGGTGGGAGCGAAGTCGCTGTAACGCAGGGAATCCCGCTCCGCGTCATCCTCGAGGTGGTTCATCGCGGCGGTATAGCCGAGAAGGAGGAGGTCGAAGGTGACATCGATCTTCGTATCGCCCGAAGGGTCGACCTGAACGGCATAGTCATTGACCCATGCCTGCGGACGGAATTCAGCGAAGACCTGCTTGCGCTTGCCTTCAGTTTCCATGCGCCCGTTGATGAGGTAATCGACGGCTGCGTAGTAGTCGTCGTTCGAGTGTGCATCCGCTGCGATGTGGAAGGGAAGCAGGACGAGGAGCGTGATGCTGTTGTCCTGGGGTTTGCAGCTGGTGAGAAGCGTTCCGCCCATTGAGGTCACCGGATCGAGCAGGCTCTCCTCGAACTTCTTGATTGCGAGTTCGGCTTCGGCCTTGCCGATGTCCTCTTCGTCGCCCCAGTTCCACGTCTCCTTGATCTCGATGGCGTGGTAGGTCTCGCCCTCGTGCTTGACGGCGAAGCCAACACGGTTGGAACGGCCGCCCCAGTATTTCGAATGCAGGGTGGCGCGATCGAGAACGCTCAGCTCCTGATGGTTGAGGTCGTCGTGGGTGACACCGGGCAGCGTATTACCAAACTCGTCGGTCAGCCATTCCAGCAGCATGAAGGGAGTGGTTTCGAAGCCGGAGCATTCGCCAGCAGCCGTGTGCGGCTTCACGTCGACCGGCTGGCTGGTAATGCCAAGCTGAGCGAGGATTTCCGGCGTGATTTCGATGCTGGTCTCACCGGTGTCGTAGAACTCGGTGCTGTGAGCGTCGAAGTAGGTGGATACGATCTCTGCGTCGGTGAGAGTGTCGACGTCCTCTTCGACCATCTCCTCAACCTCCGACCAGAACTCACGGCAGAATTCAGCGAGCTGAGCCTGAAGTTCGGCAGGGGATGTCGCGGCGTATGCATTGGTGCCGTGACGATGGTCGACACAGGCGGTGAAAAGGCGAAGCTTCTTCGTGTCGCCGTCGTCGATGATGGTGGGAGCGGTGGACTGGACAGCCTGGCGGCCGAACTTGATGGCAGCCTCGTATTCGGCAAGGCCCGGGTCGTCATCATAGGTGCCGTCGTCGAGACCGCTCGAGAGATCCTCGGCATACTTGTCTGCGGCTTCTACCAGCTGGCTGAGGGTGTCGCGGCTCACAGAAACCATATCCGAGCCGTCAATTGCGGCCGGCGAACCAGCCGCGGCTCCGAGGTCGGGGATGGACTGCCCAGCAAGGTCGCCGAGCCAGGCGAGGTGGCCATAGGGCGTCACGCCGATGAGTTCGGCGCGCTCTTCCTCGACGACGTTTTCGATGAAAGCTTCATCGATGCCGTAAGGGGCACTGGCGGACTGGTCGGTGACGATGATGAGGCGCTGGCCATCGGGCAGGGCGATGCTTCCGAGCGGCTGGGCCTGAAGGGGAGTGAGGTCGCCGCGCTTTGCGGCTGCGCTGAACTCGCCGGAATTGTGATATCCGAGAGTGCTGGAGAGCAACTCGATGAGAGCTGCGCGCTTGAGATCGACACCGCGGGCTTTCAGAGCTTTTCCGAAGCGATCGACATAGATGGACGAGATTTTCATGTAACCATTCTCCGATGGCGACCAGGCGTAACAATGCGGGGGTCTCGTTGACCGCGATGCCGGCCGCCGTCGTATGAACGGTTGGGTAGTAGGCATGCGTAGGTTGTTCGGCACTTCGCCTGTGGCCGAAGCCACACCGGAAATCCGGCTGAGACCAGCGGGCGTGTCGAAGCCCAGGAGCGTCGGCTCCTTCGGTGCAGCTGCTTACAGCGGCGTCGAAGAGGTCGATTGATAGAAGCGGGTCAGCAATTTTCCTTCCCTCGGTGCTTCAATCCTAGGGACACTTCACATCAGCAAAGGTGGGCGGAAGGCCCGCGTTAGACGCGGAGCCATTCTCGCTTGTTGTCGGGATTTGTCTGGATCCGTCCAGCCTTGCGCTCACGCTGCAGGAGCTTGTCCGCTGAGCGGCTGGCGACGTAGCGCTTGCCCTCGAACTCATCTGGGACACCAGCGCGGTAGAGGGCTCGCTCCACATCGAAGAGGCGGAAGGTGCCGGTCATGGCAGCCAGGCCGGCGTTGATCTGTTCGTCAGAGAGTTCGAAGCCAGCCGTCTTCATTCGTCATCTCCGATGCCTTCAAGGCTCGGGTAGCGGACGACGGACCATGTGCCCACAGCCGCAGCACCGCCCACCACGAGGAAGACGAAGAGCGATGCGAGGGATGTGCCGATGCCGCGAAATTCAAAGAAGAGGCGGCCCGATAGGAGTGTGGCCATCCAAAGGGCGGCGGTGAAGCAGGCCATCCGGATCCCGGTGGCGTCGGGTTTGCGCACCATGACGTGATAGGAGAGTGCGAGCATCAGCACCACGTCCACAAAGGCTGTGAAGAGGTCGAAGACGCCGCGATAGGTGAAATAGAGGATCGCGGCTCCGATCAGCTGGGCGACGACAAACATGACGTAGGACATGATGGCTTTCCGTGTTGAGTATCAGGACAGAGAGACGCGCTTCCGCGCTACTACATGCACAAGAGCGAGATGGAAGGCGGCGTGGTCTTGGTATCGACTTTGGTCTTCTTCCAGCCGTCGAATTCGGGAGGGAGGGCGTCGTCCGAACCTTCGAGGAAGAGGGTGACCTTGAAAGCGGTTTGAAGGACCGCGTCGACGAGGTCAATCGACCCGCCGATAGCTGCCTGGTTGGACGCGCTTGCCCTGAGGTCGCGATTGGAGCCGATGGCGAAGGTCTGTGCAGACACGGCTGGCACTTCTTCGATCACATGGAGATCCTTGTGAGCGATGCCGTCGGCGATCGAGGCGCGGTCGGTGATGAGATGAGCGACCGCGCGCGTGTTCACCGAGACTTTGTCCGGGGTAGCGACAACCTTGCCGTCCTTCAGGCCGGCATAGACGATGATCTCGGTTTCCGAGGGGCTGAGTGGCCCTGGGGACCGGAGATGGCGTTGGGGGGCCACGGCAACAGCAACCGGCTGGGTGTCTTTTTTAGCTTTGGCGCGGGCCATCTGACTTTCCTTCGATGAATTGGCTTCGGCTCAAGACATCAAGAGCCTCAATCCGGCTGGCAGCTACTCGGTGATGCCGGTGTTGTGCGTAGCCTGGCGGAAGACATCGACGAGAGCGCCGTATCCGTGCGTCTGGAGCATTCGCTCAGACATCATTCGCAATTTCTGGATATCTGCCTCGCGGTCGACGCTGGCCTTGGCGATGTGGCGCCAGACGATCGGAGAAGGCTGAGGGATGAAGCCTGTGTCTCTGATGGAGCGCGAGACGATTCCGGCGGCGCGGTCGGCCATATCGTTAGCTTCGACCAGCTCGTCGACGGTCTCGTCGCTGGCCTTCTTGGTGTGACCCTTCTGATGGGTCACGGTCACGTAATTGCCGATCTCGTCGCGGAGGTCGGCAATTTCCTGCCAGAGGACCTGGTGGGCAATCGAGCCGCGGGTGGCTTTGCGCCACTTCGCCTTGATCCACTTGGACAGGTGCTCCGTATAGGATTTGACGACATATTGGCTGTCGCAAATGATCTCGAAGCGGTCGCGTTCTGTGATGATCGCATTTTCAGGATCGGCCTCAAGCGCGAGGCGGTAGGCCTGAACAGCCATGAGTGCGTTGAGAAACCCGAGAACCTCCACCTCGCCGGTGGTGGTGGCTCGCTTGCCGCCGATCAGTTCCTGGGTAAAGCCGGGCGCTATAGGGTGGTCGTCCTCGAAGATGACGACAGCCGCCCATCCTCCATGCCCTACGGCACGACGCTTCCCTTCCTCTGTGGGTGTTCCGAGGGATGAGCCGTCGGTCGCGATAATGGGCATAGGCAATTTCCTTGCATTCAATTCTGGCATCCAGCTCTGACAGAGCATGCCCACTTCAATAGAAAAGGGCCGCCCCGATTTCTCGGGACGGCCCTTCCATTGTAGGAAAAAATCCGAAGATTAGTCCGCAGCGCGTTCCTTGCCCTGGATCAGCGGCTGTTTGCGGCGGGTGCCGACCTTGGCGGGCGACTTCGCGGTAGCGCCCTTGCCAGCCGTTTTTGCTGCCGCGGTGGTCTTCGGCGTGCTGGTGCGCGTGGCCTTGCCCTTCTTGCCGCGGGCACGGATGCTGCTGCCGAGGCCCGACTTCTTCGCAAGCGCGCGCTTGTTCTTGATGTATTCGGGCGGTGCCATCGGGTAGTCATCGGGAAGGTTCCACTTCTCGATGTACTGCTCGGGCGTCATGCCGTCGAAGTTCTTCCGCAGGTAGGACTTCAGGAGCTTCACCTCAGCGCCGTTTTCAAGGCAGATGATGTGGTTCGGGAATACCGAAGGGTGGATGTCGTTCGAAGCATCCAGCTTTGCGGCAGTCTTCGGGGCCAGACGGTCGGCAAGCCAAGGATCGAGACCCTTGAATTCGGGAGCCGAAAGGTCGTTGTGGCGCGGAAGCGCAACGAGGTTCGAGGTTTCTTCCTCGGGAGCCTCTTCTGCGGGCGCTTCGGGTGGTGCTTTCTCAGCTTCCTCGGCAGGCTTTGCCTTCTTGGATTCAGCCGGCTTGGCGGGAGCCGGGGCCTTTTTGGGCGCCGGAGCGGTGGAGCCTTCGCCTTCCTTGAGGTCGGCAAGGGTTCCATGAAGGTCCTTGACGAAGCCAGGAATATCCTTGGCGTCCATATCATTGCGCGCAACATGCGCAGCAACAATTTCGACGGTCATCTCCAGAACATTTTTCGACATTGGGGTACTTCCTCAGTTTATCAGGACGGAGCCTTTATCCGTGGGGGTAAAATTTGTTTTACAGACTTTCAGGCGGGATAAAAGGGGTTAAAACACGTAAATACTTGACGAGAGCGTGGATATGTGAGTCAAAGTTTTGCGTGTCCCATTGTGGTGCAAACAGGAAAGAACCTGTCGGGTTCCTGAAAGTTGCACCTTGACTATGGGAATTGTCCTTCAGGAAGAATCAAGGATCAGAGTAGCTAAGCACGGTTACGGGGAATTAAGACTTGCGGGGCAGAAGGATAACCCTCATTGTCGCAGGGCGCAGGATGATTTGGGATCAGTCCTCCTTAAAGCGCCTGCAGGCAAGCCAGTCTGTCTTTACGAACATCGGGGCAACGATGAAAAATTTCAGTCGATCGAAGATCGCGTTGGCGGTCGCCACTCTTATCCTGCCGGTAGCAACGCACGCGCAGATGACATCGGGCTTCGGCATGCGTGCCGATCCATTCCATGGGCGTGCGAAGAAGCATTCGGGCGTAGATCTGGCAAAGCCGACTGGCACTCCGATTTATGCGACAGCAAACGGGCATGTCGGCCGGGCAGGGATGGTCGGGAGCTATGGCAATCTTGTCGAGATCAACCATGGCAACGGGTATCAGACCCGCTACGCCCACATGCACCGCATTTTCGTGCGGTCGGGCCAATATGTTCAGCGCGGGACCAAGATCGGCGAAGTCGGTTCGACAGGCCGCTCTACTGGCCCGCATCTTCATTACGAAGTGCGGTATGAAGGGAAAGCCCTGGATCCGAAGCCCTATATCAGAGGGCAGCGATAAGTTGGATCACCGGCAGCGGTGATTTTTCCAGTAGCGGTCCCAGCGAAGGACGGTCCCCGACCTGACCATCGCGCAGGAAATATCGCCGCCCTTGGGCGAATAGCACCATGCTGCGGTTCGCGAGCCGCGTCCTGACCCAGTGCTATGGCAGCGCATTGTCGGACCTTTGACTAGGATGTGGCCGTGTGGGCTTTGACCGATAGGCACGCCGACTAGGCGGACGAGGTGGTCTCGAGCTGCTTCGGCACTCGCATCCGGGCAGGGCTGGTTGGAGCGGCAAGTTCCGTCGATTTCGCGAGCAGCTATTCCAGACAATCGAATGCGGGGCCCCTCAGCGCACCACACCGGCCCGTCACCGTCATAGACGTGTGTGGGCGTACAGGAGAAGGTCTCTCCTGCGGGGACGATTACGGCAGCGGCTAACAGCAAGAGAGACATTTCTTCTCCAGTTCGGAAATTTCGGAGCGACCATAGGAAGTGTTCTTCCTTGGATCAATCGCCGTCTAGGCTGGAAAAATCCCTGCAGAGCGGGATTTCGCAAGGCGAGTTCCTGAAAAATCCTAAATCCGTTGTTGACCCGAAGTTCCCAGAGGGTAAATTCGGGCCATAAAGGGGTCATATTGTAAATGAGTTTCTCGCTTCGTTCGCTGCCCGGGCAGTGTGCTGCTCTCGCGCTTGTTCTGGGCGCCACTAGCCCTGTGGCTGGCGGGCAGGGCGGTCAAGCGCATGTCGAGTGCATCGTGAATGATTTCTGGGCGGATCGTCAGAAGTCGTATCATGTGCCGTACCAAGGCTCGCCTCAGATACAGGCGAATGGGTATGGACCGGTGGTTCAGCCTATTCCGAGAACAGAAGCGCTTCGAGTGGTTTACAAGAGCACCGGTGCCGAGAGATTGCGCGGCTCTGCGAAGCGGCGCGTCCTTCGCTACGGCGTCCTTTGGCTGGTAGATCCAGCGATGCTTGGAGCGTCGGAAAGCGAAACCATATCAGCGCTTCTGCGGGCCGGCGCGGTCATTTCGCGATCGAATGGCGATGGCCGCGTTTATTTTCGCGCACGCAAGGCTGACGCAGAGCGCCTGGCAAAGCGGGCAGCGGGACTTTTGGGCCAGCGGGGAATTGTTACCCGACTGGAGACGACATATTCCCCGCGCAGATCATCGCGGCAGCCGAATACGATTGTGAGCTCGATAGGCGCGATGTCGTCGAGCGTGGCGATGATGCGGGTTGAGGGCCGTCTTTCGCGCTCCCCGCTTCAGTTCATCGAATTCATCCCGGCAGGAATGACGGTTCTTCCTTACGGCACGAGCTTTCTCGTGCATGTCCGTCCGAATGAATATCCTGCTTTGAGAAACTACATCGAGCAGGAGGGCAATAGCGTCCTGCTCGTTGGTGCTCGCAGCGAAGTCGTTGCGGGCGATCAGGCGAGCGGTGCGGTCCGCAGTTGCGGAGGAAGAGCGCTTTCGCGGCGTTTTCCGACGCCCGTCGTGACCTATGCCGGAAGAAACCTGGCAACACTCGATGTCGAGGGGCAGCAGCTTCGGGTTGCTGAAGGAGACACCGTGCTTGTTGTCCAGCGTCCGCAATGGGGTCGTGGTCTTGAAATAGCAGTGATGAGGTTCGGATGATTCTGGATAAAGTCGATTTCACCAAGGTCCGCCAGATCGTCGGTACGCACGAGATCCCGCATCTTAGCGGAACGGTAGGCATTCGCCTTCTTCGCACGAACGACGAAACGCCTGAGAACCTGAGGGCAGCCGGCGCCAAGTTCATGGGCGACGATGGCTGGTTCATCACGCGTGATGCTCCTGCCGATCTGATCTATTTGGAAAGCCATCTGCCGCGGTTTGCGCAGCAGTTTCTGGTGCCGAATGTGGTCGACCTGATCCCAAGCACCTCGTGGTTCGCGAGCCTTGCGAACCTTTTGACTCCAGCAGCATGGGGTGTGCTTCGCGACGAGTGCATCGCAGCAGCTGGCGGCTGCGAGGATTGTGGCACCGAGAAGAACCTCGAATGCCACGAGATCTGGGCTTACGACGAGGACAAGGGCGTGCAGACGCTTGAAAGTCTTCGCAGCGTCTGCGGATACTGCCATGAGGGATATCATCTCGGCTTGGCGAATGTTCGGAACCGGTATTGCACTGCATTCAACCGGCTGTGCACGATCAATCGCATCGAAGACCATGAGCGTTCGGATTACGACGCGCTGATTTTCGAGAAGTATCTCCGCCGTTCGGATACGGAATGGGTTCTGAACCTTGGCCTTCTGGAAGGCAAGGAGCTGCGAGTTCGCGGGAAATACACCGAAATCGCACCGGGCCTGATCGCAGGTGAAAGCGGCCACGGTGAAATCCAGGTCGGCATCACCGGCGTGACGGTGAGAGCGACAATGGCAGACGGAGAGAAGGTTCTGATCGGCTAAGCGGCGAGGGCCTTCGGGCCCTCCGCATTCTCGAGCGCCTCTTTCCGCAGCAAGTGTCCGATTTCGTCGTCGGGATAGTGGAGAGGCGGGTCGTTCTGCGGAACTAGGGTGAATCCATCTGGGTCGTTATCGTCTTTGACGATCAGACCCTCATCAAGAGCCCACTGGTTCCAGTTTCCTGAGCGATTGTCTCGCTTGCGCGTGCTGCGCCAGAGGCCGTCGGACTTCTTCAGCTTTGGCATCGCATTCGTTTCAAGAACGAGCGCGCGACGAAACAGATTCGGATGCTTGTGGTGCAGCCATTTCAGCTCTTCTGGTTTGTTGGCGCTGCAGAAAAAACAGGCGCTCTTGAGCGGAATCGGGAGGCCAACCGAACGAATGAGGCGGGCACAATCGAGCCTGTCCATTCCTAGCTCGCGCAAGAGGAAAAGCGTGTCATATTCGGGGGTTTGAGCGATGCCGCCGCGCCGTCGGTCTTTGGCGCCGGCGTCGAATCCGATGAGCTTGACAACACGTTCGCCGCGTTCCCAGCAATCGATGGCAGGCTGCCAGCCAGGCTGAGCCGGACGTTTGCCCTTGGCGGGCACACCCTTGAGCCACTGGTGGATGCCATCTTGCTTCCATTTTATGGAGCAGCTCTTTCGCCCAAGAGCGATCCCCGGGAGGATGCCGTTCGTGAGGCATTCCTGCTCGAGGGTGTCATAAGGCGCCTTCACAGGGCAGTAACGCGCGATCGTGACCTGGATGCCATATTGGCGCAGCCAGTTGTTGAAGGTTTCGATGTAGTCGTAGGTTTCGGGGCGTTCGCTGCCAGTGTCAGCGAAGATGATCAGGTCCGGAACGCGACCAAGTTGGATGAGGGCGATCGTCATCGCGACCGAGTCCACTCCCATGCCCAGGCTTACCATTACCGGCCGATCCAGCGTCTTGTCTTTGATGGCGTCGAGGAGTCCCGACTTCGCCGCCGCAGCCGCCCGGCCGTCTTGTGACGATTGGAAGATGTCCAGTTGACTCTTTTTCATTACTTCATTCCCTTCAGCGCAAGCTGGCTCCCCCTTCCTCAAAGACGCTGCCGGGAGGCTGCGGAGTTGGAAAACTCACAATTACCTCTGGGAAATTCGGAGGATTTTCCGCTTTCCACGGGACATGCGGAGGGATAGTAAAGAGGTCATATTCCGAAGGGGCTAAATGACTTACTCTACCGAGCTTGCCGCGCGTTTGCGCGATGACCTTATTGCCGCGTCACCTGAAGTGGTGAAAGCGCTGCCAATTGCGGAAGCGCTTTCTATTGCGGCGAGGTTGGACCTTGTAAAAGAGGCGAAGAACAAGGTCGACGGCCTGATTGATGTCTGGCCGTCTGAAGTAAGAGCCATGCCGGATTTGGGGTCGGAAGCGCCCGCCGCTCCGAAGAAGGCTAAGAGGCTGAAAGAAATGCAGCGCCGACTTTCTATGGCGTTGGAGGTCTCTGCGAAGGGGGCAGATCTCCTAGGGGGCGATGAAGAGCAGGCAATCAACCTTGTTGTGGCCTGGTTGATGTCTCGAGGAGGCACAGAACTGCGCCTGCCCGATGGCCGCATTCTGGATGTTTCAGGGAAAATCACTCTGCACTAAACATTCGCTTCCCCCAATCCGCAGGGTCCGTTATGGTTGGGACTTCCAAAGTTCCAGAAATCCATGAGGATGGGGGCATATGTCTGATAAGAAATACCCTTGGGGCAACCAAGCCCCTGCCGCGCGCCTGAAAGGCTTGGAGACGAAACTCGCCAAGTCGGAAGAAACGCGAGAGAAGCTCGTCGATGACCACAAGAAGAAGCTGGCGACGCACGATGAAGGTCTTCGGGAAATCCGCAGCGATATTCGCCAGGTCTCGAACTATATCGAGAAGGCTGAAGCGGAAGCGCGTGCGGCGAGATTGTCTAGCCTCCTGACCGGCCTTCTGGAAGGCGAAGACGCTGATGCTCTGGATCAGGCGATGAAGGATGGCACGCTTCAGGAAAAGCTGAAGTCGGCAACCAAGGCGGCCGTTTCGGAGGCTGAAGGAAAGCCGAAAGCTGCGCCCAAGGAAGAGAAGCCGAAAGCGAAGGCGTAAGGCATGAGCGCATTTTTCGATAAATTCGACGCGAAGGCCCGCATTGGGATGTGGGCCGCCCTTTCTGCCATCGCGTTGGTGGCTGGATGGCTAATCCTGAGTCGGATGGCGAGCGGACCGTTGTCTGCCTTGATGGTGGCCGCGATTTTGGCCGCCGGGGGAGTGTCCTTGCAGGCCGAGGCTTGGCCTAGCCGCCCTCCGGCGTGGGCCAACGAATTTATCGAGAAATGGAAGAAAATGCGCTCGCGATCGACGAAGTCGGTTGCAGGCAAGTTCGCATGGAACTTAGGGCGAAGCGCCATTGCGGGGATCTGCATGTGGCTTGCCTTGAGTGAATTCGCTGACGTTTCTGGCGTTCTTTCCAAGGCGATGATTTTTGGGTTCGCATTTTCTGCGGGCTTTTTTGGAGTTGGCCCGTCTGCGTGGGCAGGGATTGTGGTCTTCTTCCTCGGCCATCGTCTTGCGCTGATGGGCCTGAATGTCGATTTTGCAAATCCGGCGTCGAGGGCAGCATTGGACCGCGCCTGGGCGGGGGGCGGTTCGATGTCCTGGTGGTGGCCTATCGGGATGGCTGCAGCGGCTCCGATCTGGATTTTGCTCGCCTTCGTCATGAAGGTGCTGAGCAAGAAGCTGTTGGACGAGATGGGCGAAATTCGTGCCGCAAAAGAGGCAAAGAAGAAGATCGACGCTCGTCGAGCTCGCCTCAAGCAGCGCGAGGAAGAAGAAGAGACAGACGAGCTGATTGAGGCCCGCCTGGCGAGGGAAGCCGCAGAGCGTCGGGTTTCGTCGATCGCTCGCGGTAAAGATGGATCTCTCCCGCAATCTGACGGCGCTGGGGGCGCCGACGATGAAGATGCGGATGAGATGAGTGCAGTTGAAAAGCTTATGGAAGAGAAGAACGTGGGGCAACTGAAACGCTATATCACTCAGGCAGCTGCCCTGATGCAGTCGGAGAAGGATGGCCTGGATACGAACACGGAGGCTCGCCGGAGCTTCGACCGTGTCGTCCAAGCGCTCGACGACAGCGAGCTTGCTAGGCTGCGCAAGGGGGACCTGCCTGGATGGGAAACCCTGGAGGCCTACTACAACAAGCTGTGCGGCATCGAACAGACTGCGATGTCTGGCGGCGACGGTGATGTTGTGACGATTCAGCGCGAGGACGCGGAGGCGGAAGGGTCGCGCTGGTCGGATGACAGTGTTGTCCCGGACGTCATGGACGAAATGGCGGCGGCTGATGCGGCGCACTCTCCGAGCGCGGCGGTCGAAGAACCTGATCTTTCTGGCGGGTCCGAGGAGGCCGAAGAAGAGGATGAGCCAGTCGGCGACATCCTTTCCGAGGGCAATGTGCCTGCGCCGGTTCATCGCCGGGCAAGCGACATGAACGAGATCGAGAACATGCTGGCGTCTCCGAAGCAGAAGGATTCCAGCTTCCGTGAAGGGCCGGATGGCACGCCGGAAGGTGAGCAGGAGCTCCCGACCGCTGGCGAAATCAATGACGCCCTCGAAGGGAATGGTACGGTGGAAGAGAACGACGTGACTGATGATCCCTATTCGTCCATCGACCGGCTCGGGGACAATCCAGACGTTATCTCGGAGGATGACGATCTGGATGGTTTCAACGAGATCGAAGGCGATGCGGCCCAGCCTAAGGTTGAGGCTGATGCCGAGCTGGGCGAGCCTGTCGGTTCCTTCGATGAACCCGCTGAAGTTCCTGACGAGGAAGATGGGTCGGGTGATGCTGAAGCTGACGAGCCGACCGATGATTTCGATGGGCTAGACGACTATCTTCTCGAGCAGGACTCCGCTGATGCTGACGCTGACGCCTCTTTCGGTCCCGACGGTCTCATCGAAGACGAGGAAGACGAAGCTGGTGTTGAGACTGCTGGCACGGCTGAAACCGCGTCTTCTCCCGAAGTCGAGGAAGACGCCGATGTAAACGCAACTGCGGAGCCGGCTGTTGCTGGCGATGTGGCCGGCGATGAAACTGCGCGCGTCGCAGCCGAAGATGCAGCGCCTGAGGTCGAAGTCGTTGAAGCGGAAGCTCCTGCGTGGGAAATCAAGCCTGCTCTTGCCGCCGCTCGCATCATGATGGGCAAGGTCGATCGTGACCTCGTAATGAAGACCATAGGCATGTTCAAAACGGCCGAAGAGATGGGTGAATCCGTGGGCCTTCCGGCCGAGGAAATCGAATCTGTTTTCGAAGCGTATCAGGCCAAGGTCGATGGCGCCGTGGAGGAGAAGAAACTCGAAGCCGCTCTGGATGCCGAAGTCCTCGATGGCGTCCGCTCTGGGGTAGCTGCGCTCGAAGGGATGGAGTGGGAAGCTGATGCTGACCTCTCCAAGCGAGCCGCCGTTTTCATCGAGGCGAAGGAAGAAGAGGCCCGTGCGGCCGAAGCGAAGCGCCTGGAGGAAGAAGAGCGCAAACGGGCAGAGGAAGAGGCGGAGCGTGCCCGTTTGGAAGAAGAGCGCCGTGCTGAAGAAGAGAAGAAGCGCCGGGAGGAAGAGGCTGCAGCACAGGCCGAGAAGGAACGTGAGGAAGCCGAAGCCGAGAAGGCCCGTCTTGCCGAACTTGAAAAGGATCGGATGAAATTCGGCATCCACCTGTTGAGCGGACAGTATGGCGATGAGCTTCTGTCTGTGGGCGGCGATCTTTTCCCGGATGTCGAAACGCTTGCGACCACTTTGGGGGTCGAAACCTATGTGGTCGAGAAGCAGTTCAAGACCTTCGAAGAGAAGCGGATCGCGAAGGAAAAGTTCGACGCGCTTTATGACGCGTGGAAGTCGCAGGATCTTGGCCTCGTGCTGACGTTGCTCGATGATACGAGCGACATGGAGGCTTATGACGACACCGAAAACGCCATCGAAGATATAAAGTCGTGGGCGGAGAGCGAGAAGCGGCGTCAGGAAGTGGCCGGGCTGACCGAGAAGGTCGACAAGGGGAACGGCCCGCGTGGCGACGACAATCAGAAGAAGTTTATCATCAAGCGTTGCAAGACGACGGATGAGCAAATCGACATTATCGAGAACCAGCTGCCGAATGCGCTGTCGATAGCCGATAGCCTGGCGAAGGCTCGGGGTGCCATGGGCGCCGCCGCGCCGAAGTCATTCCTCGATGAGGAAGACAAGGCGATGATGCAGGCCGCACGGCTTGCCGCGATCGTGGTCGCAGCTGAGCGTGAATGCAAAGAGTATGCGATGGCATTCTTCCCGGGGGACAATGGCGCCTCTGGTCCGAAGGTTTGGGAACGGATCGTGAAGCTTGCGGAACGGTCCGACGGGAAAGCCCCGAAGCCGACTGAAGATAGCAGCGAGGGCGAGGCGGAAGCTGAAGCTAAGCCGAAGTTCGCGCAGATTGCTCCGGCAGCGCACGATGGTCCGAAGCTGCGGTCTTTCGAGGAGCTCCAGAAAGCTGACGTGAAAGCTGAGCTGGCGAAGATAGAAGTGCCCGTTACCCACGAGCTGGACTGGTACAATCGCGAGTATCGCCGCAAGTGGGCAAGTGAATTCCCTGATGGGTTCAACGGCTTCCAGACGAACGACGAGAAGGGCTTCTTTGACGTTCCGGTTGAAGGCGGCGTCATCCGCATGCGGACGATGAAGTCCAAAATGCCGGTGTGGGCAGAGCATCGGCCTGGCCACAAAGCAGGCGACCGCGTCCATCTGATGGAGGTCGAGGATGGCAAGGCCAAGTTCTCGACCTTGGATGAAGCTGTGTTCAAGAACACTGTTGGAGGATACTTCGGCGGCGAGGAAAAAATCCTCGGCGTCATTCTGGTTGCTCCTGGGATTTCCGAGGAAGGTATCAGGACTTTTGACAGGATGGTTAAGGAGGTCCGTGGCGGCCCCGTAATTATCCTGAACGCGAGCTTGAAAGAGGACGATATTTCTGCTTTTCTCAAGCGGATTAAGAATGCTTAGGGGCAATCGATGAAAACTCTCCGTGCGGCAGCTCTGGCTGCCTCCTTCCTATGCGCAATTCCGACTGCGGCTTCGGCTGCTAATCCAGCTCCGGAAACGCTGAATCAATGCGGCTTCCTGGAAGAAGCGCCGATCTTCGGGATGGGCACTCCGGCCGGCACTGCGGCGACTCCGATCCTTCAGCCTATCGAGCAGGGCATCGTTGCTCGCGGCGATAAGTCGGACAGGCTTCGCAATGTGCCGGTTCCAGCCACGAATATCGATGGCTGGACAAGCGACTATGCAATGATGCGTCTCTCGCATCTGGCAGGCAAGCCCATCTGGGCGCTCACCGAAGACGGACAGCCGGGCGATATCATTTCGCTGCAGGTTCCTCCGAGCAGCCTCGCCCAGGCTTTCGACATGATCGCGGAGCAGAAGGGCAAGCGGTGGCGGTACGATGGCGAGAAGGTTTATCTTCTTGGCGGCCGCGAATGGTCGATGCCACTGCCCGCTAGCCGCGATGTTGCGCTCGCTGTTCGCGATGCTCTCGAGAAGCATAATGTGGATGTGACCTATGAAGGTCACCGCATTCGCTTTCAGGCTGATAATGATGGTGTTGCGCGGATCTCGGCTATCGTGGGCCAGGTGTATGCGCAGGATCGTCTGAACCCGTACGATGTGAAGTTCTATCGCGTTTACCCGACGAAGGGTCAGATCGACTGGGCGACTTTGATCGAGCGCACGGATGCAATCGAGACGGTGTCGTTCGAAGGGAAGGGCGCAACGGTGGTTCTGGATCCGACAGCTGGTGCAGTCGTCGATGCCTTCCTTGCGCGCGAAGGCCGCGTGGACGTGCTTGGCTCGGCGACGATGGTCGCAGGGAAATCTGGCTCGGGCTCGTCGCATGCCGCAGGCTGCGGGAACAACGTCATGGGCGCCCGCGGTATCGAACTGGCCGGTGGCGCTTTCGAGCGGGGCCGCGTTGGTCTCTCGTACTCGATCCTCGGTTCTGCAAATCAGCAAGCTGGGAAGCTCGCGGTCGTGCCCGGCTCTGTGGTTGTCATCGCAGACGCTGAGCCTGAACAGGGCGCCTACATGGTCGCCGTGGTTCGCCCTCGCATTCTGGAACTTCAGGGGCCGGCCCAGATGGCCGCCCGATAGAAGGCGCTCCCTAAGCGTAGAAAAGGCCCGAGGGAAACCTCGGGCCTTTTTTGTGGCTGAGCCAGATAGAGGTGCTGGTCTACTCTGGGATTGTGGTCGTGCGTTGATGCACACCTGCGATGGGCTGCAAGCAAATTGCTCCGCCCTCATGACAGGCCAGAGCGTCACCCAGGTGTTCAACCAGGATTGTTTCGATCCGGGCACAGAGCGCCTGAGCCTCGCCAGCGGTTGCCGGCGGGGTCTTCAGGTCTAGCTGTAGCGGGAATGTCTGAATGGCCATGGGCGTTCTTTACACTTTTACTGCCGTCTACACCCGCATCGGCATCAGGATAAACCAGTCATCGGTGTCATTCTGGGGCCGGATGAGAACGGGCGAGGTGGGATCACCAATGGCAACTTCGACGTCCGAGTTCGAGCACTGCTTGAGGATGTCGCGGAGGTATCCAGCGTTGAAACCGATTTCGACGCCGTCGCCGGTGTAGTCGATCGCGAGCTCTTCGTTCGCAACGCCCATATCGACGCTGTTCACGGTGAGCTGGAGGATGTTCTTGTCGAGGCTGACCTTGACCGCGCGGGTCTTTTCAGTCGCGACAGTGGAAACACGGTCGATCGCGCGCTCGAGGTCCTGGGCTGCAATCTTGAAGACCTTGTCGTTCCCGCTCGGGATGACGCGCGCGTAATCCGGATACGTGCCGTCGACGAGCTTGGAGACGAAGACGAGATTTCCCATCTCGATGCGCATCTTCGAAGACGAAAGTGCGATCTTCACATCGGTTTCGAAGTCGTCGATTACCTTGAGGATCTCGCCGACCGCCTTGCGCGGGATGATGGCACCATCGATGTCGCCGGCGCCTTCGGGGCGCTTGATCTTGATGCGGGCGAGTCGATGTCCGTCCGTAGCAGCTGCGAAGAGCGTATCGTCGACGGTGTGGATGTAGATGCCGTTGAGGTAGTAGCGGGTTTCTTCGGTCGAGACAGCGAAGCGCGACCGGCCAAGAATGCCGCCAAGGTCTTCCGCCGAGAGGGTGAACTCGTTGGGGAGATCGCCAGGCACGATGACGGGGAATTCGTCAGGCGCGAGAACGGGAAGGGTGAAGCGCGAGCGGCCGGCGGCGATCGTCATGCGGCCGTTGTCGAGCGTCATGCTGATCTGCGAACCGTCGGGAAGCTTGCGGACAATGTCGAACAGCATGTGGGCCGAGATGGTGGTCTTGCCGGGACTGATGACCTCAGCGGGGATCACTTCGGTGGCCTGGAGGTCGAGGTCGGTGACGGTGAAGGTCAGCGAGCCATCCTCGGCGGAAATCATGACGTTGCTCAGGATCGGCAGCGTGTTGCGCCGTTCGACGACACTCTGCAGATGGCCGAGAGTCTGGAGTAGCGCAGCGCGCTCAAGCGAAATTTTCATAGTGGTAAACCCTCTGTTGGGGGAAAATTGTAGGGAAGTTGGAAAGGCGAAGCCAAGGAAAACTTCTGTCGCTCAGGAAGAATCCTCAGCGGTTGATGATCTGCTTGGCCTCTTCGATCGCATCGACAGGGTTCGCAGCCTCGACCACGAGCGTGAACTTGGCCTCGAAGGTCCAATTGCGCTCATCATCACCTTCCTCCTCCTCGACGCAGGTGACCTCGACCTCGATGTCATCCTGCTCCTCGGTGAGGTCGGTGCCAGGGTCGACAGGGGATGCATCTTCCTGTTCGAACATCCACTGGCCCATGAACTCACGGGCATCACTATTTGCGTGGCGTTCAGCCTCGCTGCTGTCGCTTGCGGTCACGTCGATGCCTTCGGCTACGAGCTCGACCCTGAAGAGATCCATGGGATCTTACCTTTCGTTTGTGGCTGGGGTGTTCCACCCCTCATGCCACCTCATATTCCACCTTTATTCCGGCGTTGCCTGTCGACGCCTTCAGCGCGCTTTCGACAGCGCTGCCGAAATTGGTCCCGATCCACTGGGCGACAAACTGGTTGGGCGCCTTGAGGATGACATTGGAGCCAGACTGTTCCACCTGGACATTGGCGAACCATCGGTCGTGAATGTCCGGTCCAAGCTGTCTGCGAAGCGCCTTGTTCCATTCGGCCTCGGCGACAAAGCTGCTCGTGGTGGTAGAAGCCGGACGAGCCTTCGTGCTCGAGCTGGCAACCACTTGTGGAGACGTCACCGAGGATAGGTGGGCAGAGAGCTTGGTTGCACCGTCGTTGTTCCGCGGAGCGGGTGCTGACGCACCTTTAGAGGGAGTAGGCTTAGAGCGAGCAGTATTCGCTGCGCGCTTGGCTGCTTGGGCGATGATATCGGATGCATTGCCGCTCAGAGCCATGCGCAGGAGCCATCCGAAGTAGCGGTCAGTCGAGGCCTTGCGCTTGGGGTCCTTGTCGGCAATGGCGAGCAGGGCCAGCGCACCTTCGAAACCGAATTGGCGTTTGGCTTGGGTCCAACCGAGATGAGACGCCCTTCCGGAACCGGACAACTGGGAGAGGATATGCACCTCCTGTGCGTTGATATCCCCCGTCCGGTCCCAATCAGCGTCACCGTTCGAGCTAACCTCGCGCTTCAGGTCAGGACTTACCGCGTCGAGTGTGCGTGCTACTGCAAGAAGGTGATTGTTTGGTCTGTTATGGGTGTCATTCTCGACACCCTGGGATGACGTATCTGTCACTCGAACCGGACGCTCAATCCGGTCGGCTTCGAGGCTGAGCTCCATCTGCTTCTGTTCGCGCTCGATCTTCCGCTGGGTCTGGATAGCGACAAGGTCAGCCTCGATTTCGATGTGGCGCATTGCGAGGGGAGTGAGGTCGAACGCGGTGCGCCGGTTGATGCCATTGTAGCAGCGCCGGAGAAGGCCCTTAGCTTCGAGCTCGTCGGCCAGGCGCTGGATGGACCGTTTGGAGTAGCCCAGCTCATCAGCGAGCCGCTGGTTTCCCGGAAAGGCAACGAAGCGAACCTTTGGGTTCTCTGCCTGATCCATGCCGAGATAGCCGATCAGGTGCACAAGCAACAAACGAGCCTGCGGACTGGCGCTAGCGCGCGTCGCGGCTTTTATCAGCCGGTAATTCGGGATCGTCTCGAGTGTGGAGCGTCCGATAGTGGAGACCTGGGTGATTTCTTCCCAGTCGTCATGGCGTTTTGCGACCCCGAGCTGCGTGGCTGGGACTTTCTGGATGAGTTCCATTGTTTTTGAGCAATATCCGTCGGCGCGTGCCGTCATGCATTGACGACCCGCTAGGTGGCGGCTATGTTGCTTGTCAGAACAGGTGGTCAGCCGTTCGAAAAGCAACGATTGAGAGGACGGCGTGGGCTGCAACCCGCGCCGTTCTTGCGTTTGGGCTAGGTCATTCTGGATCCTCTGGCTTCGCGGTGCGCGATCGCCTCCTTCAGAAGCGTATCGATGATGAGACCACGACGCTCTTTGCCTCGCATCCCGTCAAGGCGGGAAACGAGGTCAGAATCCAGATCGAGTGAGACCATCCGCCGACCGCTATTGGTCAAACGGCGCTCATACTCGCGGTTGGAGTAGAGATTGGACGCAGGAGTGCGCTGCCCGCGCAAGCGGTGAGCGGCATTCTGCGAATGCTGTGTATCGGACTTGCCCAAAATATATCCCCTGGAGGCGAGTCGTGGTGGAAGTCATGTGGCATAGCGGCCCAACTTCCATATGGAAACAGGAAAATTCGCAGCAATTTAGGAAAAAGCAGGATGGCTCCCGCGAATCGCAGGGAATCTGCGGGACTCACTTAGCAGGAAAAATTTCCGTGTCTCGCGAAATTTCCTGATCGGGAGGCAAAAAAGAAGCCCCGACTGCGGTGCAGCCGGGGCTTGGACGTTGTTGGAGATTACCAGGCGGCAACTGCGGCCGACGGTTGGATCTCCATTTTGGCGAGGTATTCGCGAACCTTTTCAGGTCCGATGCCCCAGAGCTTTGCGATCTCGACGAGGCGTCCCTGGCTCTCGTCAGAGACGGGAGCGGCCGACGCCTTGAGCTGGACGACGAGCATCTCGAAGCGATCGAGGATGATCGTGGGCTCGTTCTTGTAAACGCGGCGAACCTCGCGGGCCCAGTGCTTCCAGCCATCACCGGTTGTGAAGGCGGCATTCCGGAGCAGGTTGCGAAGCTCAGCCGTTTCCGGCTCGTCGGGCGTGAGAAGACCGTGCACCTTGTAGGTGTCGTCGTTCATGTCGCCGTTGAGCGTCAGAAGCTTCACGGAGAGAAGGCGGTAGGCGATCTTGCCTCGACGGATGAGGACATCACGGCTTGTGTTCGATTGACCAGCGAAGGTCAGGTAGAGCCACGTAAGGGTGCCAAGCCCGCCCGCCAGGAGAACCGACGGGAAGAGCAGAAAGGCGATCAGGGCGACGAGGATGGGCAGGAAAAACATAATTTCTTCAACGCTAGGGGTTACACCCAAAGATAGCGTTCATTCACTCCCTCTTACTCCCCGGACGCCGCGGTCCATAGCCTTGGAATAGCAAGGCTGAAAAGATGAATTCGTGATAGACCCACGGCTCAGGATTCCTTAGGATTTTCCCACGGCAGCAGATTATCGCTGTCTCCAACCAGATAAGGAAATCCACTCTATGGCTGAAGCCACCGACGACCGCCTGCGCCTGCTTATCGAGCGCATCGAACGCCTCGAGGAAGAAAAGAAGGGCATCGCCGACGATATCCGCGACGTGTACGCAGAAGCGAAGGCAGTTGGCTACGATACGAAGATCATGCGCCAGATCGTTCGTCTGCGCAAAATGCAGCCCGACGAGCGCACCGAGCAGGAAACGATCCTGGATACCTACAAGGCAGCGCTGGGCATGGGCTAACGCCCAGAAGCTTCCTGAAACGCAAAAGGGCCGGCAATGCCGGCCCTTTTTACATCGTAGTCTGGGAGGTTTGGCTATTCGGCTGCCATCGGGAGAAGATCGAGGTTGTGGTCGTCGAGCTGCTCCATCGCGCTGGTCTCGAGAATGCGCTTGAAGCTTTCGGTCATCATCTCGGAGAAAAGGACGTTCTCGACCGGCAGCCAGTCGCCGCATGTATCTTCGACTTCGTAGAAGAGGATGTCGGGATATTCGTCGTTCTCGACGGCGCGGAAATGGACGCGAACCGACTCATTGTATTCGGGAATTTCGAAGTCGACTTCGTGATACTCGGACCGTTCGTCCTCATCGACCTCGAAGGTGTGGTAGAGGATGTCGTCCTTGGCCGACTTGGAGAGAACACGCGAGATCGGGAGATCTTCGAGCGTGAAGCGCTCGTCGCCTCGTCTGATTTGAAAGCCGAGGATCTCAACGGAGTTGGCCTGGCTGTCGATCTGAGGCTGGAAATTGAGGACCGCGTAGGTCGCAGTCTCACCTCGTACGAGGACGATGCTTTTGGCTGTGCTGTGCGTAATCAAGAAAAATACCCCCAAACATCCACAGACTAGATGTGCTGCAAGATGTTTGGGGGCAAATTATCCTCGCGTCAATGAAAGACTGAGGATGCAGTAGGGAAGAATTAGGAACTGTGCTCCGCAGAGGCTTCAATTCCCTCGCAACCCTTGGCCATGGCTTCGGCGATAACGCCGACTGGCTGTGCGCCCGGATCGGCGGCGAAGATCGCGGCAGTCACGGTGCCTGCCGCGTACTGGTGGTTCTCGACCGGGCATGCCTTCGAGTGCGAATAGCCGCGGACGAGGCCGGTGAGGTAGATCGCGATATGCTCATCGGACATCGTCTTGATGAGGTCGACGGTATAGCCGCGCAGCGGCGCCTGGGCACACGAAGCCTTGTCTTCGCTGAGCGAGGCGAGGGCTTCGGTGAGTTCTTCCGTCGGCTTGTCCGCGAAGCTGTTCGTGATCAGCTCATTGTTCAGGTCGGAATTCGACTTCCCAGGAAAGCAGGGGGCACCGGGACCGGCGGCTGAAAATCCGTCAGCGTTGCCCATGATGAGAAGATAGCGCTCGGTTTCGTCGATATCGGCCCAAGTCTCGCTGGGAGTGTCGACGGGTGCGTCGCCCCCAGCCACGGCCGCCGCGACAGCGTCCTTGACGGCCTGGTTGGCGTCGGCGGGCTTGGGCTTGACCGAGACCTTGATGGCGATCGAGCCGCTCGAGCTTGCACCGGCTGCGGTGTTCTTCTCGGTGTGGCCGGCGACCGAGGGAGCAGGAACGACACGAAGTTCGTTGCTGACGTCGGCTTTGCTTTTCGCAACCTGCTTGTTCTCGGCTTCGGCCTGGAGCTTGTCGGCGATGATCTGCGCGTTGGTGACGGTTGCGCCGACACGCATGAGACCGGCCGCAGTCGATTTCGAGCCTGAGACCGCATCCTTTTCAGGCATCGCGGTCGACATGGATGGGATGGCGGCAAGCGCCAAGGCGGCGAGGAGAGTGATCTTCTTCATAGGAATGGTCCTTGGATTAAAGGCCGTTTTCGCCGAGCCACTCGTTGAGCTCGTCGTAATTGCCCGAGCCCCGGCGGGCGACTTCCTCGCCATCCTTGTAGAGGACGACCAGGGGAAGGGTGGTGACGTTCATCTCGACGCCGACCATCGGGTCTTCGTCACTGTCGAACTTGGCGAAACGGATTTCGCCCTTGCGGTCTTCGGCAAGGCGCTCGAGCTCAGGCTCCATGCGCGTGCAGAAGCCGCACCATTCGGCACCGAGCACGGCAACGAGAGGCGAGCTGGCATCTGCCATCTGGCCCTTGAAGACGTTGGAATCGGTGCAGTGTTGCAAACTCATTTCTTTTTCCTTTTTAGCGTTCGGCGCCAACCTTTTGCCCGAACCCCAGAAGGGCACGGTCGCGAGGACCTCGCGTGAGGTCGGAGGGCGGTGCGAGTGGTTTCGAGAGAAGTCCGCGCTGTGCGCGGCCAACTGGCTGGGCAGGCACGTCCATGGTTTTGGTCGACATCTGCCGTTCGTCGAGACGAAGGATCGTTGCGACGGCGAACTTGGTGTGCTCGTTTTCGATGCGGTCGTACTTGCCAGCCGCGATCGAGGAGAGGTCGTCCATCGATGCGCTATTGAACGCCCGTCCCGGGTTCACGCCGTTGCGCTGGAGAAGACCCATAGGCTGGAGCGCTTCGCGATTGGCTTCGGGCGAGGCGAGATGGCCCAGAGGGTCCTTGCCGCCTTCCGCAACGATACGACGTGCGGCAGCTTCCTGCATCAGCACATCGAGCATGATGTTCCGAGTGACATCCGATTCAGGCATCGTCTGCGCGGAGTTGCCAGCAATCTGCCGGTCGATAGCGGAAGCCAGGCGTATCTGGGTCGCGCGGTCGTCGCTGGGCGCCAGCTCGTTCGAATGCAGGAGGCTCATGGCCTTCGCGGCAGGAACGTGGATCTTGTCGTCGCGGCGTCGGAGAGCGACTGCCCCCGGAGTGCGGGAACCGTCCTGCCCGGACGCTTCAGCGGCAGCCATGCTGTTTATGGCGCGAACAGTTTCCATGTTGAGACCTTTCTTGCGGCAGATGTGTGGGCATTATTGTCCCACCACCGCAGGATATCGTCAATGCTCGTGCGTGGATTATTCTGGAAGTGTTAGGAAATTCTTCCCGAGTTACGCGGCTTTTTTGAGAAGGGGGAGGAGAGTGACATCATCTCCCACAGGATTCGGGTCAAGGACAGGGTAATCGAGTTCCGGAAGTTCCCTGCCGGCCAGCCGCGCGGCTTTGGTAAGCGGGAAAGCATAGATGTGATTGCCATTATGCCTTCTGCGAGAGAAGAACTGGGTTTCCTGCAAGTGCTTCAGCCATTCACGGGTGTCGTGACCAGGCTTCGGCGCTCCTCGCTTGACGAGGTCGTCGATAGCGTAGGCGCTTCCTGTCTCGTGATTGCGGATCTTCGATAGCGCGCGCTCGGACACGATCTGCCCGTCTGGGGTGAAGGTCTCCATGCGGGGCTTAGTGCGGCCTCGACATAGGGCTGACGATGCGGCGTAGATTTGGCCGACATGCCCGGGAAGTCGGATCGAGCCGTCTGCGCAGTATCGGCGCATGGGGTCCGCGTAGGAGACGACAGCAAGGATTTCCGGCTTCTCTTGGCGCAGGGCCTTGAAGGCGCGACTGATGAACCAAGTCTCGCCGTTGCCAGCCACCTCATCGAGGAGGACCAGCCGCCCGAGGTCGGCGCCCTGGCGGAAGTCTTCGAGGCCAGTGTGCTTCGGTATCGAAGCGCAGTTCATGGGAACTGAGAATGTGCACACTCCTACAAGGCGAGATGATCCGGCAGCGCCATTGCGGTAGAGGCCTACGCTCAAGCGCGAGGCGGGGAATGAGCCGCTGTAGTGGTGTTCCTCGACAAAAGGCTTGGCGGTGCGGTGGCAATCTATGACATCGACTGCGAATTCGCTTGGATCGATGACCGTGCCAGCCGGCACGAACTTGTCGCGCCTATCGCGCCACCGTTGCGAGCGATCTGTGATCATTGCTTGATCTGTCCTGATTAAACGGGGGTTGGCGTCGGGCGCGCGGAAAGCACGGCTTTCAAGCGGGTGAGGGCGGCTTCGGCTTCGTGTGGTCCGAAGCCCTGAACCTGAGCGATTACGACCTGGTCGCCTTCCTGTTTGCGGGTGACCATATGTCCGTTCGAGGTGTTGAAGTAGATGAAGGCGTCTTCAACCAGCCGGAAGTGCTCGAAGTTCTCTTTCGATGTCTCGAGAACGAGCATCTGACCGTCGGAGGGCTCGACGACGAGATTCCATGTGTGCTCGGACGAATAGGGGAGATCCGCCCAGGCAATATGGCGGTCGTGATGGAGCGGCTGGGCGCCGCGCACGGAGATGATCTGGACGTCGGGGGTGACGGCAAGGAATGAAGCGCCTTCGTTGGCGCGGCGCATCTTGCTCAAGCCATGATGGGTGGCCCATTCCTTGTCTTCTGGATCGATGTTGCGGACGAGCAACTCAACCGGAGCCGGCCGGCTGGGATCGAACTCATCATCTTCGAGGTCCTCGAAGAGGTGGGCGTTCTCTACTGCGCAGGTTAGTTCGCGAGGTGGAGCAAGTTGAATGCCCATGCCTTTTCCTTCTCAATGCTAGCTTGAATGCAGCATCGTCGAAGACAGTCAGAACTGGGGGAGATGGGGAGGTTTAAGCGCTGAGGTTTTTCTGGCGCAGGTCGACGTAGTCGATGAGTGCGCCGCCGGCGATGAACACGACCAGGGTGGAGGCACCGAGCATCATGTAGCCCACTCCTCCGGGATATTGGACAAAGTAGTGATGCCCGCGTTCGAGTGCGCCCACTGCGATTGCGTAGATCACCAGTCCAGCGTCGAACTTCGTGCTGATACGCATCAGATTTTTCAGGCGCTTCAGCACTTTCATTCTCCCTTAGAGGTCAACCACCACGCCTGCAGGAACTGCAATGTCCTCAAACAGCGGATCGGAAATCGATAGAGTTTCGATCGCACGCGTCAGGGTCACGTAAATTAGGTTCACCTCTTGTTGATACTCCCTCGCGGTGATTTTCTTTTTCGCGAGCATAGCCATCAGCTGGGTGGGCGAGACGAAGTCATCCATGACCACGACATGAGGCCATTCGCGGCCCTTGGCCTTGTGCGCCGTAGAGACGACAAGTCTGGCTTGGTCTTCATTCGGCGTATGAAGCTTGCGCATGCCAGCGAGGATCTCTGGAATGCTGTCCGTGTACTGCTCGATGATTTTGACCAGCCGCGTCAGTTCGGGCTCATCGTCGTATTCGGCAGCGTCCTTGCAATCTTCCCATGTGCGGAAACGCGAGACGAGCGGGTCGATCACGCGCGGCCGCCGGCGTTTGAAGAGCGCATAGCCTGCCTCGACCTGGTTGGTCATCTCCTCGATGCCGCCAACGACGTGGAATGGCACGGTGATGGAGCAGAGGCCCTCGAACAGGCGGAAGTTGGTCCGCGCGAGCACCGTGGTTCGACGTTCGAGCTTGCCGGTATATTCCTGGACGACGCTCTTCTTCTCTTCGTTGCCACGCAGAGGCCGCGTCGGCTTTTCGAGACTGCGCTTGAGCACCTCGTTTGCCACCTTCGCGACATCGGGGCCGAAGCGGAAGGACTTGGAGAGGGGAAGAACCTCGCCCGGCATGCGTGCCATCGCCTGCTCGGCGCCGCGGAAGGCATAGATGCTCTGCCAAGGGTCTCCGATGATCATGGCGGGCAACTCGGAGCGACGAACGATATCGATGAGGACAGGATTGAGGTCCTGTGCTTCGTCGACAAGGAGGTAGTCGAACTCCTTCGAGATCCTGCGATGGAGCGAGAAATACTTGAGGTACATGTCGTGGGTGATCGGAAGATCGCCGCGCTCGATATCCATGAAGGCGTCGATGACGGCGCTGAACATGGAGAGGACTGAACCTCGGGTCTGAATGGGGACGCCCATCACATGGCGCTCTTTGACCTGATGGTCTGCCGAGATGAGGAAGTTGTTCATCGTCTTGATGACAGCGCGATTGATCGCGTCGGGCTTCATGTTGCCGATGGGGCGCAGAAGGTGCTGACATGCGTCGATGTCGTTCGGGCGCAGCCGAGGAACGATCCGGTCGCGGAACCGGCTCATGTTCAAAACCTGATAGGCGTGGCTGTGTGCGGTCTGGGTCTGGACGTGCGGAGGGAATTTCCCCTTCGCTTCCGCAGCGATCGACGCATTGAATGCGAGATAGAGCGCACGGTGGTTCGGCCAGGCATGCGTGTATTCGACCGCAGTCGTGGTCTTGGTGCAGCCGGCAAAAGCCTGCCATTGCCGCGTTTCTGTCGGCGGCTGGCGGATAATAGCGAGCTGTTCATCGGTGAGCGGGTAACCGCCTACACCGATTTTTCCTGAATTTTCTTGGAGAGCGTGACCCATCCAAGGATTGTGAGGGAAAAGACCCTGAGGGTCAAAGGGTTTTGCTGTTAACATGCGAACAGGCGGCTGGCTCAGCCATTTGGCAAAAAAGAGGCCCCGCTGTTTCCAGCGGGGCTTCCTGCATTTGGCTTTGGCCTGTGCCTTAGAAGGAAGTGTTGAAACGCAGAGAAGCAGCTGCTGCGTGTTCACCAGCGTCGTTGCCTGCGTTGAGGGCGTAGCCTGCGTTCAAAGCAATCTGGCCGCGGAAAAGGCTGCGCTCATAGCCGAGCTCGAAGTCGAGTTCGCGGGCGCCAGCCGAGAGGTCGAGCTGGTTGTCCCGATGAACCAGAGCGTGTGTGTCGAGATCGTAGGCGTAAGCTGCAGTGTAGGTCACGTCAGCCCGGTCGACTTTGATCGGCGATGTGAGGCCCAGGAGAAGCGTGCCGCCAAGGGCGGGGCGCTCGGCCAAGATCTGAAAGCCTGTCGAGAGGACGGGACTGTTGAGGCTGAGCATGGAGCCTGAGGTGCTGATGTCGGTTGCCCCTGCCATTGCCTCTGCCTGGAGAGCAAAGCCCTCGACATTGCCAGACCAGCCGACCGAGACAAAGTCGGAGCGAGCGCCGTCGATGGCAAAGGCGCCGAAGCCGCGCATGCCGAGGGCGGAGCCGGTCTCGGTGCTTTGGGTGTAGCTGGCGTTTACGCCGCTAGGGAGCTCGAGCGACACCCGAAGGCTTTCGTTCTGTGCGTCCTCGTCATTGCGCGAGGCAACACCGACAGTAAGGCGATGCCCGGCATGTGCGATAGTGCCCACAGTTCCGTTCGTCGGGACGTTGGCGGAACGAAGCAGCGAGTTGCTCATCGAGCGGCTAGGCGCAATCGATGAGTTGGTCGATCCGAAAACGGCGGTGCGCATGCCGAGGCGGGCGCCGAAGCTTTGAGGAGCCTGCTGGTCATATTCGGTGAGGTTGGAAGCCGCGAAGCTGGCAGAGCCCAGAGTGGCTTCGTAAGGGGTGAGCGTGGGCCGCTGATCGGCCTGAACGAGGTTTCCAAGCGAGAGCGAGCTGGTATCGCCTGTACTGACGAGAGCACTGGCGTCGATCTGGTATTCGCGTCCCCAGCTGTCGAGTGCGAAGGTGGGCGCATCTTCGGTATTGAAAGCGCGGCCAGCCGACGAGCTGCCGAAAGGCGCGGACGGCGCAAGGCCGGTGTCTTTTACTGCCTTCATGTTCATCGAGCTGGCGCCCATTTGCGCGTTGTCGGCCTTGAAGGCCTCCTCGATATTGAGCAGGCCGACGCCGTAGAGCTGGTCGACACCGGGCTCACCCATGTCGGTTGCGGTGGTGAGGAGAATGTCGGCGATGGCTGCGCCGCCGAGCTGCGGCCAATACTGCTTCAGCAAGGCGGCCGCGCCGGCAATCGTGGGCGCGGCGAAGCTGTTTCCGCTCACACGGGTTGTGCCGCCATCCACGTCGATGACCACGATGCTTTGAGCTGCGACGGCGAGAGTGCGATGGGCGAGAGGCCCAGGCGAGCCGTTTCCGTCAATCGGTTCACGATGATTGTCGACGCGGATGCCGTAGAGAAACCAGTCGGCGTTCTCGAGATCGGTGCCGACGAGAGCCTCGGTCAGCGAACCTGCGAATTCATCGCCGGAATAGTTCGAGACAGACTGTACGAAGAGGAGGTCGTTTTCGACCACGGCATCCATGGCCTCGTTGAATTGCTCGGCGCTTCTTCCGCTGGTTGTGCCGTTGGCGCTCAGGTTGATCACGAATGCACCGTGGTCGACTGCATAGTGAATGGCAGAAGGAACCATGTTTCCGTTCAGGCCCGCCTCGAGCGGATCTTGTCCGTCTTCAAGGTTGGAGAGGTCGGCACCGGCGACCTTGATGGCGAGGATGGTGGAATCGTACGCAACTCCGTGCACGGAGTTGTTGTTCGCTGCGCCGGCCGCAACCGATGCGACCCATGTGCCGTGGCCCTGGATGTCATCGAGCTCGTACTCGACCTGTTCGACATCGCAGGTAGCGCAGCGTGCGTAGGTGACAGGAATGGAGACGCTGTCTTCCGAGATGCGGCCTTCGAACTCTGGATTGTCGATGTCGATCCCGGTGTCGATGATCGCGATCGTCACGCCTTCGCCGGTATATCCTTGCTCATAGGCGTAATGCGCCTTGGCATAGTTCACAGGAAGCGAATTGGTATATTCGGCTGAGGGTTCGCTGGAGGTCGGGGTAGGCGTTGGTGTCGGCGTAGGCGACGGGCTGGGGACCGGATTGGGAGTTGAGGTAACCGGCCCAGAGCTTCCTCCGCCTCCACAGGCAGAGAGAGCAAGCGCGAGACCAAGGCCCATGCTGGACAAAGCGGCGAAACGTGTGCGTGTCATGTGAACCTTTTCATCTGACTGAAATCTCGAAACTTGGCCCCAAACATTCATGTCGGGAGGCAAGAAAAAGGCCCGGCGAGCGCGAAGAATTCGCTGTTCACCGAGCCGGTAATTTGAACTTGAAGTGGTCTGGAGCGTCAGCACCCAGCCGCCTTGCCAGCCTTTAGGCGGGCAGTGATCTCGCGGATCGTGGATGCGTCGATCTCTTTCGGCTGGGACGAGGCGTTGTTACGCTCGATCTCGCAGGCGAATTCCTTCTGGAATGCATCGCGATGCTCGGGAGGGATGTCGCCCATGGCTTTCTCGACGCTGTCCTGAAACGCCTTGAGCTTTTGCTCTTCCGGCGTGGCAGCGGGAGCAGTGGTTTCCGTCGAGCCGCCGGCGGTTTCATCAGCTTCGCTTTCGGAACTGCAAGCGACGAGCGATAGCGAAGCGGCTGCAGCAAGGAGTAGATGGCGGTGCATGTTTCAATCTCCAGTGAGTGTGGAATTGACTAGCGGCAGCTGTTTCCGGCCGTCGGGTTGTCCTTGAGATACTGGGTGAGCGCGCGGATGTACTGGGCATCCACGGGATATGGGTTTGGCCGCTGGTTGTTCTTGCGGACTTCGCAGGCGAAAAGGATCTGGAACCTGGCCTGCATATCGGAGGGAACTTCCTCCATCGCTGCCTGAATGCTGTTGTGGAACGCTTCAGGATCAGCTTCGCGCTGGGACATTGGTGTTTCGAGCGCGGCAGGCTCTTCGCTGGCTTCAGGTTCGGCGCTCTGAGTGCATGCGCCGAGAACGAAGACCGCAGAGGCCGCACAAAGCAGCTTACGCAGCATAAGTTTTCTCCGGTTGGTAACCCGGATATTCGTGGGGAATAGCAGGGGTGGTCAAGATGTTTTGCCTTAAATGGATAATGAAAGATGGAACTACTCAGGGAATTATAGCTTGGCTGAGGCCTACTATGGCTGTAGGTTGAGGATAAATTTACGGGAGCACCAAATTGTCTGAGAAAAATTGGCGCCGCGGCCGCATCGTTGGCCCGGAAGACACCCTCGATCTGAAATCCTGCGCACTGGTTGCGGAGGTTCACAGCCGCGCGGTGCGTGCAGATGATGGCGGCCATGTTGCAAGCTACATCCTCGTCGACGGCCTTGAAGAAGCCTTCGCGGAAGATGCGATGAACTTCTTCAGCAGCCAGGTGACGCTGCTCGTCGACTCGTCGCGGCTGGTCGAACACTGCAAGGCGGAATTTCCCGCGCTGGTCACGATCCGGATGACGGATCAGTACGAGGGCTATGTCGCCCAGTGCTTCCAGTTCGACTTCCTCCAGACGATTCCGGGGGACGATGTCATCTCTCAGGACGGCTGGGACGCTTTCTGCGTGAGGCAAGCGATGCTTCGTGGGGAAGATGTCGAAGACGCCGACGATCTTCCCGAGTTCGACGAACGGTCACTGCGACGGAAGGTCTATGCGAACCGCGCACAGGTGAAGGAAGACCGGTCGCCGTGGCTCGTGGACGAATACAATCAGCTTCGCGAACTGACCGATGGCAAGCCTGAAGGTAGCGAAGCACTCATCGAGTTGGCCGATGACATGGAAGCAGCGCTGAACGGGCAGGTGCTTGTTGGAGACAGCTTCTCGGTGGTCATTCCGACGCGCATCGAGCGCGCGGTGCAGGACGGCGCGATGCGCCACTATATCCCACAGACCGGGCGGGAGATCGTCGTGGCGCACGGCCTTGACGCTGTTCAGGCGGGGAAGGTTCTCCGGCTGGTAGAGCAGGACAAGTCACGGTTTGTCGATGCAAGCCAGCTCATGGCAGGAAGCAATTCGAAAGAAACGCTGCACCCTGCTTTTATCGTCCCGGACAGTGGGCTGAACTGGATTTCGACGGACTTCAACGGCCGGCGGAGCGCCGAAGGCTACAAGCACCTCCAGGCTGAGCTGAATACGTCGATGGAAGCGAAGGATGGTGAGGTCGTTCCGATGGTGGCGAATTCGGCCCAGCGATAAGCAACGAGCCGAACGGCACAAAAAAAGGCCCGCTGCGTGTTGCGCAGCGGGCCTTTTGTTTGGTTTGGGCGGTCGTCGTCAGCTGACGATGGCGTCCCAGATGCCGCCAAGGGCTGCGCCTGCAAGCCCGATGGCTTCTCCGGCGACCTCAGCCGCGACCTCGGTCGAGGATTCGCCGTTCTGCTTGGCTTCGTACATCTGGAAGCCGGTGTAGATCAGCGTCGGCATGATGATGGCCATCACGATGAGCTTCACGATCGTCATCCCGATGCCGACGATGCCATTGGCGATGCCGGAGAAGACGCTGCCGATGAGGCGGATCGGGAAGGCGAAGAAGTTTCCAAGGGTGCGGCCGAAGGAAATTCCGAGCTCTTCACGCCAAGGGCGGTAGTACTGGCCGTTGTTGTTCACGGTCACCGCAGGGGCTTGGCCCTGATTGTGATAGCCCTGGCCGGCCCAGTCCTGCTCGAATTCGGTCGGATTCGTTTCGCGAAGGTCGCGCGAGCCGCTGATGGCGATGCTGCGCGCCTGGTCATGCGAGGGGGCGATGTCGGGATTCGACGAGCCCTTGAGAATGCGTGCGAGTTCCATGGCGGGGTTCCTTACTTCTTGATCTCGAAACGAAGAGCTTCCTCGTTTCGCGCGATGTCGATCCGGTTCGTTACTTCCGGAAACTGCACCTGCATGCTTTCGCAGGCGTTGATGGCTTTGACGGCCTTCTTCAGAAGGCGGTTGTGGTTCGGCTTCCCTGCGGCGGCGTTGGCCTTGGCGATGTTCGCCTGTGCACGCCAGATGAGGTACAGGTACTGAAGGGGGACGAGGATCCAAGACATCTAATTTCAACTTCTAAAAAAATTTGCCCCTCACACATAAACATTTATCGGTTTTCCGCCAGCACGCGCCACAAGGCAGCAAGCGCTTATGCGCGCCGCAGGTGGGGTCCTTTGCTGCGTCTTACTTTCAGACGGAAATGGAAGCTGTCCTCTGGACCAGCGACTAGAACTGCATCCCGTCGATATCGTCCATGACGAAAGCATCGATGTCGTTTTCATCGTGCTCGGGATCTGCCTGCTTCTTCACACCGAAAGCTGACCGGTGCTCCGTCGCGTCATCTTCGGCCTCATCCTGATCGCCGCCAGTATCGCCGCCGAAGGGGTTTGCCGATCGAGGAGCGGCAGGAGGCGTCGACGCCGTAGGATTGTCGATGAGGTCTTTGGTATGAGGCTCTTCTTCAGGGGTGGGCGGAGGTTCGGGCCCACCCTGCTTCTCAGCAATCAACTCCCACATGTCGTGGTACGCTATGCGTGATGCCTGGTTCATAGAAACACAGGAACGCTCTTCAGCTACATCCCTGGCACCTTCGAAGCGAATGGAGGCCAGCCGGTAGAGCCCATCCTTCTCCTGAGGATGAATGACGAAGACGGGCCCGCCCTTATGGAAGACAAGGGTGAGCGCGGTGGAGCCCAGCGCTGCCATCGTGTTGAGCATCGCCGCCGGAAGGTGACCGGCGCACTGATTGCGGAATGCTTTTACGAGAACGATCTCGCGAGGCAGTCGCAGCTCAGCCCCGAAATCCTCAACGGAAACGGGGTTCTTTATGATGGCTGCCATGTTGTCGTATCTGCCGGCTTGGAAATTGCCGGAGGATTTCAGAAGTCCGAGAGATTCATGCACTGTATTGAGCTCTTCGCTCAGGCCCATCGCCGATCGGTTGGCAATAACGAATGCCTCGACGTGCGAAGCGTCGAGTTTGACGATGAGGTCTGGAGTTCCGTCGGAAGAAAGCTCGTATTTGCGCATTTTAGCTCAAGACTACATCATTGAAGGCATTGGCGAGACCATTCCCAGCACCGCTTCTTACCTGCACCATTGCGGAATAACGGGGCTTGATGAATTTCAGCTTCCCGGTCTTCAGGCCGAGCTTACGCTCAGCTTTCGAGTGATGCATGTCATGGAGGCCGAGGATCATGGTCATAGCTGAGTTGGCGATGAGATCTTCGGGGAAGTGGTCGAAGTTCTGGCTGACCAAGATGAGGCCCACACCGAATTTACGGACCTCGCGCGCCATGCGGTTGATGATGTGCTCGCCGTCGGTGGACATGAATTTGTGAGCCTCATCGATCACGATGAAGGTGTCTGGCGCATCCTTCTGGCCGCGAGATTTCGCCTCGACGAAAAGGCGCTCAAGCAGGACCTCGGCGAACATCGACTGCTCGTCTTCGGAAAGTGCTTTGATGTCGTAGACGCGAAGCGGATCGCTCTGGCTGAAATCAGGGGGCTGGTCCTTGAAGATGCCAGCGGCATCCAGGCCCTTGATGCGCTCATGCACTGCCTTGAGAACCTCGACACTGTCGTACTTGATGTATTCCTCGAGCTCTCGACCGGATTTGATGGACTGCAGGAAAGCGTCGTAGGTGTCGGAGGCCTTGGTGATCGCGGAATCGAGTTTGCTGCTGTCGGTGTTGGTGCCTTTCACCGACTCCTTGTTGATTTTCTTTGCGAGCTTTTCGATTTCGCCGAGGATATGATTGACCTCAACGCCGTCTGCATTCTTGGCGAGCTGCTGGACCTCTGTGAGAGCCCTCTTGGCGAGATCGGAATCCGCACCCTCTTGCCGTGCAAGACGGTTCACCATGTGCAGAGCACGGTAGGCGTCAGCCCCGCCGCCGGTGACGAGAACATTCAGGCGCCATGCGCACATAGCTGCCAAATCGGATATGCCGGGATGGCGCTTCGTCTTTGCAGTGCGGCCACGAGCCTTTGGGTTGCTACGAGGATCCCAGGTGCGCGGGTCTTTGGGGTCATAGCCATTGGCCGTGTAAAGGTCGGAGAGCAGGGCGCGCAGAGTTGCCTCTTGGCGGACGCCGAGCTTGGTCGTGGTCCGGTTGATCATGGCAATGATGGAGTTGATGCGCCGCCGAACGCCGCCGAACTCTGGATCAGTGACCACCTCGAGAGGGTTGAGCCCATACTCGGTGGTTTCCGAGAATATGACGCGATTATTCGCTTGGGGCGCAATGTCCCCATGAACATCGAGAATGTGGATGTTCACGTTCCGGTTGGCCTCGATCAGGCTCCGAATGAGATAGCGCAGGCGGTAGGTCTTACCGACACCCGAGGACCCGACGATCATAGCGTGCCCTGAAATAGCGCGCGACGGATCCCAGACAATCATTGGATTGTCCTGCGGGTTCTTGCTGGGGAATTTTGCCCGACCGATATCTACCATCATGTTCATCCGGCCAGAATAGGAAGAACTGGCATCTGCGTCGACAGGTTTTTGCGTGTTCGCGTGATAACATCCAGAATCATCCAGAAGATTCCTTAACGGATGAGGGAAATCCGCAAATTATCGCTTGCTTGTCCTGAAAAATCCCCCCATCAGGAGGTGTCAAAGTTCCACACTCGGGGGTTTACGAGATGTATATTGGTTCGCCCAAGGCCGTCGTTATGGCCGGCGCAGCTCTTGTCATGGCAGCGGCACAGCCGCTCGCCGCGCAGTCCAATCCGTTCCTGCCAGCGGCAGGCGCGTCGAAGGCTGAGGTCGAGAGGATCGTTGAGGCCAAGGTGAAAGCCATGGCTGCCGAGGGCGCTATCGGCTCTGCAGCTCCAGCTGGCGCTGCGCCGCCTGTTGCAGGCGCTCCGGGCGTTGCTGGGGTGCCGTGCCCTCCGGGGGTTCCGGGCGCAGGGGCGACTCCGGGCCCTGGGGCTCCGGTGAACGAGATGTCTGGAGCTTGCGTCCCGGGCGGCATGATGCCTCCGGGCGCATTTGGCGCAGAAGGGGTTCAGATGCCTCTGGGCGCCGTGGAAGGAAAGTTGGCGGAAGGCGCGCGGTTTATCGGCTGCATCAACGGCGTCCCGAAGTTCGCTCTCAAGAACGGGACGCGACTGACCTTCACTAAGGCGGAAGTTTCGAAGGGCGTGGAGGCTGGTGTCATTCCGGCCTGCCGCTGACTCGATCTGAAAAACAGGGGGTATAGATGACCTTTTTTCGTGGGCGCACCAAGCAGGCGCTTCTTCTCACGGCCGCGGCTCTTACCGTGGCAGGATGTTCGGCTCGCGGCGGAGTTCCGCATGTCGACCGCATGACGCCGATGGAGGCTTCGACAATCGAGCGTTCGGTTGGTCGCGGTCTGGACAACTCTCGTCCGGCGGTGCGTCGCGTTAAGCTATCTGGCGATTTCTTTGCTCTCAAGCCGATGGGCGGCGACATGCCGAAGGCCATCAGCGATGCGCGCGTGCGGATCGATTTCGGCGGGCAGACGCCCACGTTCGACGATCTCACGATGCTTCTCGAAGATCGCGGCCTTTCGGTCGTACTTGGCTGGGACGACGGAAGCCTGGGGGCAGGTTCGGGTGCATCGGCATCGTCTGTCGAAGTCAGCAATACGAGCAACGAGGGCGGCGCGAATGGCGGCGCAGAAACGAATAGCTCGCAGAGTGTTCGAGTCGGCAGCTCCGCGTACAATATCCGCTCGCGTTCGCTTCCCTTTCGCCGTTTCGAAGGAACGCTTGGCGGTTTGTTCCGCCAGCTGGAGCGTTCGATGGGCGTTACGATCTGGTGGAACGAGGGTATCTACGTTTCGCCGGTCGGCCGCTATTCGGTGATGCTCCCGCAGAACCGCGAGCTGATGCAGCAGGTGGTTACCGAGCTGGAAGCGAAGGGCGCGACGAATGTCGTCGCTTCGATCCAGGCCGGCACAGTGTCGTTCGTGGCTCCGGGCGCGCTGGCCGAGCAGGTTATCCGCCCGTATTTGCTTCGCCTCGGTCGCAATGCGGCTGAAGTGACGATGCAGGTCGCACTCGTTTCGGTAACGATGAACGAGGATACCTCGCGTGGCTTCGACTGGTCGCAGTTCAACCTGACGTTCGGTGATCCGTACAGCACGACCGGCAGTAGCGGGTCGGACGGCGGCCTGACTGAAGGTGGTGGCGCAGGGGAATTTCTGGCTGGCGATGGGAATGGCAATGGGTCGGTTGGCGGTGGACTGCCTACCGATGGACTGTTCTCGTTCGGCAATGATGCGCTTCGTTATTTCAATCCCGGCGTCAAACTGTTCGGCGATCGTCGTCCTCTCGACATCGTGGGCGCCATCAAATTCCTCTCGACGTATGGTGAGACTGCGGTCGACCAGAACGTCGAACTTCGCACTCTGGCCGGCACGGCTGTCAATTGGCGGTCGGGCGAGACCATCCCGTATGTCTCGGGGGTTTCGGCAACGACCGGCTTCAATGGCGGCGGCAGCGGCGGGGGCGGTTTCGGCGGTGGCGCCGTTGGTGCTGCGCAGACCGAAACACTGGAGACGGGCCTGACGCTCGATCTGGCGCCCAATTATGAGGCGAATGGGGGCCTCGTGACTGTGGCTTTCGAGCTCGAGCTTACCGAACTCGTCGAAATGGTCGAACTCAACGCAGGTAACCAGCTCGGCACGTTCACGCAGCCGCGGACGCGCGAGCAGAAGCTCGACGACATCGTCCGTATTCCGGTCGGTGAGACTGTCGTGCTCGGCGGCCTTCGCCGGCAGGTGGCGTCGACCAATCGCAATGGGCCTCTTTCGCTCTACAGCATCGGCTCGAAGAACAAGCGCAGTGAAACGCAGACGGTGTTCATTATCATGCGCCCGTCGGTGACGGTTTATGAGGTCGAAGGCCTCACGCACAGCCTTCCCAGTCGGATCGGCGATATCACGGTGAACGCCGATGGCTCCGCGTGGGAGCCGCAGGCTGGCGATTACCGCGGGACGAATATGTTCGGCGCGAGCACGGACACTCCCGGCCCCGAACGCCGCCGCTCGATGGCCCAGCCGGAGAAGTCGAATGATGACTGATGCAAGCGCCGGTTCGGTGTCGTTCGCGTCGGATGATGATGAAGGCATCGAAGATGTAGATGCGGGGGCAGAGTCGGCGGAACTGGTCGACGAAGTCCCCTCCGACGATGTGAAGCCGAAGCGTAAATTTGGCAGCAAGGCGAAGGACAAGAAGCCGAAGAAAGCCAAGAAGCCGAAGGTCAAGGAAGTCTCTGCGGAGGAGATGCCTCTCCCTACGCAGGTGAATATCGACTTCCTGCGCGGCATCACGAAGGTGAGCGAAGCCGAGCTGCTTGGGCGCGCTTTCATCGAGAAGAACTTCGACGCGCCGAACGCCTCGTTCGTTTACGTCCAGAAGTGGCGCGACGGCTGTGTGATCGAAATGCAGGAAGGCGGGGGGTATGCCTACCTTCCAGAACTTCTGGCGAAGTTGGACGAAAATCCGGATGCAGTTGTCGCACTCCCGATGTCTGGCCGAATGCTTCAGGTCAAAATCGACAGCGAGACGGGCACGCTCGAGGCTGTCCTTCTCGCGACGTCGCAGGAACCTCCTGCGAATGCGTTTATCGCACTGCCGACGGCGAAGATGTCGGCTTTCGACAGGCGTGGCTCGAAGGTGTTTGCCGCTGGCGTGGGATTGCTTGGTGCAAGCACGATCGCGTTGGCGTTCTCAGTCGCCGGCCTATTCATCGATACGGAAGCGTGGGCGTTGCCTTACGTCCAGCAGACTGCCGTAGAGGACCTTCCGAGCGCGCAAGCGGATAGCTTGGTCCAAGCGCTCAGCGGTGCGGACTGCATCGCGAAGATGGAATACGCGCAGGGCAGTTGGAAGATCGTTCGTGGCTGGGACAATGGGGTCGGGATGTGCTCGTCGAGCTCACAGCCTGCGCCGAGTGGCGAGGCCGCGGTAGGTGGGGTCGATCCGTTAGAGGGTGGGCCGCCGCTGCCGGGCTCGATGCCGCTCCCAGGAGCAATTCCTGTTCCGGGTCCAGGGGTTGCCCCGATGCCCGCGCCGCCCACTCCGGGCGGCATGTAATCTAGCGATCGATCAGCTTGGTCTTCCAAGCTGGATGCGAAAGGAAATCTTATGTTGGATCCAGTCCAGCGCCGCCGTTACGGGGTGACAGCTCTTGCATTGAGCGCCGTATTCATTGGCCTCTCGGTCGCAGGCGGAGCAGCTACGGCGATGCGGCGAGATGCTGTCGTCGAGGAAATCAGCGCTTCGGAGGCGAAGTGCCAGCAGAGCATCACTGCTCTTGGTGCTTCCAGCGTCCAGATCAACGGCGATAGCCTTACGGCTGAATGGGTCGGCGTTGATGGAGGTTATAGCGCCATGGGCACCGCGTCTGCGGCAGCCATGTCTTGCCCTGGCTGGAAAATGAAGGCCTTTTGCATGGGGCAGGAGTGCACCAATGCTGGGGTCACTCTGCAGATGAGCAGGGCAATCGAGGAAGATTAAGGTCGGAAAGTCTGGAATCAATCAGGAAAAATACGCATTTTTGCAAAAATATCCTGATCAGGTGTTGCGTTCTTCCTAAAACAGGGAATATTTGGAACATCCTCGGAGTGACACTCTCACTTCTCTTTGGATGCGGTGACGGGCTTCGGGACGCCCATATCCGGTCTAGTCAGTCTTATCGGTCGAAGGTCGAGGGGGCAGGCGCGCGAGTTCGTCCCGTTCATCTATGAGCCCTGCATAGCGGGGGGCAAAACAAGAGGTAGTTATGTCGCAAGTTCTTATCGGTATTATCGGTGTTATCCTGTTCATCGGCCTGGCGCTCGCCGGCGCGATGTTCCTCGGTCCGCGTTTCCAGGAATCGGCCAACAACAGCCGCGCTTCGGCTTCGCTGCAGGCAGTCGCTCAGATATCTCAGGCGGCAAATATGTATCAGCTGCAGGAAGGTTTCGCGGCGGCGAACACCGGGGCGCTGACCAGCGGTGGCTATCTGAAGGCGGTGCCGGTCAATCCCGTCAGCAACGCGAACGAACCGATTCTGGTCAATTACCTCGGCGGCACGCCTGCGGTGATGGATCATGTGGAGATGGTTATCGGCGGCAATGGCGATGCCGGCACGGGGCAGATCTGCACGGCGATCAACAAGCAGGCAACCGGTGGCGCAGGCACTCCGCCGACTGCACAGCCGACGGGCGCGACCACGGACGGCGTGTCGGGCTGCTATAACGACACGACCAACAATCAGTACAAGGTCTGGGCGCGCATCTAAGCGTTCGGCCTGAAGCTGAAAAAATCGGGGAGGGTAGGATGTCCTGCTCTCCCCTTTTTTATGGAAAGTAGAAACTAAAGGGGGGCATAATGTCTCAAGTTCTTATTGGCATCATCGGTGTCATTCTCTTTATTGGCCTGGCGCTCGCCGGCGCGATGTTCCTTGGGCCGCGATTTCAGGAATCGGCTGCAAACAGTCGTGCGTCGGCCGCTATCCAGGCGGTCACTCAGGTTGCACAGGCGACGAATCTTTACATGCTGGATGAGGGGCGTCCGCCCCCGCCGACGAACGCGCAGGTTTTGGTCGATGCAGGGTATCTCAAAGCGGTCCCGGTGAACCCGATTACCTCGTCTAGTCCGCCTCAGCTCTGGGAAATGGCGGGCGGGCCCAATCATGTCGATATGATTGTCATGCATGGAGGCTCCCTTGCGGATGATGGCGCCAAGGCTGTTTGTGATGCCATCAACAAGCAAAGCACTGGGTATGAGGGGCCAACGCCTACGGCGGACCCTACAATGACCAGCGACGGCGTCAGTGGCTGCTGGAGGGCTTCGTTCGGCGCCTACTATGTGTGGGCGAAAATTTAGATAGCAGGAATTGGAGTTTTTTAAGTGTCTCAGGTTCTTATTGGCATCATCGGTGTCATTCTTTTTATCGGCCTGGCTCTCGCTGGCGCCATGTTCCTCGGCCCGCAGTTCCAGAAGACCTCGAGCACCAGCCGGGCGTCGGCGCATTTACAAGCCGCGGCCCAAATCGCTCATGCGGCCGATCTTTATCGGGCGCAGGAAGGCGTCTTCGCAACCAACCCGAGCAATCTGATTGCCCGCGGGTATTTGAAGAACGTGCCGGTTAATCCGACTGCGCCGGTGTATCATCCGACGATGATGGACCGGTTCAATGCAGTAGGCGTGGAAACCACGCCTACTGATGGTCAGCCAGAGTTTGTCTACTTTCGGGTGGGCAACAACAAGAACGATCGGGGCAATCAGGAGGTCTGCAAAGAGATCAACGTACAGAGCGGAGCGCCGGCGACTATCCCGATGACCGCGCCAGGGCTTACTACGCCCAACGGGGTGAGCGGCTGTTTCGATAACGGCTCATCCCTTCAGGCATGGACGAGGCTCTGAAAAAAATCTGGAAAGTCGGCGGCTTCGGGAAACCCTTATTGACCTGAGCCGCCGCTTCTTTGAGAATTCCTGACTAGCGCAAAGAGGTAGGTATGTCGCAAATTCTGCTCGGCATCATTGGCGTAACGATCTTCATCATCTCCGCGATCGCGGGGGTGAGTTACCTCGGCCCTACCTTCATGCAATCGACGACTGATAGCGAGGCCGGAGTAGGCCTCCAAGGGCTGTCCCAGATCTCGATGGCGATCCATTTGAGGGAGATGGAAACTCAGTCCGCAACAGAGGTGGGTTTCAACCTGGACGGTTTAGCGCCGGATTACCTTCCGGAAATTCCGGAAAACCCATTCTCCGCGATTGATCCCATTCTCGTGACCGGCGTGGGCACTTTGGCTCAGCGACCTGGTGAATTCGTTCTAATGCCTGTCGAGACGGCAAACGCGCAACAGATATGCAACTCGATCAGCCGACAGGGCGGCGGCTCTGATGTTGCTCCGAACATCTTCATTTCCGAGATCGTGGAGCCTCTTGGCTGCTTTCGCAGCAAGAAGGAATATGCCGGCGGTGCCGTGAACATCGGAGACTTCGTAGCCTATGTAAGGATCTGATTGAGGAGCCTGAGTTGTCGAGTGTTCTGGTTGGTATAATTGCGGTAATCCTCTTCATCGGCTTGGCGATCGTTTCCTCGCTGTATTTGGGCGGACAGTTCAACACCGCGAGTGCGAAGAGCCAAGCGCTCGAGATGACCAATAAGGCATCGCAGTTGAACCAGGCTACGGCGCTTTACTGGACGGAGCAGGGGCGTCCCGTGGTTGCGAGATCATCGGTGAGAAGCCTGCTCGAGAAGGGATACCTCAAGAAGGTCCCCGTTAATCCGTACATCGACCGTGGAGGGGCGCCTTTCAGGATGCTTTTCTCCGGGGATGTCTACAGCGCGAATTATTACGCTGACGTGATCATCGTGGATATGGGGCAAGACGAGGATGCAAAAGAGGTCTGTTCGGCGATCAACAGACAGGCTTCTCATTCTGGGACCATTCCGGAGATTGACGTGTCCGAGGGCGCACGCGTTTCCGCGATGACGGAAGCCCCTACGGGGTGCTTCCAGATGCATGACGTGGGCATCTATGGTGAAGCTGGGCCGCATAGCTACATCATGTATTCCCGCCTCTGATCCAGAAACTTCCTCAAAGCGCCTATTTGCCTTGCCGAATTGCCCCTGCTGGTTTATCCAGAAACTTCCTGATCCAATTAGGGGGCAATCAAAGTGGCTACTCGAAATGCTCCTGCACCGAAGAGCGTGCAGGATAAAGTAACGATGGTGAGCAAGGGCGCGCGGATCACCGACGCGATCCTCGCAGTGGTTTTTCTCGGCCTGGCAGTTTTCTGGGGCGGGTGGTTCTGGTGGGCGTCTTCGGCGTTCTGCGCCGCAACCGCGATCATCGGTCCGATCGACCATATGTACGCGTGGGTTCGCGACCGCTTCCTTCAGGTGAAGCAGGGAAAGTAATCCGCGATGTCGAACGTCCTTCTCGGGATCATGGGAACCATCCTCTTCATCGGCCTCGCCTTGGCGGGGGTCGTATTCATTGGGCCGGAGTTCATGGATACGAAGATCGATGCCGAGGCTAGCGGGTATCTCAACCAGCGAAGCCAGATCGCTTATGCGATTGAAAGCTATGCTTCCGAGAATGGGAAGCTCCCGCTCGAGGCAGGGAAAGAGCCTATCGACCTCTTGGTCGAGAAGAAATTCCTAACCCGAGCTCCCGCCGGCGGTAGTTCGCAGTGGTCGCTCAATTCGGCGGACAACTCTCTCATCACTCCGGTGGCAGGCCCGAAGGCTCATGCCACGAAGATTTGCGTCGCAGCTCGGGCGAAGGCGAAAATGGCTCAGCCGGAGAACATCTACAAATGCGATGGGTCGGACGCGCCTGGCGGCCGACTTTCAGCAAAGGATCCGTGCTGCCTCATGTAGGTTGGCGGGAATTGCAGGGAAATATCATGGGCAAGCAGGTAATCGCTTTGGAAGAGCGTGGAGATCTGAGGGAGCGACTGCGCCGTCGTGCTATCGGGGATAAGCCCCGCGCAGCAAATCCTTCTTCGGCGAGTGGGAATATCGCTCATTACCTCGTCGAAAACGAGTTGCTCGACAGGCCGCAGGCGCGTGCCGCGCAGCTCGATGCGCGGGCGCGAGGCGTTCCGGTGGCAACGATTTTATCTGAGCAGGGTTCGGTCCCTCGGGAAAAGATCATTGAGGCGATCGAGAACATCGACACTGGCCTTCTGGCTGGCTCTTTGGAGTTCGATGTTCGACTTCCACGCCGCGACCTTCGCGAGCTGAAGATTATTTGCCACGCCCAGTCGGACAAGAAACTGTTCGTTTCCAGCATCACAAACATGTCCCTCGTGCGCCAGCGTCTGGCGCCGTATTTGAATGGGCGTGAGCTCGTCGAAGTTGAATTTTCATGGGCGAAATGGAACGAGTTCGAGCCGGGCATCGACAGGATCATTGAGCCTGGGGTGGCTCGGCCGAAATTGGACGACGATACGAACCCTCGTTCGGTTATCGCGGACTCGGCCGCTGATGCTGAAGTTCTTGAGCTCTTGATCGACTTCGCCGCACTCAATAATGTCTCCGATATCCATATTGAGCCTCAGAAGACGACCTACAGGGTTTACTTCCGTCATCTGGGCAAGCGGCAGCTCGGCCATTCCGGCTCTATCGAGCAGTACAACCGCCTTACTGCCATGATCAAAGACCGTGCGCAGGTCGATCCGATGGAAACGCGCATTCCGCTGGATGGCTCGTTTCCGATCCAGATCCGCGGCCGTGGCTTCGACGTCCGTGTCGCGACCGTCCCAACGGACGGTCGCGAGAAGCTCACCTTGCGATTGCTCGACCCGCAGCGCGCGCAAATGCCGCTGACGCAGCTCGGGATCAGCGAGGTCGACGAATGGCGTTCGATTTGCGGGTACCGCAACGGATTGGTTCTGATCGTCGGCGCAACTGGTTCTGGTAAGACGACAACACTGAACGCCACAGTCCGTGAAATGCCGCGGGTCGAGAAGTCGATCTACACGGCAGAAGATCCTGTCGAGTACCGCATTCCAGGGGTTACGCATGTCCAGATGAACGACATGGTCGGACTGGACTTCGCGAAGGCGACCAGGGCATTTATGCGTAATGACCCTGATGTGATCATTCTGGGCGAAATCCGAGACAATGAAACGGCTTCCAAAGCCATTCAGGCGGCAGAGACCGGGCACTTGGTTATCGCGACGATCCACGCCGAGTCCGTCCCGATGGCGCTCCAGCGCCTCAAAGGCCTCGATGTGAAGCTCGAAGATTTCGAGATGCTCCTCCGCGGTGTGATGGTTCAGTTCCTGCTGCGGACGCTATGTAGCGAGTGCCATGGCGAGGGCTGTGAGGAATGCTTCCAGCAGGGTTATGGCGGACGCACGGTAGTTTCGGAAATCGCACGCGTTCGCACGCCGGCGGATGTTCGGAAGATGATGTCTCCAGACGAGAAGGATCACTACTGGCGTCCGCTCTGGAAGGATCTGGAATCGAAGCTCGAGGCTGGCGTTACCGATGGTGCTGAGATCTACCGAACCTTTGCGTCCGAACTCGATGTGATGGCGGATCATTCGAAGCTGTTGGCGAAGGTGCTTGCAGCTGAGAAGGCGAAGCGCGACGTGGTCACGTCGAACGTCGAGTTGGCCTTGGTGGCGAACCTGCCGAAGGAAGACAAGAAAAAGGCTCGTCGCCTGGCTGAGGCCCGGCTGCTTCAGCATGCGGTGGATGAAGAGGAGGCAGAAGCAGATGCGGCCTCGTCTGATGGAGAGCCGCTGGGCTCGAAGCGAAAATCGCCAGCCGAGAAGCCGGAAGGCTAGAGGCTACCAGTGAGCAATGTTCTTATCGCTATCGCGACTTTAACCGTCGGGTTCATCCTGGCGACCTATGGCGCGTACACCAGTTATTATTCGCTGAAGCGAGCGGAATACTTTGACCGTGTGTCGACCGGATTTGAGCTTGCTGTCGTATATGTGACCGAGATGGAGCAGGACCTTGGCCGTGTGCCAGTGGCTGCAGATCTCGATCCAGCTCGGTTCGCGGATCTTGAGGGCCATGGGATTGTCTACCGATACGGAAGTGCTGTCGGATGGAATGGGAAACCGTACGTTTGGGTGTGCGCCAGAGCGCCGGTGAAGCAACCGTATATTGAGGAAGCTTTCCAGAAGGTCGCCGACCAAAGGACGGGCACGCTCTTTGGCCCGAACTGCCAGAATTGGACGGGTTCGGGCGCTAGCGTGGCGATAACTTATCGCTTGAATGAAGTTTGAAGCGGAATTGGAAGCATCTTCAGGGGAGGCGCTTCCTAGGTCTTGCGAATTTGTTGGGGTGCTTTGATGCCTGAGTATTCAGTTCCTATCCGCAAAAGCGGGCAAGTTATTACCTCGGTCGTAGTCGCTGAGACCGTGAACGATGCGCGGTTGGCGGCGCAGCGCATGGGTACGGTCTTGGGGATGCCCAAGCTGGTGAAGGGCCGTCGCACTGGTGGGATGACTTCCGCTGAGCGTTATGTGTTCCTGCACCAGCTGGCGACGATGCTGATCGCCAAGGTTCAGCTGAGTCGGGCTCTCCAGATTTTGCGCGAAAGCCATGGCGGTCGAATTGCTCGAGCTGCCGCCGGCTTGGAAGCTGGAGTGGCGTCGGGTCGTTCGATCGCTGACCTGATGTATGAAGACAAGCGAAATTTCCCCGGTGCTGTCGGGCTCTTGGTCAAGGCTGGTTCGAGCGGCACGGGTGGGACAGCCGAGGCGCTGAAGAAGGCCGCCGAATTCGAGCGTCAGATACTTGGGGCAGCGACAAAGGGGGCAAAAGGCCTCTATAGCGCGGGTTTTTGGGTGGTCGTTGCTACGATCAGTATTTTCGCGTGTCCGCTCTGGCTGACGCCGTATCTGCAGGAGTCGCAGCTCTTCCAGCTGACAGACCAGCCTATCCAGTGGGAATGGTTGGACATGCTCTCGTATGGCCTGGGCGCGATCACACTGATCATGATGCTTGTCGGCATGTTTCTGTTCTTCTTGGTCGGGGTCGGCCAGCGGCTATTCCCGCAGGCGTCGGACGCTATTGTGATGCGCCTTCCGTTCATGAAGGACATCGTCTTCACGCGGGACAATTTTGTGTCGCTTTATCGGTTCAGCCTCATGGTGAAAGCCGGGGTCTCCCTCGAGGAGGCGATTAGCACGACCTACAACGACACTCGCAAGGGCGCACTGAAGGACGACCTTGGTCGGGCTTTGCATAATGTGAAGGTCGGCGAGCCCTGGGCGAAGGGCTTCAGGACCGTGCATCCGACCGACAAGGCGGCGCTCTCAATGGCGACGGACAAGGAAGCCCTAGGCGGAATTCTGGAGCAAGTAGCCGACCAAAACCGCGCCATCTACATTCGGAGGCTGGAGATCGTTCAGCCGGTGATGGCGATGATCGGAGGCATCTCGATGGTGTTGGTTTACGCCATCACCGGTCTCTATTCGATCGTTCCGTTCTCGGAGCTGTTTGGCAAGTTGATGGGTGACGCAAGCGGCTTCTAGCCGCGGTGGGAGATACGGATAATGGTTGCCTGGTTTCTGATCGCAATTGCAACGCTCATAGTCTTTGCCTTCATTGCTGTGAGCAGCGTGCAGACGCTGGCTATGGCGTCTGATGCTGGAGGTAGGATCGAGACGGTAAAGCGGCTCGAGACTGTCGCAAGTGCGCTTATATCGCGCGCAGCATCTCCAGGAAATGATGGTCTCATCTATCTTCCGGTGGGGGAGAACAATCCGACTGGTGCAGGTTATGGCCTCCCGTCATATCTTGGTTTCCAGACCCAGACAGCGTTCGGCCAGCGCTTTGTCTACTGCCCCTTTGGTGATGCGGGAGGCACGGGAACGACCCTGAGCATTCCGAATGCGGATGGCACGTCCTATAGCGTTGCCACGGCAGCATTCGAGGGGCGGGATTATGTGGTCGGCGGACGGCCAGCCTATCCTGGGCTGACTGGCCAACCGAACCTGATTGGCTTCGTGATGGCGCCGCGCTCCAAGCTTTCTGCGATTCCGAATTGCAGCGACGTGGTCTATAATTCGACATCGCGTAGGTTCGAAGCGCCGGATGCGATTGTTCGGCCGCTCACGCGCGAGAACGGCATTGATGAAAGCCGGACGATCGATGCGCGACGGATCACATTTTATGTTTCTCCGGACGGCACTGGTTTGGGCGGCAGTGAAGCCGATCCGACTAGCTTTGCGACTGCCATCAATTTCCTCAAGAGTCGCCAGCCTTCGTCGATGGAAATCAAGATGGCCTCGGGCAATTACGGCATTGCGGCCAACGAGTTGAATATGTCGACGTTCGACAATGACAGGGGGACGAAGCTCACGATAACTGGCGTCCAAAATTCGACTTTCATCGATTTGGCCGGAACGGGTTATGTGAATATCCCGGGTGATGTGACGATGAATAACATCATTTTCGATACAGATGCCTGGGTTGTTGTTCGTGAAGATGCGTCGCTCTCTATCAAGAACTTCCAAGCTGGAGTGCTTCAGTCAGCCGGAAAGGCGGTCCTTAGAGGCGGTACAAATTCCTTCACAAGGGACACGGGTACGTATGCGGTCATGGTTCAGCCGGGTGGGGAAATGTTCGTCTCAGGCACGGTCAATTTCGCGAACCCGTCGAGGTATGGTTTCTATGTCCGAGAAGGGGGAGAATTGTCTCTTGTGAACGCGACGGTCAATTTCGCGGGCACCACCAGCTCGAGCTACGTCCACGGTATCCAGGCGCTTGATGGCGACGTAAGTGTTACGGCTTCGACCCTCAATTTCCCGAATGGCACGTCGCACGGCATCTACATGGCTGGTGGTGATTTGACGCTGCGGAATTCCACGATGTCTTTCGGAGGCTCTTCAGTCTCCGCCGTTTTCCTCGATCGTGGGGCTGCCTTCACTATGTACGCAAGTGTGTTGGGGGCAGGGACAACGCTTCCGAACTACGGTGTTCGCGATATTGGAGCTCGTGCGGTTTCCGGTTCGGTGAGTGAGATTTACGCGAGCAACTGTTGGTTCGGCGGACTTTTCAGCTGGTCGCCCAGCGGGACATCTGGGAACACGAGCGACGTAACGGCAGCTGAGCCGGTCCCTACACTTTCAGCTTCTCCGACCAACACGGAAGTGCAAGCGTACGTTGCGGCCAACGACAACAACACCCAGAGAGCGCTCTATAATCGCTCAAATGAGGCCAGCTGGAGCTGCATGTAAGTCCGCCGAAATCTATGATTTCGTCCTATAATGGGTCTGATGGATCCGCTTAGGGTCTGAGGAGAAGTTGTAATGGTCGCCTGGTTCCTCATTGCTATCGCGACACTGATCGTGTTCGCATTTATTGCGGTGAGCAGTGTTCAAACCCTCGCGATGGCTTCGGATGCTGGCGGTCGTATCGAGACGGTGAAGCGGCTTGAAACGGTGGCGAGCGCTATGATCGCGCGCGCTGCATCGCCGGGCAATGATGGTGTGATTTATCTGCCGGTTGGCGAAGATAACCCAAGCGGGAATGGTTATGGGCTTCCTTCCAATTTGGGCTTCCAGACGCAAACCGCATTTGGCCAGCGCTTTGTCTATTGCCCTTTCGGAGATGCAGGCGGGTCAGGAACGAGCCTTTCGATTCCGAACGCGGATGGGACATCGTACAGCGTCGCGACTGCGACATTCGAGGGTCGGTCCTATGTGGTAGGTGGTCGCCCGGCGTACCCAGGGCTGACTGGCCAACCGAACCTGATCGGTTTCGTGATGGCGCCGCGGTCGAAGCTCTCTGCGATCCCGAGCTGCAGCGACGTGGTCTACAATTCGACGTCGCGCATGTTCGAGGCATCGGACGCAATTGTTCGGCCGCTGACGCGCGAGAACGGCATTGACGAAAGCCGGACTATCGATGCTCGTCAGATTACCTATTACGTTTCGCCAACGGGTACTGGGACTGGTGCTTCAGAGGCAGATCCTGCGAGCCTAGCCACGGCGCTGAATTTCTACAGGTCTCGGCTTCCGTCGTTCATGACGATCAACATGGCGAGCGGAAACTACGGCATGGGGGCAAGTGACCTTAATCTGTCAGGAAACGACACCCTGACTGGTTCGACATTGCAGATACGTGGAGTCGCGAACAGCACCTTTATCGATATGGCATCGTCGGGGACCATCAGCCTGCCGGGCGACCTGAACATCATTGATGTGATTTTCGATGCCGACGTGATGATCGCAGTAAAGCCGAATCTGCGCTTTTCAATGCATGGTTCGAGCGCGGGCCGAGTGGTGGCCGCTGGTGAAGTCCGCCTTACCGGGAATAACTCTCTGACGTTCGGCGATGACGGATACACCTTCATCCTGAACCCAGGTGGTCAGGCTATGATCGAAGGGACGCTGTCACTGATAACGCCGTATGGGAAGGGCTTCTATGTTCATCAGGCTGGGAAGGTGAACGGGAACCAGGCGAGGGTGATTTTCAGCACGGGCAATGGAAACCGATACACGCGAGGAATTTATCTCTCTGATGGAGAGGTCGGGCTGAATGGGTCGAACCTCGAGTATCCGGATGGGGCCGTTTTTGGGGTCTATGCGCGGAGCGGTAAGATCGGCTTCACGCAGGTCAACATGGCCTTCGCGGGGGCGCAGACAACGCAGGCTATTTTTGCCTATCAAGGCACTTCGGTGATTGTACAGTCGAGCATCGTCGGAAGCGGCACGCCGCCGCTTGTGGGAGTTCAGGCCGTCGGAGCGACGGTCGTTAGCGGCCGTAGCACGTCGATATATGCTACAAGCGATTGTTGGGCGGGCCGCATGTTCGACCAGTCGGCGCCTGGACTTACCGGAGACAATAGCGCGGTGCTCGATCCAATCGCAGTGCCGAGCCTATCTGCTTCGCCTACGGGAGCAGAGATCGAAGCGAATTCCGATGCGAAGGCTTTGAACGCCGAGCGCGCGGCTGCGGGTCTGACGAACACGACCGACTGGATGTGCAACGCCTAGGCTCTGAGCATTCGAATGGAGACAAAAAAAGGGCGCCTTTCGGCGCCCTTTTAGTTTGCTCCGTGGGAGGACGGAGGTGAGTTAGCTTCCGAGGATCTGCTTGAGCGGGCCGAGCGGGATCGCGCCCGGAATGGCCTGGCCGTTAGCATAGACCATCGGGGTGCCAGCAACGCCGGCCTTCTCGGCGAGGGCGGCGTTGTGGTCTGCCTGTGCCTTTGCGGAGCCATCGGCGAGAGCCTTGTCGAATTTGCGCTTATCGAGACCGGCTGCAGCGATGAGCTGGGGGATGAGAGCGTCAGCTTCAGCAGCCGTCTTGGCACCGTTCTCGATCAGGAAGTTGTGGGCCGGAGCGAACTTGCCCTGGAGATTGGCGGCCGCGGCCAGTTCTGCCATGCGCACCGAGCCTTCACCGAGGATGGGCGTGTGGACGAGGAAGATCTTGGTTTTGCCTTCGGCGACGAGCGGCTTTGCGGTCTCAGCCGAGAAGCGTTTGCAGAAGCCGCAGTTGTAGTCGAAGAATTCGATGATCGCGGTGCCGTCTTCGGGGCCGACAAAGGCGACCTGCTTGTCGCCGGCGAAAATCGTGCTGGCGACGGGCGCGACGCGAGCGGCGAGAGCCTGGGTTTCCATTTCGCGCTGCTTCTGCTGGGCGAGCTGCATGGCTTCCATGACGATCTCGGGGTTTTCGCGAAGAATGGCTGCGACCTCTTCCGCGGTGACACCTGCGTCATGTGCATTTGCGGGCGATGCGGCGACCAGGACGGTGGCGCTGGCACAAGCCACGGCGGCCGTTGCGCAGAACAGGCGGTTGATAATCTTCATGGTGTACTCCTTCGGACCAAGCATCCTGCTTGGATTTGGTGATGTGGAACTTTGTGTTTTTCGGACGAGCGCCGGGCTCGTTTTCTGGAAACCCCAGATGCGTTTAGCATTTTCCCAGAGAACATCCAGAAAAATGCGCAAGGCGACTAGAACATCCTCGCTTCCAGAACGTCTGGATGTTTTTCGACCTCGGCCTTCATATCGGGCGTGATGTTGAAGCAGGCAGGGAGGACCTTTCGGGCCTTCTTGTCTCCTAGGTCGACGAGGATGTCGATCCGGTCTTCTCCGCGGCCGGACTTGGTGAGCATAGCGCGGAGCTCATCCCAGTTGTGGCTGGCTTTGATATCCATCCGCATTCGCTGGGGTGTCTGGGTCTTGTCATAGAGACGGTAGGAGACCAGGCGCCACTTGGGCTCCTTCACCTTCTTCGCGATTTCCGCGATGATGAGGTCGCCAGCCGAAACCGACTCCTCGAGCTCGACTTCCAGCTCTGCGCTGGTGTCTGAGATCTTCGCGAAGGACTTGGCCCCGCGCGCCGACTTGGAGATACTCTCCACGCGGACGAGGACGGTGATAGCGCCGCAACCGACATAGTCTTCGACCCTGCTGACCTGAATGGCAGAGAGGCGACGCATTTCGGAATGCGCGCCCGCAAGAGGGTGGTCATCGAAAGAGATGCCGATCGCATCGATCTCGGCCGCACGCTTTTCGTCGCGAGGCAGGTCGGGGATGCTCGGGCAGGTCGGAGCGGTAAGGTCGAACAGGAGAGACTGGCCTGCCTGGCCGCACTCGAACTTGAGGCAGGCGATTAGGTGCTCTGCAGCAGCCTGGCGGTTGCGGTTGAGGGGATCGAGGATGCCAGCCGCAGCGAGCGCGCGAGCCTGTTGCGATGCGTTGCCGCGCGATGCGAGGGCGGCAGCGAGGTCTTCGATGGTCTTGATGCCCTTTCCTCGCACGGCGGCAACGAGCGGGGCGGCGTAGCTGCCGAGGCCCTTCACGGAGCCGAGGCCCCAGCGGACGGCGGCGGTGCCATCTTCGGCAATCTCAGGCTCGAAAGCGACGCCCGACTTTTCGAGCGACGGCGGAAGCATCTCGATACCGCGGTCGCGCGCTTCGCGGATGATCTTGCGCATCTTGTCGAAGTCTTCGGAGTTGTAGGTGAGCGCGGCCGCGTAGAAGGCGGCAGGGTGGTGGAACTTCAACCAAGCCGACTGCCAGCAGAGAAGCGCGTAGGCAGCCGCGTGCGACTTGTTGAAGCCGTAGCCGGCGAACTTGTCGATGGTGTCGAAGTGCTGGTTAGCGCGCTTGCGATCGATACCCAGCGACTTGTGCTGCTTGATATCGACCACCTTCACGGGGTCGATTGAGATGATGACCTTCACGCCAGCATCCTTGGCTTCAGCAGCGGTGAGCGGCTCTCCGCCATCCTCGCGCTTCAGCTTCTTGTTCGAGGGGATGCGCAGCTCGGCACCGGTATCGGTCGTCACGGTAACGTGCGGCACGACGCAGCCTTCGATGAAGGTCTCTCGCTGTGCGTCCATCTCGGCCTGGATCTTCTTGCCCATAGCGCGGCGGAGCATGTCTGCACCGCCAAGGGTGTAGCCAGCGAGGATCTGAGCCATCTGCATGATCTGCTCCTGGTAAACAGGAATACCCTGCGTTTCGGTCAGGAGGTCTTTCAGAGCAGGATGGGGCAACTGCAGCGGTTCGAGGCCGGCCTTGCGGTTAGCGAAGGTCGGGATGTTGTCCATCGGCCCCGGGCGATAGAGCGAGATGATGGCGACGAGGTCTTCGAAGCTGGTGGGCCGCACCTGCTTGAGCGATTTGACCATGCCTTCCGATTCCAGCTGGAAGATGCCGTGACACGCGCCTGAGTTCAGCATGTCGATCACGCCTTCGTCTTCGAAGGGGATCTGGAGGATGTCGAGATCGGCATGCTCTTCGCCGGATGCGCGTACATGGTCGACGGCGGCCTTGATGATGGTCGTGGTCTTGAGCCCGAGGAAGTCGAACTTCACGAGACCCGAGGCTTCCACGCCTTTCATCTCGAACTGGGTAACCAGGTCGGAGCCGCCGCCCGGATCGCGCATCACGGGGACAACGTCACCGACATCGGGGTCGGCGATGATGATACCAGCCGCGTGGCGGCCGTGCTGACGAACGAAGCCCTGCAGGGCTTCACCCATGACGAGCGCACGCTCAAGGGTCGCATCCTTGCGGAAGTGGGCGCGAACTTCAGGGGCGAGGTAGCTCGGCGATTCCGGATCGGTTTCGCTGAGCGAGTAGGGCGCAGCGATAGGCAGCAGCTGGGCGGCGGCGTGAGCCTGCCCGTTGGGGATGCCCAGGCTGCGCGCGGCGTCTCCGAAGGCCGAGCGCGACTTCCAGGAGCCGTGCGTGCCGATGGCGACAACCTTGTCGTCACCATATTTGCGGCGGACATACTCGATCGTCTCGTCACGGCGCGTTTGGCAGAAGTCGACGTCGAAGTCGGGGAGGCTGACGCGTTCGGGGTTGATGAAGCGTTCGAACAGGAGGCCCCATCGAATGGGATCGAGGTCGGTAATGCCCATGGCCCATGCCACGGCGGATCCTGCACCCGAGCCACGGCCCGGCCCGACGGGGATGCCTTGCTCCTTCGACCATTGGATGAAGTCGGCAACGATGAGGAAGTAGCCAGCGAAGCCCTGCTTGCAGATAATGTCCATCTCGGTAGCGAGGCGGGCGCGGTATTCGGGCTTCTTCGCTTCAGGGACATCTGCAATGCGCTCTTCGAAGCCTTTGGTGGCCATATCGCGGAGCATGCCCTCTTCGTTGCCTTTCGCGTCTGGGAAGGCGGGGAGCATCGGCTTGGTGGCCTTCGGCGCGGCGTCCGGGCTGCAACGAAGGGCGAGACGGGCTGTGTTTTCGAGCAGGTGCTTGGCATCAGCAAACAGCGCGGTGAATTCCGCGGTGCTCTTGAAGTGCTGGCCTTTGGCCGGGCGTGGCAAGTCAGGGTCATCGACCAGTCGCTTGTGCTGGATGGCGCTGAGCAGCTCGAGCAGGTCATAATCCTTCGGCTCGCTGTATGCGGCGAAGGAGGTGGCGACCATCGGGAGATTGTAGGCGCGCGAGATGCGGTCGAGAACGGCTTCGGTCGGCCGGCGGCCGGTGGAACGCTCGATTTCGAGATAGAACCGGTCGCCATAGGCGGCCATCATGGCCTTCAGCCAGTCATTGGCATCGTGCTTGTTTGTGGCGAGCAGATTGTTGAGGGCCGATTCCGGTGCGCCAGCCAAGAGGATGAGACCTTCTGCGCGATCGATGATAGCTTCGTCATCGAGGAGGCGTTCGGGGGTGAGCGCCTGCTCACGGCTCAGCGAGAGCAAGTTCGACCAGCCGGTAGCGTTCTCGGCAATGACCGTGACACGGCCTGCCTTTGTCATGAAGTCGCAGCCGACGATGGGCTGAATGCCTTCCTTGCGAGCTGCGTCGGAGAACTCCAGAGCGCCAGCAAGGCTGCCTCGGTCGATTAGACCGATGGCCGGCTGGTCAGCTTTGACGGCAAGCGCAGGCATCTTCTTCGCGATCAGGGCGGAATCCATGATCGAGTAAGAGGACCGTGCGCGCAGATTGATTGCCGGAAAAGCCATTTCTTACCTTCTGTTCTTGATCTCACCAGAGAGATCAGACCTTCAACTTGGGGAGGGCGCGATTGCGCTAACCCTTCTCCCAGGACTGACGGCATTATTGTGGGATTATGCGGAAAGGCCTGCAAGCAACTTCCAGCCGCGATGCAGGAATTCCAGAGAGTGTTGCTCAAATCTTCCTGTTCTTCAGGAAATCAGAAAAGCGATCCCTGGTCAGGGGGAGGCGGAGGCGGGACGTGACTGTAATCAGGCACGGAAAGCCCCCATTTCGGCGGAAAGAACGGCTGGGGCATTGGCTTGGCCAACTGCTTGTACGTCTGCTTGATCTTCGTGCGGCCGGCGACGCCCGGGATGTCTGGATGCGCGACACGGCAATACTTAGAGATTTCGCAGAAGAGGTTCTGGCAGTCGATGGGCTGGAGACGGCGGCCAAAGAGGCCGTTGAACTTCAGCCCCAGCCGGTCGAATTCAAGCTCTTGCCGACGAACCATCTCGAAGATGATGTCGGTGGGCGTCATTGCTCCGGTGGAGGAGAAGCATTTCGAGATGCCATCGAGGGCGCCGGGCCCGGGAACGACGAAGTCGTCCTCCTCATGTGGGACAGCGCTAGAGTAGGCGATGTCGATCGCATACTGGAACGCGAGGAAGTTGCCGATGCCAGGATATGGGGCAATCAGCTCATAGACCTCGCCGAGTGTCTCGGTTTGGGCGATCTTCTGCGGCAACCCGTCGCGCATCATCTTGTCGAGCAAGGCTATGTGGTTTGAGTGCTTGCGGACCTTCCCGAACGGGGGAGCTGGCATGATGTAGGCAGCCGAGTAGATCTTGGTGCCGCGCGCCATTGCGCGATCGAAGACTTCGTCGAGGGCGCGCAAGTCGATGCTCTGCCAGGTGACGGGCCCAAGTTCGCGCTCGATCATCTCCCATGTCTCGATCTTGTTGAAGATCTTGAAGAGGAGAGTGCGGAAGATGACCTCGGTGGGATTGTCCGGACGGCTCGGGTCGTACTGAACTTCCCTGATCAGATATTGGCTGACGCGATCGGATGCACGATAGGCATTCGTGAACCGATAGGTTTGCAGGATGGGATCATCTGTCCATGGGCCGACGGGATCGGTCAGCCGGCACTCGTATAGAGCCTGCCGGGCCGCAGCAAAACGCCAGTAGGTGTCGTATGCCTCGGTAGGGGTGAATGGCGCTTGGTTCATGCGGCTGGCTTTGCGAAGAACTTCGCCCACGATTCCGCCGGCGGGTTTGCGATAGCAGCTGCCTGGTCGAGAGGGACCTGAATGGTGTTCATGGCTCCCAGCGTAACCTTCTCGTCGGCATCTTCGCCGCTTTCCGAAACCTGCAGCTCGAGACCCTTCTGGCCAAACCATGCGAGGTAAACTGCAGCGAGTAGCTCGGTATCTACCTGCGCGCCGTGCTTGGTGCGCTTCGTGCGGTCGATGTTGAAGCGGGTACACAGAGCATCGAGGCTATGCCGGGAACCCGGGAATGCTTTGATGGCAAGCTTCAGGGTATCGATGATCTTGTATTTCTTCGGGAAGGGGGTGCCCGCTTCCTCGCATTCAAGCTCGATGAAGCCCATGTCGAACGGCGCGTTGTGAATGACGAGGGAAACCTCTTCGTCACCAGTCTCGTCGAGGAATTCGAGGATGGCGGGAATGGTATCGGCGAAGCTGGGCTTGTCAGCCAGGAACTCGTTGCTGAGGCCATGGACTTCGAACGCCTCGGGATTGACCTGCTGGTCTCCGGGATTGAAGTACGAATGGAAGGTGCGCGGATTGGGGTCGCGCGTGATCTCGGTGAACGAGATTTCGATGATCCGATCGCCGTCGCTGACCTCAAGGCCAGTGGTTTCGGTGTCGACTGCGTATTCGATAGCCATGTGAAGTGTCCGGTTGAGGATGTTTCTGGAAGTGTAGATGTCGGCTGGCTCAAGACCAACCGGAGATTAGGCAGCGGCGAGATACTCGCGGGGCAACTCCCACCGGCCGTTGCCGAGGGAGCGGAAGCCACGCTGTAGGGTCTGGCGGATCTTTGGCTTCCAGTGGTCGGTGCGCGTACGCTCGGGAGCGATGGCATCGTAGATTGCCTGGACAGAAGCCTGCCCACCAAGGGAGTGCAGCGCGATAGCCACCGCCTCACGCCAGGTGCCGGGGCGGGCAAGGGCTTCACGGATGGCCGGACGCATGTTCTCGATCTGGCGGGTCTCAGCAAAGAGCATGAGGCCGGAGAAGCGGCGCTGTGACTGCTTGATGTATTTCGCCCAGACGAGGGGCTTCGACAGGCCGGGGAAGAGCGTGCGCGGGATCATGTTCACGTCGATTGAGAAGCGCTCCATCCAGTTCGAGACGCGGCTGGGCGTCTGGAAGGCATAGGCGGGGAGCACCATGGCGACGAGACCGTCTTCCGGCAGCATCTCGTGCGCGCGGTCAAGGAAGCCATCGACCACATCCATCTCGAAGGGCGGATTGCCCAGGATGACCTCTGCCTCTCGACCCTGAAGGTCGATAGTGCGAAAATCGCCGACAAGGACCTCGCGGCCGCTGTTGGCGATCGCGGCTGGCACGACGGAGGGATCGATGTCGATGCCCAGCGCGCCGCAGGACTTCGGGATAGCCGTAAGGAAGGCGCCTGTGCCGCACGACGGCTCGATGACACTGCAGGAGTGTCCGATACCGCGCAGGGCATCATCGACGAGCTCCTCGGCCACCCAGAAGGGGGTGAACCATTGCGAGAGCGCGGCGTCGCCAGACCGGTCGTCGGTGGCCTTCGGCTCTGCCTGAGCAGGGGCGGCGAACAGATCGGGGTGCATCAACTTTCCTTCCTCGGCTGGCTTCGCTCAGCCTGACCAGTCAAACCTTGCGGCTGGTCCTACTTCTCGTTTTCGATCCAGGCGGTGGCGCGCTCCTGCGAGGAGTGCGCTTCATCGATGTCCTCTTGGCTGTAATCGCCAAAGGCCTTTTCCATGGCGTCGAATTCGTCGCGGTCGGCCATAAGGCCGGAAGTGATGGCGCACTTGATGTCGGCCGGCACACCGTCGACGATGCGGGTGGCATCGAAGGTCCGCTCGCAGCGCTGGACGAAGATTTCATAGGCATCGTCTGGGAAGTGCCGAATGATGAGCTCTTCGGTTGCTGCTGCTTCAGTCACGCCCGGCTTGCGGCGGACAATGTAGTGAGCGATCGAGCCTTGCTCGACGGCAAACCGATGCTGTTCGAGCAGGATATAGCCACGCTTTTCGAGGTCGTTGGTGAAATCGGAAAACTTGGGAGCGGGCTGGTCGGTCATAGCGGATCTTTCAAGAGACGAGCTGGGCGCGGAGAGAGTGCCCCAGGTCGGTGAGACGGTAGAAATCGCCATCCTCGTCCTCGTGATGCTCAAGCACGCGGAGATCTACGAGAGATTGGAGGAGGGCGATGTCGGGATTGACGAACTGTTCCCAGTCGCGATCGCCGAGGAACACCTCGGTGAGCATGTGTTTCTGCTCTGGGGAGAGATCGGAAGCCTGGGTCATGCGGCTGCCGGCAAAGCAGTGCGCAGCACAGCGTCCGCAGATTGCGAAAGCTCCTGCATTGCATCTTCCAAGCGCGTGAGCGCGTCACTGGTGTCGGTAGCGCTTGCGAGCTCCTTCACAAGGAACACCGGCATGACATCGTCATAGTCCGCTTCGAGCCGCTGGATCAGGTCTTCCTGACCAGTCGCTGCCTCGAGGAAGGGTTGCAAGTCACCGTCTGCGTAAGCAGCAAGGGCTGCACGCTGGTAAGCGTTAATGGGGGTAGCCATTGGAATTTCTTCTCACTTCAGCTTCTCAAAGCACCTTTAGCAAGCCAACCTGGGCTTGCCGGCCTTCATTGAAGGTCGAAGAATAATAGGGAGGGGCGCCGCTTATGCGGCCAGCCGCACCCCCTCGCGTTTCTGGTCCTGCATTCCATGGAAGAGGTCGCGCGCGACCGGCTGAGGTGCCTGACGCTTTGCCACCTTGGTCGTGGCCGGCGCGGCGGTCTCAGGAAGCATACCAGCCTTCTTGGCTGCAGCTGTCTTAGTCTTGCCCTTCGGCGCATTCCGGCTGGCCGAGGCTGCGTGTTCCGCGAGCATTGCGAAGCGATCGTCTTGTTGGGCGAGAGAGGCCATGCGCTTCGAAGCCTTACGGGCGATGTGGCGAACACGGTCTTTGGTCAACTGCTCGTCCATTTGAAGCGCGCGGTTCACGTCGCCCTCAAAGAGGCAGTGCCTGATAATCTGTCGGTCGAGTTCCAGCCGGTCTTCGAGAGCATCGATTTCTTCTTGGTCGACGCCGCCCATGTGAGCGCGATAGCTGGCGGGAAGATCGGGGCGTTTGCCGCGAATGTCATCGGCGGGGTTTTCAGACCGGTAGCGCTTGCGGAGAAGGGCGAGACCGGAATTGCGCTCGAAGTCGATATAGGCGTCGAGCAGGGCTTCTGAGGTTTCCTCGATGAGGTGGGCGCTGGCGCCTGCCTCTGTCATGCCCAGAGCGCTTTCATCTTCGATAAGGGCTTCGAGCGTGGTGAGTTCGCCATCGGCGCCCGTCGCGCCATCATGAAGGGATATGGTGCGGCCGTTGACCTTTTTCGCGGAAGGACGCTGATCGGTCATGACGCGGAAACGAAGGCTCTGGAGTTCGCCGCGAATTTGCCAGTTCACGAAGGTCGTGAATTTGGCCTTCTCCGGATCGTATGACTCGATGGCGCGGTGAACTGCGATAGCACAGACCTGCTCCGCGTCTTCGCGGTGAGCTACGAGACCATAGTGGCCGATGAAGTGGCGAATCCTGGGGCCACACAGCTTCAGGATTTGCGCGAAAGCTCTATTTTCGTTGGAACGCTGGCGCGGAGTGGGACGTTCACCCTCCGCAGGCCGATTTGCGATCACCTCTGCAACAGCGACTTCTAGTGCATCAGTGGTCTTGGACATCAATTTCCCCCTAAATTCGGCATTCTGAAACCGGAAGCTGGAACCGGTAGGAGGCCGACTATAAAGAGAATGCAATTATCCTGCACTGTATTTTTCCGGAGGGTAAAGTTCCAGAAAGACCCTCGCGGGTTGGAAAAACATCCAGAAAGCGCAGAATTCTAGGCGTTGGGCTGTCCAGCAAAATTTTTGCAGGCCAAAAACATTGTAGAGGATTTTTCCGATTATTTTTCCAGAAACGGGAAAAAAGTTCCCGAGAAATGGAAAAATATCCTCACGCAGCTCGCGTTGATTCGGAAAACTTGTCGGGCTGGATGTGCGAGGAGATGTAGCCGTTGAGCCATTTGCGATGCGCGGTCGCTGCGCACCCAGTGCTCTGGATTTGGTTCGTGGCCTTTCGGGAGCCGATCTGTGCCTTCAGGAGCGTCTCTGCGCGGCTTGGGCTTAGTCCGCCGCCGAGGAAACGAACGGCATCGCCCGGTCCCAGATGGTGGCCCAGATACGCAGCTCGAGCGAATTCGGATGGGGTGTCGCCCACGCGAATCCCCGAACGACGAAGATGATCGATATTCCCTCGGGCGTAGTCCGCAGTGGTGTTGATTGACGCTTCGGGATCGTAGCGCAGGGAGAGAAGCGCACTGCGGTTCGCTCGCGTGACCTCGCCCTTGGCATTGAGCCATCCTTTGGACTGGGCATGTTCATTCAGCCAGGTTCCGGGGCGCTCCGCCATATCAACCCATGTTCCAGATAGGAACTGGCCGAGACCAGCGGCGCTGGAGCGAGGATTCCGCGAGTGAGGGTTCCATGCGCCATCAGGCCGCTTCGCGGCTTCTGCGTCGACGATGGCAGCCAGGGCAGGGGAAGGGATGCCGCTTCGCTGTGCAGCCCGTTCGAGTGCAGGGGCATGAATCGCGTTGGGGCCAAGCCCGCCAACCTTGGCGTCGATATCGTCAGCCGGCGCAATCGGTGCCTGCGGCTGGATTGCTGGAATGACGGAGGGCGTGTCGCACATACCCGCGACGGGGATATGGGGACCGTGGAACATCCCTGCAGGCGAGGCAGGTCGCCCGAGTGAAGGGAGCATTCCCGCAAGCGACGACTGGCGGCCGAATGGGTCCATGCCCTTCTTGTGGTCGTCATCGTCACGGGAGCCGCCGATAGCAGCTTCCCAAAGCTTGTCGTTTATCTCGGATTTTGCCTGGGAATAGATGACTTGCGCGCGAGCTTCAGGGCTCAGACGGTTGAATTCGATGCCGGACATCAGCGAGCTCCCGCAGCAGCGCGGCGATCGACGCTGATCTGACGAGCAAAGCGAGCAGAACCGATCTCGTCTGCATCCATCTGCTCTTCGCGCTTATGGGCGCGGACGGCGTCGGAGCGATAGCGCTCGGCGGCGGTTTCGACTGCGCGAAGAGATCCGTAGCGTTCAGCAGCATGGCCCCGAAGATCTTCGACGCGCTTCATGGATTCAGCGCGTTGTTCGGAGATGCTCTTGCGCTCAGCGGCCTTGCGCCGAATGAAGGTGTGACGGGGGAAGAGTGCATCCATCTCTGAGGAGGTGGACTGGCATCCCATTTCAGCTTCGAGCTTGCGGTCAGCGGCTTCCAGCTCGCTGAGACGAGCATTCTCAGCGCCGATCTGGACGCGGACTTCGTCGAGTTCGTGCTGCTTTACGCGCACAACCGGATCGTACGGGGTCTTCATTCAGGTGTCTCCATGAGAGCGGCAAGCTGAGCGAAGTCAGATTTCGTTTCGCCGCGGTCACGCTTGGTCTGCTTGAGAAGTTCTTCGATGGCTGGAGCGATGCGCACGGCGCGATCAACTGCCGGGTCCGACCCGTCCTTGTAGGCTCCGAGGCGAACGAGTTCTTCCATGTCCGTGTAAGTCGAGAGAAGAGCGCTGGCAGCGAGCCTTACCGCGTTCTCTTCCTCGCTGTGGCATTCGGGAAGCATGCGAGAGACGGACTTGAGCAAGTCGATCGCAGGGAAGCGCCCGCGCTCGCCGATCTTTCGAGACAGGACGATGTGACCGTCGAGAATGCCTCGGACGGCATCTGCAATAGGCTCGTCGTGATCGTCTCCATCAACGAGCACGCTGAAAATACCTGTGATCGAGCCTTGTCCCGGGCCGCCTGGGCCAGCGCGTTCCAGTAGGCGGGGAAGCTCGGCGAAGACTGTGGGAGTGTATCCCTTGGTGGCCGGCGGTTCGCCATTGGCGAGACCAATCTCGCGCTGAGCCATAGCGAAGCGCGTTACCGAGTCCATCATGCAGAGGACGTGCTTGCCCTCGTCGCGGAAGTGCTCGGAGATAGCCATTGTTGTCCATGCTGCCTGGCGGCGCATAAGGGCAGGGGAATCGGAAGTCGCGACGACGACAACGCTTCGAGCCAAGCCTTCGGGCCCGAGGTTATCTTCGATGAACTCCTGAACCTCGCGACCTCGCTCACCAATCAGGCCGATGACGGCAACGTCACAATCCGTCCAGCGTGTCAGCATGGACATCAGGGTAGATTTGCCAACGCCAGAACCGGCGAAGAGACCGAGCCTCTGGCCTTTGCACAGAGGGGCGAAGATATCGAGCGCACGCACTCCCGTTTCGACCCTGGGGCCGACGCGGCTGCGAGTAACGGCCGCAGGTGGCTCACCCTTGATCGGGCAAGCCTCTTGGCCAATGGACAGAGGACCTTTCCCATCAATCGGGCGTCCGAGGCCATCGACAACGCGGCCAAGCCAGCCGCGCGAAGGGCGCAGAACCGATTGACCCATTGCCAAATGAGCAAGAGCGCCAGAGGCTACTCCTCTGGGATCACTGAAAGGCAGGCAGTGAGCTACGTCACGGTCCAGGCCGGTGACTTCTGCCTCAACTGGCCCGTCCGCAGCCTCGATGGTGACCTGCGAGCCTATGCGCGCAGAACCTAGCAGGCCCTCAACCTCAATAAGCGCACCGCGCACGGCGGCGACCTTACCGAAGTGCCGGTCGGGACTGATCGCGCCGATAGCGCGAGCCGCGGAAGTGAGGGTCTGCATGGAAGGCTTAGTCGGCGTCGGCCGGAGCGGCGCGATTCATCGCTTCGGCTTCGTAGTCGATGAGCTGGCGGCACTCGGTGAGAGCCTTGTAGAAGTCGGAAATGGCAAGGGCCTTGCCGATCTCGATGAGATTGACCTGGGGCTCGCCCGACTGGAAGATGCCCATCAGCGGCTGGTAGAGATCGAGGATGGAATCCTGATGCTGCTCGCGATTTTCCGGATCGAGGTAGGCCATCATGCAGGCGAAGTAGAGCCGCTTGGTCGGCGTATTCGCTTCCTCGGGCTCCATGATGTCCTTGCCGCGCAGGATGGTGCAGCGGTTCTCGACCATTAGGGTCGATTTCCCAGCGGAGCGGATGATCGCTCCGTTGATGATGATCTTTTCCTGATCCTTGAGAGAGATGCGTAGCATTTGGTGATCCCTGGTTGTTGTGTGCTCTCATTATAGGAGGCCGAAAGGCCGCCTCAGACGGATTTAGGAAAAAAATTTCCCCAAATTGAAAATCCTTCCCCTTCAACCCTCTACAATTGATGTTTTGGGAATGGCGTGTGCCACCCGTGAAGCAGGAGAAAACTACGTGAGCCTCAATTCAGCTCTCAATGCCGGCGTGTCCGGCCTCATGGCCCACTCCAGTGCAATGGCAGTGGTGGCAGATAACATCAGCAACGTCAGCACGGTCGGCTACAAGGGCGCCGAAGCAGACTTCAGCTCGATGGTCACCGATGGCGGCGTTGCCGGCAGCTATGCGGCAGGCGGCGTTCGCTCGGCTCCGCGCATGACCATCTCGAAGCAGGGCATGCTCCAGGTCGGCACCAGCCAGACAGATCTCGGCATCAACGGAAACGGTTTCTTCGTCACGCGTTCGGGCACCGACGCGGACGCACCGGTCAGCTTCACCCGCGCCGGCGCCTTCCGCCCCGATGAAGACGGGAACCTGCGCAACACCGGCGGCTACTACCTTCAGGGCTGGGCACTCGATGACAACGGCGAGTTCCTCAACACCGGCGGCACGAACAGCCTCGAAACGGTCAATATCACTGGCCTCTCGGGAACGGCCAGTGCAACCACCTTCCTCAACGCGAAAATCAATCTCCAGTCGACCACGCCGTATCACGGCGGCGCTCCGTATGTGGTCGGCGACCTGGCGAATGGCGTGAAGGAGCCGCAGTTCTCGCGGACCTTCGAAGTATATGACGAGCAGGGCAATGCCCACCAGCTGACGATGGGCTTCGTGAAGACCAGCGCGAACATGTGGCAGATGGAAGTCTACGGCGATCCCGCGGAAATCAACGGCTCGGCGGACGGTCTGCTGAAGAGCGGGCAGGTGATCTTCAATCCGGACGGCTCGCTCGACGTTGCAAGTTCGGATCCAGCGCTGTTCACGCCGATCAATCTGACCTGGGCCAACGGGGCGGGTTCCGAACCGATCTCGTTGGGCCTCGGCTCGCAGGACATGACGGACGGTCTCACTTCGTACGCGAGCGCTTCGGGTCTGATTTCGTCCGACAGCGATGGCGGCCTTCTCGGCAATCTCTCGTCGGTGGAAGTGAGCGAGGACGGCATCGTCAGCGCGATCTTCGAAGACGGCACCGCGAAGGCGATCTACCAGCTGCCGGTTGCGACCTTCGTCAATCCGGACGGCCTCGAACCGCTGAACGGCAATGCCTATGCCCTTTCGAAGGATTCGGGCTTTGCGGCGATCAATCGTCCGGGCGAACTCGGCGGCGGCAGCATCGCGGCTGGTACGCTCGAAGCTTCGAACGTCGATCTCGCAACCGAATTCACCAACATGATCAAGTTCCAGCGCGCTTACGGCGCGTCCTCGAAGATCATCACGACGGTCGACGAGATGATGCAGGAAACGAGCAACATGAAGCGCTAAGCGCATCCTCCGGTAGGACAGTGACCTGATGTCTCTGAGTGAAATTATGAATGTCGCGAAGTCCGGCTTGAGCGCTGCTCAGGCCGGACTGCGGGCCAATGCGAACAACATCGCCAATGTCGGTACCGAGGGCTATGCCCGTGAAAGGGTCGACCAGTATAGCGATGTAACCGCAGGTCGTGGGACCGGCGTGCGAGTGGGAGAATCCTCTCGCGTTGCTGACCGGTTCCTTGAGCAATCAGTGTATCTGCGCTCAGGCGATATTGGCCGCGCAGATGTGACCGCCAGCTATCTCGACCGGATGCAGGCTTTGCTCGGAGAACCAGGCGCACCTTCGGGTCTTCCGGCGCGACTGGACTCGATCACCGCTTCGGCGATTGAGATGACCGGTGCACAGCGGTCTCCGCAGCTTGCCGCAAATTTCATTGCTGACGTCGATGGCGCTGTTCGAACAATGCAGCAGATCGGCAGCGATCTCGATATTCTCCGAGGCAACGTCGAAGCGGAAGTCGGGGAGACTGTCGATCAAATCAACAGCCTCCTGAAGCGAATTCACACGCTGAACGACGAAGTCGCACGGCAGCAGGCTCTCGGCCGCAGCTCAGCGGGCAGTGAAGGCCAGCGGATGTCGGCCATAGAAGAGCTTAGCGGGCTGGTTAAGATCACGACGCGCGAGCAGCCCAGCGGGAAGATCAATATCGATGCTGCGAATGGTGCGGCATTGGTGGACGGTCGCCTTCGCGAGCTTTCCTATCCGGTGAATGGGGATGCGGCGGCACAGCCGACATATCCCGCTATCGAAATCCGTTTTGCGGGTGAAGACGGGGCTACAGGACCGGCAACTGGCGAAAGGCTCGATACTGCTGCTGTGGGTGGCAAACTCGGCGGCTTGCTCGAGCTGCGGGACGGAACCATCCCCGAATACGAAGATGTTCTCGGCAACCTATTCTCGGGCCTGGCAGAGACGGTGAATGCTGTTTCGAACATGGGCACGGCATTCCCAGCTCCCAACACGATTGAGGGCAGGCCCACCGGTCTGGTGGGTTCGGATCGACTGGGCTTTACAGGCAATGCGTCTGTTGCGGTGCTCGAAGCGGATGGGTCTTTGGTCGCACGGGCTGACATCGATTTCGATGCGCTCGGTCCTGCCGCAACCGTCGATGATGCCATTGCAGCCATCAATGCTGGGCTTGGGGGTGCGGGTACTGCCAGCCTGGTAGATGGAAGTCTCGTCATCTCTGCGGCGAATGCCACAGATGGGATTTCAATCGGCCAAGGCGAGCCGGGCAGCAGCCGGTCCGGAAGTGGGTTCTCCCACTTTTTCGGGATGAACGATGTGATCCGGAGTGAGACCTCGTCGCTGACGCCGTCTGGATTTACGGCAGCCGATCCTCATGGCTTCGGGCCGGGCGAGACTGTCAGCCTCGAACTGCGGGATACGTCCGGACGTCTTCTAGGGAAGACTGTTCTCGACGGCTCGGGCGGCCCGACGTTCGGCGACTTGGTCAATGATCTGAACGCGAGTCCGATGGGAGCGTTCGGCAATTTCTCGATCGGTCCTCGTGGGCGAATTTTCTTCGCTGGCAATCAGGGTTTTATAGGCGCGAGCGTTTCAATCCCGGCGGATACGACTGATCGGTTCGGAACTGGAGTGACGTTCTCGTCGGTATCCGGCCTGAATGGCAAGAACAGTGGTCTGGCAGACGCGGGAGTCCGCGATGATCTGACCGCCAATGCGAGCAGGCTTCCGCTTGCTGTTCTTTGGGATACCACGACGGTTGGCGCTCGCGCCATCGGCAGTGGCGACACCAAAATCGCGAATATGATGGTCGAGAGGCTGGGCGACGATATCGACTTCGGCAAGGCCGGAGTATCGCAACTGGATCGTTTTTCGGCCTTGGCCATGGGCGCTGCGGGCGCCGATGCTGCTCAGGCGAAGGACGTGCTCGCGGAGGCGTCAGCCCGTCGCGACGATGCCGTGAACCGGCGCGATAGTTTCGCCGGCGTCAATCTGGACGAAGAGCTCTCGCAGATGGTGGTTCTCCAGAACAGCTATTCGGCGTCGGCGCGTGTGCTGACGACCGCGACGAAGATGTACGACACGCTTCTCGATATGGTCCGCTGAAAGGTATTGAAATGGACAGGATAGCAACAATCCCGCTGCAACGGATCATGACGGATGGAATCCAGAGGTCGCAGTCGAGACTGGGTGAAACCCAGCAAGATCTGGCTACGGGCCGGCGTGTTCACTCCTATGCAGATCTTGGGTCGAATGCAGTTCGTTCGATCTCGGCTCATTCGATGCTTTCGCGCCACAAGGCGGAAATGCAGGTGTCGAAGCATGTCGAAACGACGCTGGGTCTTTACGACACCCATCTGACGAACATGGACAACCAGCTGACCGAGATGCGCACGCAGATGCTTACCGCGCTCGGGAATGAAGATGGGACCGGTCTGCAGGAGGCATTCGAAGGCGCATTTGAGCGTTTCCGCGATAGCCTGAATGCCGACGAGGGAGGCGTCTATCTCTTCGGCGGGTCAAGCTCAGAGGTGAAGCCCTTCATGCCGAAGGATTTCCAGGCGGCTCAGTGGAATCCGACCGTGAATGCGTTCCGCAGCGATGGAAACCAGGCAAAGGCAACGATTGGTGAAAACCACACCATGACGTTCGGGATCGGGGCGCGGGAAGCTGGCGAGCAGATCTACGACGCTTTCAGGACGCTTTCGCAAGCTGCCCCGTTCAAGGATGGCGAGATGACCTGGGGGAACAAGACTGCGATCAGAACGGCTTTGGAGCAGCTCGACGATGGTCTGGGCAAACTCCGCAACGTGAATGGCGAGAACGGCCGAAAGATGGCGAAGCTCGATGCGATCACGGAGGCGGCTGAAAAGCGTTCGCTGGTATTTGAGCGCATTATCTCGGAAAGCGAGGACGCCGACCTCGGCAAGGTCGCGACCGATCTTGCGAAGCATCAGGCTTCGCTCCAGGCAAGCTATTCGGTTTTTGCTCGCCTCTCGTCATTGAGCCTGACGAATTATCTCTGATTTTTAGCCGAGGGCGATAGCCCTCGGCAATTTCTCGACAATCGAAAGAGGCAGCTCAGCTGCTTGCTTTGCGGGCAACGACTGGGTCGGTTGCTATGAGGTCTGCGAGATCGCCAGCCGGACTGGCTGTGGGGATCGAAGCCATTGCCTCTGCAACTGCATTGGGCTTGAGGTCCGATACAGGACTTGTGAGCAGGTCGAATGCTGGTGCGGTCGAGGCATTCTTGAAGCTCGCCTGGTAGCGGGCGCGAAGCTTGCCCAAATCCTCCTCGCGGCCGAGCATCGCCAGTGAAACGGCGTGTCGGAGGACGAGGGTCTGGTCGATCGCGCTAAGTGTTTTGGCCTTGGGGAGGGCGATGACGCCGTCGTCAGCCAGGGCCTTCCAGTTGCGCCTCCGCCATTCGATTTCTGAACGGATACCCTCGCTGCTCGGCACGTCCTCGAGGGCAGCAAGGGCCTCTTCGGTTTTGCCGAGATGGTTGAGAGCAACGGCCTCGACACGCCTGCGCGCCCAGCGCGTTTCGTTGGGGTAGACATTTCGTCCTGTGGCGCGGATCGCTTCCAGCGCCTGGTCGGGATTTCCTGCGAGAATGTAGAGGCGGGCTACTCGGACCGAAGTGGGCCCTTGGGCCTCATCCTTTAGCCGGGTTGTCAGCTGATAATTGAGGAGCTCAGCAGCGCGCTTGTAGAGCCGGGCAGTCTGGAGCCTGTCTGCCAGCTGATTGACCATGAGGTCGCCGGTGGCGCCGGCCGGAGCGAGATCTCGATAGTCCCAGAACAGACCAGCCGCTTCGGGAAGGGGAGTGTCGCTTTCGGGATCGAGAGCTTCTGATAAGCGGCGCTGCAGAGAGGTGAGTATCTCTGCGCCGCCTCCAGCTTCAGGGAAGTAGCGCAGGATTGTCGCGCCAGCTTCGAGGGACGCGTGGTCGTCGCTGATATCGCCGGCGAGCTTGTATCGGAGCCGGAGAGCGCGCTCTTCCAGTTCTCCACCGCGCCAGCCGAAGCTGATCTGGTCAAGCTTTTCGAGTAGCTGCTGCGGAGTTCCACGCTTTTGGTCTGCACGCCATTCAAGCATGGTGAGCTCTGCATTTGCGGTCTGCAGTGGGCTGCCGTTGTCAGCAACGCGCTTCAGGCGCAGTCTAGCCTCCTGCTCTTGTCCGAGATCGAGGTGCGCCTGGCCGCGGAGCAGGTTGGCGGCAGGATCCGAATCTGGAAGAGAATTGACAAGCTTGAGGGCCTTGGCTGGTTTATCGGAGATCAGCGCTGCCTTGGCTATGGCGTGAAGGAATGGAGTTCGGTCCTTTGCTGAGCGGTCGCTCACGGCCGTTTTGGCGCATCCCCACTGGATGAGCGCATCGCTTGCGAAGCCAGCCTCGCCCAAAGCCCTCATGCGCCATGCGCAAGCTTCTGGGTTTCGGATGAGGCTCTCACCGGAGAGGGCTTTGAGAGCCTCAGAGGTCCGACCCAGCCCGGTGAGAGAGGCGCCTATGGCGAGCTGATATGCAGGAACGAGCTCGAGATCAGGATCGTCCTGCCCCATTACGGTCAGGACGCCGAGGGCTTCGGAGAACTCCTCGCGGCCGACAAGGCTGCTGGCATAAACCCAGCGTGCGGCCTGACGGTTCTGGGCGTTGCTTTTCGAGATTGAGGCTAAGGCCTCATAGTAATCCGTTTTGGCCCATGCATCGCCACCGTCGATCATGGGGGCGTTTGCAAGTGACGCGCTGAAGCCGGGCAGTGCAACCGGCGGGGCTTCCGTCGGAGGTGTATCGGTTGCGTAAGCAGCGGAGGCGAGCAGAAGGCCAGAAATGGCGGTTAGTCTTGTGCGATACATGGCGATCATCCGATCATCGGAGAGAGGTACACAGCGCAGGCGCCGCCGATAGCGCAGCTGATCAGAAACAGGACGGGGAGCAGGAATCCAGCTTGAGGAGATGCGTTGATCTCTGATTGCGCTTCGATAGCTGTGGCTGGATCTTCGTGGCCTTCTTCGAACCTCTCGTGATGAGGGGCGTGACCAGCCGCAGTGCTGACCAATTTTATCTTTCCGGGCCTCTGATCGCGGCTCATGCTCAATCCTTTTCGAAATATCCTCTATTATAGGATGGATGAGGGCTCCGATTGCGCCCTTGTGATAGTTTTTCGAGATGCGAAGGAAATTGGTGGCCGATATGCGAAAGCGTTTTTTGATCAGTGTCGCGCTGTTGGCCGCTTTGCCCCTGGGCGGAGCTCAAGCATCTGAAGATCGGTATGACTCCAGCTTGGCGTTCGTCCCGATGGATATGATTTCGATTCCGATCGTGGATGCGGGGAATGTGAATGGCGCACTGCGTTTTAAGATCGTCCTCGAGGCAACTGACGAAGAGGCGGCGCAGCATCTCAGCGAACGACTTCCCATCTTGAGGTCAGAAGCGCTTGCTGTCGGCGCTGAGTTTTCAAGGATTTCAGCTGCACCGTTTCTGGCTGTCGATGCACAAGAGCTTGCGGAGAGCCTTGATGCGTCCCTGCAGGAGCATTCGCCAGAGGTGGAAAGAGTTTTGCTGGTTGAGGTGACGGCGCGGTCTACGTGACCGCGCCGTCAGGACCCATTACTTAGTCGGGCTGGCCTTTCGACCGGCCAGAGCCATGCTCAGGCGCGCTGCAGCGTTCGGCGACATTTCGGCGAGGATAAGCCCGGTGTTCCGTTCACGCATCTTGCGCGCGATGGCGATCTGCAACTCGAGATCGAGCTTCTCGAAGACAGGCGCAGCCTTTTTGGCCTTCATGCCCTGATAGATTCGAGCGAGCTGGTCGGCGGTGTCATCTTCGACCGTGCCGGATTTCTCGCCTTGCTTGGTGGAGTCCCCACTAGAGCTGCCGTCGGAGGAGCTTTGCTCCTCTTGAAGGTCTGCGTCGAGGCGTTTCTGGGACGCCTGCAGGGCCTGCTCTTGAAGGTCCATTTTGCGCTGGCGCGCAGCATCGGCCTCGTCGCGTTGCGCTAGGTCGCTTTCGATGGCGGAGCCCAGGCGAGTGACGGGCGGCTTCTCGGGGGCCGTCTGATCGGCAGCTGCCGCGACACCGCTTATGGTGCTGGTCGCCATTGTGATTGCAGCGACTGTCGCGGTTACGCTCAGGAGAGAAGGTTTCAAGCTCATGCTGCAGCAGCCTGTTCTTCAGCGGTTTCATCCTTGCCGACGAGCCGGAGGGTGCGCTGACCGGGAAGGGGCTTGGTCGGGACCTTGATGTCCTTAGCGGTAGCATCTGCAACCTTGGTGCTGGCCTTGCGTCGCGGCGCAGCCGGCTTCTTGGCTGCGGCCTTCTTCGGCGCGGCCTTTTTGGCGGCAGGCTTCTTGGCAGCAGGCTTCTTGGCAGCAGGCTTCTTGCGCGTCGAGGCCGTCTTGGCTGCAGCTTTCTTCTTTGCAGGCGCCTTCTTTTCCGCGGGCGGTTCCGCTGCGGCCTTGGGCGCCGCTTCGGCAGCCTGGACCAGTCGGTCGGCCATTGTCGAGCCGATCTTGACCATCAGTGCAAGCTCGTCGCTGGCTTCTTTAGCGTCGGTGACAGCCTTGGCACAGGCAACACCATCGGTCGAAAGGGTGCGCTTGAGTTCGGTTAGGACTGCACGAGCGCGATCAGTCGAGGCATCGAGCGCTTTGACGTTCGCGCTCATCTGCGGACTGTTGATGCCTTTCAGAGCGCGGTCGAGACGCACGCACTGCACCATGACGGCAAAGCAGAGTATGCCAAGGCAGATCTGGCTGATGGTGCTGATGCTGATTTCCATTAGTTTTGTCCCCGTTCAATTCCGTCAATCATGCTGATTGCGATGTGATGTCGTTCCCGACCCATGTGAGCGCGGCCGAGGCTTACGCCGCCGCACTGCACATCGATCGGAGTGTCTGGTGAGGTGTCCAAGGTCAGAGTTTGTCCGACCTGGAGATTGCGTACCGAGCCGAGCCCGAGTTCAATTTCGCCGAGAATGGCGGACAGCTCGAGCTCAGTCTGACGTATTTCCGACTCCATGTGGTCTTGCCATGTGGTGTCGCCGCCAAGCTTCTCGCCCATGAAGCGCTGGGTGAGCTTGCCACGGATGGGCTCAAGCAGCGCGGAGGGAAGCAGAACGGTGAATGCACCGCCGCGGCCGTCCATGTCGATATTGAATTTCGCGGTGGTACAGATGTTGGTCGGGCCAGCGATCGCAGCAAACCGCGGGCTTGTTTCGACGCGCTCCATCTCGATGGAGACAGGAGCGATAGGCTGGAATGCCGCGCTGAGATCGTTGAGCATCAGTTCGACCATCTTCGAAACGAGGTTGGTTTCGATGGGGGTGAACTTGCGCGCTTCGATGCGGTTGGAAGCGCCGCCGCGCCGGCCGCCGAGAAGTGCGTCTACGATTGCGTAGATCAAGTTCTGGTCAACAACGACCAGTCCATAGTCGCGCCATGCGGGGACCTTGAAGACGGCAATCATCGAAGGATCGAGAAGGCCGCTCATATAACTATCGAAGCGCACGGACTGCATATCCTGAAGCGTGACTTCAATGCCGTCCGAGATGAGGTTGCGCATGCTGGTCGAGAAGGTGCGAACCATCCGTTCACACACGACCTCAAGCATAGGTAGGCGTTCGTGGTTGATCACGCGCGAGTCGATGAGAGAGCGAAGGCCGGAAGCCTGCTGCTTGTCCATGGTGCTCGGCTCGCTCATTTCTCGACGAGGTCCTGGATGAGGATGTCGCGGATCGCCGCATCGCCTACGATTTTTCCAGCGCGAACCATCATCTCTTCCTTGATGCGATAGACTGCGGCCGAGCCAGAAAGGTCTTCAGGTCGCAGTTCACGAAGGAAAGGCTGGAAGCGGTCGATGATGAGCGGAAGTTTGGCTTCGATCTCAGTTTTCTTGGATGCGCTCGTCGGAACGATAAGGAAGTGGACCTTGAGGAAGCGGGGTTGACCACCGCTGGTGCGCAGATTGACGACCATGGGCGGCACTTCGACGAAGCCCACCTCGACGCTATCGGTAGCGGCCTCTTCCTCTGCGCGAACTTCATCACCTCCCATGAAGAGGAATGCCCCCGCGCCACCAGCCGTCAGCAGGAGTGCGCTAGCCGCAATGAGGATCTTTTTCTTCTTGGAGGCGGCGGGGGCAGGAAGTGCTTCCTGCTCGGCAGCCTCGGTGAGGTGGGTTTCTTCGCTCACTTGGAATCGTCTCCGATGAAAAATCTTAGGTCGCGCCCCGAAAGAGGCGATTTTCTCCTATTATAGGGGAGGCGCCCGGCAAAAATTGCCGAGTGCGAGATTTTTTTTGAGCTCAATTCAGATTTCGAACGGACTTCAGAATGGATAATTCAGGATTTGTGCTGCTGAGTCATAGCCAGGCGCTACGGCGCCGGATGGATGTCGTTGCGAACAACATGGCGAACTTATCGACGGTTGGCTTCAAGGCGGAGCGGCCTGTCTTCCACGAGTTCGTAGAGCGTGCTGATAGTGCGCTCGTGGATGATGCGAAGGAAACGTCCTTCGTTCTGGATTTCCGGGCAATCCACGACATGAGCGACGGGGCCTTCCAGCCGACAGGCAATCCTCTCGACGTTATGATTGAAGGGCCGGGCTATCTCGGCGTGGAGCTGCCGAACGGTGATACGGCTTACACGCGAGCAGGCTTCGTCCACGTTCTCGAGAATGGAGACTTGGCGACGCCGGGAGGCCAGCCGCTTCTCGACGAGGCCGGTCAGCGGATCAATGTGCCACCTGAGCAGAGTGCGCAGCTTTCGATTGCAGCGGACGGCTCTGTGATGGCTGGTGAAGATGTCGTCGGACGGCTGGCTGTGACGGTCTTCGACGACGAAACAAACCTGACGCCTCGCGGCGACAACACCTATGCGGGCGCCCTGGGGCGTGTGCTTGGGGCAGAGGAGACCAAGCTGCGTTCTGGCGGCGTTGAAGGCTCCAATGTTCAGGCAATCCGCGAAACCACGAACATGATCGAGATCCAGCGGGCTTACCAGACCGGGATCAATATGACGGAAAGCGTGGGCGAAATGCGCAAGCGCGCAATCGACCGTCTGGGCCGCGTCGGCTGATCGAACGAATAACCTGAAAGGCTATATCTATGCGTACTCTATCCATTGCCTCGACTGGCATGCAGGCACAGCAGACCAACGTCGACGTGATCTCGAACAACATTGCCAATATGAGCACCAACGGTTTCCAGCGGCAGCGCGCGCAGTTTACCGACCTGCTCTATACGGACGTCTCCCGACCTGGCGCCGCGTCGGCTGGCCCTGAAGCGCGCGTCCCGACTGGCATTCAGATCGGCGCAGGTGTTCGCACCGGTGGCGTCTATCGTGTCGCGCAGCAGGGTTCTTTGGTGCTTACGGAAAACCAGTTCGACATGGCTATCCAAGGTCATGGTCGCTTCCAGGTGCAGATGCCGTCGGGCGAAATCGCATATACTCGCGACGGTTCTTTTCAGGTTTCGGATCAGGGCGAGTTGGTGACGTCGCAGGGGCTTCTCGTCGAACCCGGCATCACCATTCCGCAGGGCGTCGTCGGGGTGTCGATTTCGAAGACCGGTGAAGTGCAGGTGAAGATCCCCGGCGAAGTCGAAATGCAGACGGTTGGCCAGATTGAACTGGCAACCTTCGTGAATGAAGCTGGCCTCTCGGCTATCGGCGACAACCTCTTCCTGGCGACCGGCGCATCGGGCGAGCCGATCATTTCGGCTCCGGGCGAGCCGGGCTTCGGTACGATTTCGCAGGGTTTCGTCGAAGCATCGAACGTCAATCCTGTCGCGGAGATGACGGCGCTCATTCAGGCGCAGCGCGCCTATGAGATGAATAGCCGCATCGTGAAGGCTGCAGACGAAATGCTCGGCACGACGAGCCAGCTGCGATGATCGCTGGAAGGCTCACTGGTTTCGCAATCGGCGCGGCTGCACTTCTGTGCGCTGCGCCGGCTGCAGCGCAGATGGTGTCGGCCGATGTTTTGGCTCGGACCGTACAGCGTGGCGAAATCGTCTCTGCGAGCGACTTCGAGAGCAAGGAGCTTTCGGCTGGCAGCGCGCGTTCAGCCTTGTCAGCGGACGAGGCGGACGGCCTGGAGGCTGTGAGGACCTTGAGGGCGGGGATGCCGGTCCGCGCGAGTTATCTCAGCGAACCGAATTTGGTCCGACGGGGCGATCCGGTGACGATCACTATCCGGTCTGGCGCGCTCACGATTACCGCCAGCGGGAAAGCCTTGGGGGATGGGGCCGAGAACGAGACTGTCCGAGTTTTCTCGGACGTTACCAATCACACCTTCGATGCAATCGTGGAAGGTTCGGGCGCAGTGCGAGTGATCGCGCGTTAAATTATCAGGGGTTGATGGAATGAAGAAGATGCTTGCAGCGGCCGGCTTGGCCGCAATGCTTTCGGGCTGTGCCTCGATGGATCAGCTGGGTCGGATCGGCAAAGCTCCGGATATGACGCCGGCTGAAGATGTGCGGTCTCCGTCCTTCGAGCCTTCGCTTGCGAAAGGTGACCTCGACGGGAAGCGAGGGGCGGTTCCGACGCATTCGCCGATTGGAGATCGCCCGGCGAGCAGCGCATCGCTTTTCAGGGCAGGGGCAGGCGCGCTTTTCCACGACCAGCGTGCAAGCCGGATCGGCGACATTCTGACTGTCCGCATTCACATTGAGGATGAAGCGGAGTTTGGGAACACGACGTCGCGCGAGCGTGATGGTTCGGAAAGCTTCGGTATCGGCGCTCTTTTGGGCCTGAATGTGCCGGGTGGCGATGAAGGCGTGGATGCATCCTCGTCGTCGCAAAGCGGTGGACGCGGAAAGACAAGCCGCAGCGAAACGATCAAGATGACGATGGCGGCGATCGTTACCGATGTTCTCCCGAACGGGAACTTGATGATCAAGGGCCGGCAGGAGATGCGGGTGAACTTCGAGCTGCGCGAATTGATCGTGACTGGCATCGTCCGGCCGGAGGACATCTCGCGCGATAACAGCATCGCACATAGCCAGATTGCCGAGGCGAGGATTAGCTATGGCGGTCGTGGTCAGCTGACGGATGTGCAGCAGGCGCGATGGGGTCAGCAGATTTATGAAGCTCTGTTCCCCTTCTAATTGGGGCTTTCAGGGCAAAAATCGCAGGCCACGAAAAAAAATTCTGCATATCGCGCCAAAAGTCTGATTTTCTTCCCACAATAAAGAGCGGGCCGCAAAAATGGCGGTCCGTCGCTGGGCCAGCGTCTCTGGTCTGAGCCACAGAAAGTGGCTCTGCATTCCAAGAAGGAAATCAATATGCTTTCGGTCAACACCAACACCGGTGCAATGGCAGCTCTCCAGAGCCTCAACCAGACCAATGCTGGTCTGGAACAGGTTCAGAGCCGCATCAACACCGGCCTGAATGTCGCATCGACCAAGGACGATTCGGCATCGTTCGTGATCGCACAGAACCTCCGCGGCGACGTGGGTGGTCTGGGTGCAGTCGCATCGTCGCTCGGCCGTGCCAAGAGCACTGTCGACGTCGCGGTTGCGGGTACGGAGCAGATCTCCGACATCCTCAACCAGATGAAAGCCAAGGCCATCCAGGCTGCGGACGACGGTCTCGACGCTGATAGCCGTTCGGCTATCGACGCCGACTACACCGCTCTGAAGGAACAGATCGACACGATCATCCAGTCTTCGGAGTTCAACGGCACGAACCTGCTGAAGGATGACGCAGCTGCCACCGGCCGCGTGTCGGCGCTTCAGTCGCTCGATACCACGAGCACCCTGAGCGTTGCCAACCAGGCCTTCGACACGAACGTCACCACCGCCCTCGGTACCGGTCTCGGCACGAAGGCTGATGCAGACACCGCGCTCACCGAAATCGACACCGTGGCTGCCACGCTGACGAACACGCTGAGCACGCTGGGTTCGGCTTCGCGCAAGATCGACGGCCAGCTGTCGTTCAACAGCAAGCTGACCGACGTGATGGAAAGCGGCATCGGCAACCTCGTCGACGCTGACCTGGCCAAGGAATCTGCCAAGCTGCAGGCTCTGCAGGTCAAGCAGCAGCTCGGCGTTCAGGCCCTGTCGATCGCCAACCGTGCGCCGCAGACGATCACTTCGCTGTTCCGTTAATCGGCGCTTAGTGCTCACCCGCTCTGTGGGCGGGCACACGGGGGTCGGACCAATCGTCCGGCCCCCTTTTTTCTGAAAGCAGATGCATTATGAGACGGCGAGAACCGTTGGGCCTTCGAGCTCCGAGCGCGGTTATCAAGCCTGGGCGGGACGGAGTGAACGGCTTGTTTCCCAGGGTGCGCGAAATCTCTGATTCCTTTGGCGCGACAATGCGGATGAGTGTTGAGCCCAATCCTTCGGGCGCCCTTGTGGTGATCGACTGGATGGACAAGCCACACGCCGGAAAACTGATTCTTGATGGGTATGGAGCAGATATGCTGCTCGGGTTCATCATGTCGGCTCGGTTGGCTTCTCCGGGTTCGATGCCGGAAGAAGTGGTGGATGGGAAGTATCCCACTCGCTTCCAGCTCGAGGCTGAGCCTGAGGCTGCAGTAGTCGTTGACCAGCTCCATGGGGCAGGGCCGTTCTACATCCCCGCTTCGCTCTGGGATCGGACCTATGCAGAACTCTGCCTGGTGTGCGCGCATGCACGCGAGATGGTCCGCCGTTGCGAGGCGCGGATCCACTAATCTCTGGAGACTACGATGATGATCCTTTCCCGGATGCTTCCGGCAGTGTGTATCGCTGCGCTCTGCTCAGCTTCACCTTCTTATGCGAGAGACATCGCCGGTATTACGATCGGGATGGATGGCGAAGCGGCCGCCAACATCATGGCCCGTAGCGGGACCGTGAAGCGGGTGAGCAAGGCTCAGGGCGATAGCTTTGATCTTGCTCGGAAGCGCTTCCTCGTGAAGGTTTGCCAAGGCAGGGTTGTGTACGCGCAGCGGGAGGTCCGAGGAGACTTCCATACCTTCGGGCAAGTTGTCGAGGCGGAACGCCGTTTAGGTGGGGAGCCCTCGAGGCACAATTTCTCAAGCACGATGAGGGGTGGCCGGCAGCATACGTCCTTCGGCTACTTCTGGGAGAATGGCGTGCAGGAAGTTTACAGCGTGCACTTCAGTCAGGAGAAAGGCGACTTCTCGATCTTCGAGATATTGGATCCTGGCCCAGGCGAGATGGGTCGGCTCAGCGAAGCCTGTAATCCGAAATGAAAAAGGCGGGCCACAGCCCGCCTTTTCTTTGTCCAGAGGATGGCGCGCTTAGCCGTCGTTGGAGACCATCCGGACGAGGACGCTTGCAGGCATGGTCGCGCCGTTCACGCCGAGCTGGACGGTCCCATTTGCGAGGGTGACATCATCGACGGTGCCGACGCTTCGCACGCCGACAGGAACGCTGGTGCCGTTGGAATCTGCGCCGGCAAGCTCGAGGACATACACGCCCGCTCCGGCGTTGCCTCCGCTCGAGAGCGTGCCATCCCATTCGAACTCGCCGTTGGGACCTGCAGGAATTTCTCGGGTTTCTATGACCTGGCCGGCGAGGTTCTTGATCGTCGCGGTCAGGCTCGTGACCGGGCGGTCGGCTTCCCAACTCCACTGGGCGGGTTCGCTCGAAGTGAGGCCGGATACCGGGCTGGCGAATTCGGCGTGAGTGCCGAGGAAATTCGCGGCCTTGGCCATATCTTGGGTCGAGAGCGTCGCGAGGATGCTCTCGAGGGTGGCGTTCTGTTGGATCGATTGCTCGACCGCGGAGAACTGGACCATCTGCTGAGTGTATTCCGACGTGTCCATCGGATCGAGCGGGTCCTGATTCTGCATCTGGGTCGTGAGCATCTTCAGGAACATGTCCATGTCGGCGCTGAGAGCGTTGAGAGCTCCACCCGGAGCGATAGTGGCTTGCGCCTGTCCTGCGACTGCAAGGTTATTCATCTGGATGTTCCTTAGGCAATGACGTCGACAGCGCCGTTGGTGCGCACGCGTCGATATTCGGTTTCGTCGGGGAGGGCTTCGCCACCCTCTTCGAATTGACGCGAATGAGCGCCGGATTGATCTTGCCGATGACCGTGCTGTCCACCTTCTTGGCCACGGCTATCGAAGCGGAAGGACTGGGCATCGGTGCGAACGCCTGCATCGGTCAATGCCCGAGCGAGGTCGAAACTTTCGCGTCGAAGCAGTTCGAGCGCGAGGTTGCTTTCAGCGGTGACGTGGGCGCGGAGGCTGCCCTGTTCGTCGAAGTGCATGCGGATTTGGATCCGGCCCATCTCGGCAGGGTCCAGGCGGATGGTAAGAGCGTCCTGGCCATCCTTTGAATGCTTCGCGATCTGGACTGCGAGGTCTTTTCCCATCTGGCCAGCGCGGGCGGCGATCTGAGCCTCCGGTGCGGTGCCATGCATCGGGATGCGCGCGGCATCGAGCTGCGGATTTGATTGCTGTGTGATCGGGCCTGCGACCTCTGCAGCTGTGGGCTGCGGATTTTGAGCCGCAGCGTTGGAGACGCGATGAGAGAAATCGGTCGTTGCAGGTTCAGCGGCGCCAGGCTGCTGAACAGCTTTGCCAGCAGCAAGCTCGGTCCGAGCTGCTTCCGGATTTTTGCCAGCGACAGGCTCGCTTCCAGTTCGATCAGCAGATGCTGCGATCGTGTCGGACTGTGGGGCGGAAGCAGTTTTCTGTTGCGGTGCGACTTGTGAAGCTGCGATCGCGACGGCGCTGGTTTGGACCGGCCCTTGGGGCGCAGGAATTATGTCCTGATGATCTGAGGGATTGGTTGCGAAGGCATCCGCGGTGTTAGCGTTTGCCTCTGGCAGGCCGGAAGCCTGCGCGCCCTCGCGATTGACCGCGATAGTTCGGTCAGAAGCCGCGATCTCGATTGCAGGAGCCGAGATATTTTGGGCAGCAGGTGCATCAGGCTCTGCAGGAAGCGGAGACGGGCGCTGCTCGATCTCGGGCACTGCGCTCGGGGCATCCTCTTGGACGCCCGCAACGATAGGAGCGGCCGGCGCTTGCTCGCCGTTCGAGATCGTTGGCGCGGCAGGCGCCTGAGGCTGCCTTGCTTGGGCGCCTCGGGGATCTGCGATGATGGATTGTTCCGTGGCGCGATGAAGAGAGCTTGCGTGAGTTTGCCTGGATTCGCCTTCCGTCGCTGCGACGTCTGGCAATTCGGAAGGGCTTGAACTCACGGCTTCCTCCGCGAGAGCGCCGTTCGGCGTAGTCGGGACTGTGGGCTGCATGCCTTCAGCGATTTGCACCGCCGATGGCTTTGAGACACCGGCGGCGGCCAACAGATTGGCTCCTAGCGCATTGGGCAGGCTCAGGTCGCCTTCGTTAGCGAGAAGCGTGGTCATCCCCTGATTGGTCGGCGTGTGCGCCGATGCTTGGGGAGAAGCTCCGGTCGAAACGCGGATTTCGCCTACGAGGTTGGCGAAGTTCCCCCGAGCTGTGTGTAGGGTGGCGCCCCCAGACAACATGGGAGGGGAGAATTCGCTGCCAGAGATGAACGAGAGGATATGTGTCATGCGGTCCTTTCGCCCAAAGGGGGCGCCTGAAATGCATTATAGAGGGATATTGAGGGTTTAGGCGGCCTGCAGCGAATTTTGATATTCGATCGAGCCTAGCGTGCGAATTCGCGTGCGCGGATGCACTTCGTTCTGGGAAAGGACGACAGTAGCGGGGCGGACCCGCTCGATGATGGACCGGACGAATGGGCGGATCATCGGGTTGACCAGGATGCAGGGTATCTGGCCCTGCTCAGCCAGCTTGTCGAACGAATTGCGGACCTGACCGATGAAGGTCTGGAGGTCAGAGGGTGCCATCGCAAGGTGACGGTCGTCCCCTTCTCCAGCAATGCTTTCGGTGAATGCTTGGTCCCAGGCTGGGGACAGGGTTACGATGGGCAAGAAGCCGTCGTGGGTATGCTGGGCGCTAATCTGTCGGGCAAGACGAGCGCGCACATGTTCGGTCATTTGACCGAGGTTCTGTGTCAGAGGCGCGGCTTCGGCGATGCCTTCGAGGATGGTGGCCATATCGCGGATGGAGACACCTTCTGCGAGAAGGTTCTGAAGGATGCGCTGGACACCCGAGACGCTGATCTTGGAAGGGACGAGATCAGCGACAAGCTTGGCCGCGTCTTTGTGAACCTCGTTCAAGAGCTTCTGGGTCTCGGTGTAGGAGAGAAGATCCGAGATGTTTTCTTTCACGAGCTCGGTGAGGTGGGTGGTGATGATCGTGCCGCAATCGACGACGGTCATTCCTCGAATGCCAGCTTCGTCGCGCAGTTCGCGGTCGATCCAGAGAGCGGGTAGGCCGAATACTGGCTCTTGTGTGGCTTCACCCGGCAAACCGACATCGCCACCGCCGGGATTGATGACCATGAGGCTGTCGAGGCGGATTTCACCTTTCCCTGCCTCCGTTTCGCGGACGTAGACGCGATACTCGTTCGAGCCGAGGCTCATATTATCGAGGATGCGTACGGCAGGGAGAACGAAGCCGTAGTCAGTCGCCATTTGGCGGCGGAGCGCGCGGATCTGGTCATCCAGCCGCGGCTCAGCATTGGAGCCGTTGATGATCGGAAGAAGGCCATATCCAATTTCCACGCGCACGGCATCGATAGCGATAGTGTTCGAGATCGGCTCTTCGGCCTCTTCTTCGGTGGCTTCGATTTCAGCCTTCTCGGCTTTGTCGCGAGCCAGCTGCTCTTCAGCGCGGCGACTCAAATTCCAAGCCGCGTAGCCGCAGGCGCATGCGAGCAGGGCGAAAGGGAAGAAGGGCAGGCCGGGCATGAAGGCAAGCGCGCCGAGCAGGACAGCCGCCATGCCGAATGTCTTTGGGAAACGGCCGAGCTGATCGCCAAGGGCAACACCAGCTTTGCCGGCCATACCACCTTTCGAGACGAGGAGGCCTGCAGCGACCGAAACGATGAGCGCAGGAATCTGACTGACAAGGCCATCCCCGACAGTGAGAAGAGTATATGTCTGGAACGCTTGCCCGAAGTCGACTCCATGGATGGCTACGCCAACGATGAGGCCAACGATCACGTTGATACCTGTGATCAGAAGGCCTGCAATGGCGTCACCCTTCACGAATTTCGAGGCACCATCCATCGCGCCGAAGAAACCGCTTTCGGCTTCCAACTCCTGTCGACGGGTACGAGCCTGCTCTTCATTGATCATTCCGGCGCCGAGATCGGCGTCGATAGCCATCTGCTTGCCAGGCATGGCATCGAGGCTAAAGCGAGCAGCGACTTCTGCGATGCGGCCGGCACCCTTGGTGATCACAACGAAGTTGATGACAACGAGAATGATGAAGATCGTCAGGCCGACCACAACCTCGCCTCCAATAAGGAAGTCGCCGAATGCGGCGATCACGCCGCCGGCGGCCTGAGGCCCTTCGTGGCCATGCCCGAGGATAAGACGCGTCGAAGCGAGATTGAGTCCCAGCCGTAGCATCGTGGCAATGAGCAAGATTGTAGGGAAGGCCGAAAGCTGCAGCGGCTTCTCGATGAACAGCGCGGTCATGAGGATCATCACCGAGAAGGTGATGGACAACGCCAAGCCGAAATCGAGCATCCAGCCGGGCATCGGCAGGATGAGCATCGAGATGATCGAAATTACGCCGATGGCGAGGACGAGGTCGCGATTGGCACCGATACGATCGAGGAAGGTGTAGAACTGCTGCGGCATGATTATTGTTTTCCGGTCAGCTTAGTTTGCAGGAATGACGTCGATGCCTTCGTCGACGTATGTTTTGATCTTGTTGCGCATCGTGCGGACTGAGATGCCGAGAATGGAGGAGGCGGAAGTCCTGTTGCCATTATGCTTCTCAAGGGTCCGGAGAATGAGGGCGCGTTCGACGTCCTCCATCTTGCGGCCGACCAGTCCACTTACTTCAAGCTGACCAGATTGCACGGCGAGGTTAGCGTATTCAGCGAGAGGCGTTCCATCAGCGTGAACTAGGTGCTCAGGCGAGATAGGACCGTCCGCGGAGAGAAGCATCGCGCGGTGGATGGTCTCCTCAAGTTCCCGGATGTTGGCAGGCCAGTTGTAAGCCCGAAGAATATCAAGCGCCTCTTCGGAGAGGTCACGGAATGGGATGCCGTTAGCCTGGGCGACCTGCTGTGAAAAATGGCAAGCGAGGGCGGGGATGTCGTCTGCACGCTCCCGAAGCGCAGGCAGTTTCACCTCGGCAAGGGCGAGACGGGCAAGCAGGTCTGCGCGGAACTGACCTTGCGCAACGGCTTGAGGCAAATCACGCGAGGTGCTGGCGATAAAGCGAGCGGAGAAGGGGACTGACGCGGCGCCGCCAAGTCGCTTGAAGGAGCCAGCGCGCAAGGCATCCATAAGGTCGGCCTGCAAGGCGGGCGATACCGAACCAATTCCTCGGAGGAATACGGTCCCGCCAGCTGCCTCTTCGAGGCGTCCGACGCGCTGTGCGACGGCACCCTCAAATGCTCCAGTTTCGTGACCGAACAATTCCGAGGCGAGCATTTCGGGCGAGATGCCCTGGCACTCGACACTGACGAAATGACCGTTGCAACGGGATGCCGCGTGAATTGCGCGGGCCATCACTTCCTTGCCCACTCCCATTTCCCCGCGAATGAGGATGGGAGCCTTCGACACGGCCATGGAGATCCCGAATTCTACTGCTTGGGTCAGGGTAGGATTCGAGCCAATCATGTGGAAACGCCTATGAGCAACCGACATGATCGCAGCAGCGATAAGCTCTTGCTGAGGGGGCAGGGGAAGATAATCCCGCGCGCCGGCTCGAACCGCTGCAACAGCTCGAGCGGCTGGCGCATCTACGCCGCAGGCGATGACGGGAGTGGCCATTCGCTCCTCGTTAAGGGAGGCAATGAAGGCTCCAACCTCGAGGTCGACATCCATGAGAACGAGATCGCCGCCCGCTTTGCGCATTTGGGCAAGGCCCGTGGCCGCATCGTCAGCCATCGTGACCACAGCACCGGCCCGCGCGGCCATTTCAGCCGCCAGCCGAAAGGTGCCGTTGGGAGGGCCAACCATGAGCATGCGCACAGGTGCGGAGAGCGATCCGTCCATTAGTCTTCCTGCTTCACGATTTCCGTGAGGGTAACGCCGAGAAGCTTGTCGACCATTACGACTTCGCCGCGAGCAATCAGGCGGTTGTTGACGAAGACATCAACTGGCTCACCAACCTTGCGATCAAGTTCGATAACATCGTTTGCCCCGAGGCTCACGAGTTCGGCGACGGTCATGCGAGACCGGCCCAGGACCGCTTGAACCTTCACAGGGATATCGTGAATAGGGTCGAGCCTGCCGGAGGGATGCTTGGGCTTCAGGACCTTCGGAAGGTCGCCGATAGGTGTCTGTGCGGTAGGCACGCCGGGCGCCTCGATAGGGAGAGGCGTGGCTTCGGTGCCGTTCTGTGCTTCCATGGCGTTCGGAGTCTCCATTATGCGTTAATCCAGTTGCGGATCACCGAGGCTGACTCGGCGGGATTTTTGCTGATTGCGAGGCCGAGGCGGGCAAGTTTCGAGGCCTTCTCGTCGCCTTCGCCTTCTGCCTTTTCGATGGCAGAATCGTTGAAGTTCTGATCTTCGATCGCTGGGACTTCCTCTCCCTCTATCTGCTGAGGCTTTTCAGCCTCGCGGCTCGGGGTCACATCGATGGGCCCAACTGCAGGGCCAGCCAGCAAGCCAGCTTCATCGAACTGCTCATTCTTGGGCTTCAGCATGCGGAGGGCGAATAGTCCGACCGCTGCGATGAGAAGGAGCTTACCGATGTTCCAGAGATGGTTTTCGGGAATTCCTGAGAGGATGCCGCCCTCGGGCGGAGCGAGCTCAGCCGGCTGGGCGAAGGCCATGCTTTCGACAATCACGCTGTCGCCACGGTCTGCGTTGTAACCAACGGCATTCTCGACCAGGCGGGTGAGGCGCTGGACCTGCTCTTGAGGCAGTCCAGCATCACCACCGTCGACCATCACCGCGACAGTGAGGCGGTCGATCTGACCGGGCGTGCGGACGGTAACAGTATGACGGCTACTGTTTTGATAGGTCGTATCCTCCGAAGTCTCGTTGCGAGCGCTTTCGCGAGTGTCGCCCCCTTCTGCGTTGACGTTCTGACCGTCGGGAAGCTGTCCAGCGACAGTAGCGCCCTGCGCGCCCGGCATGTTTTCGCGGCTCTGATCTCCGGACTCGACAGAAACCTGACGAGCAATGACCTGGGTGTCGGGATCGTAGACCTGCGCCTCTTCGCGCATCTGGTCACGATTGATTTCAGCCGAAACCTCGGCGCGGACCTTGCCTACGCCAAGAATGGGCTCAAGCAAGGACTCGATCTGGGTGCGCAAACGAGCTTCGGTTGAAGCCTTGCGCTCATCAGCCTGACTTGCGCCCATCCCGCCGATTTCACCTGCCCTTGCGAGAAGTGCGCCGGTCTGGTCGACGATAGAGATGGATTCCGGAGCGAGTTCTGGAACCGCTGCGGCGACGAGGTGGCGAATGGCCTCGACATTTTCGCCCGATATCCGCCCGCGGGTTTTGACGGTCACCGATGCAGTCGCCTTGCGAGCTTCGGTGGCAAAGAGCGCGCGCTCCGGCATGACAATGTGGACGCGAGCATTGGCAATGCTCTGGAGTGTCGAGATCGATCGAGCCAGCTCCCCTTCGATGGCTCGGGTCTCATTCAGCTTCTCACGCGAGGAAGAAACGCCGAAAGGCTGCTGTTCGTCGAGAACTTCGTAGCCGATTTTCCCACCAAGCTGCTCTCCGGCCATGCTCATGCGAAGTTCTGCGAGCTGGTCTTCGGGGGCGAGGATGGCAGTGCCGTCCGCTGTGATGGAGAAGGGCACATTCTGGGCGCGCAGCTTCTCCGTAATCGTCTGGGCCGACGAGGGGTCGAGATCTGTGAACAGATAGCCCATGCGGTCGGAAGAGCTGCTGGATATAGCAACGGTTGCGAGCGCGGCCAGAAGAGCAAGCGCGACGCCGCCCATGAGTAGCAGCCGGCGAGGTCCGAGGCTTTCGGCGAAGGTCTGAAGACTTTGTTTCAAGAGTGATCCCGTTCTGAATTTTCAGGGCACGAAGCCCTCAGTCTCGAGATCATTATAGGATGAAGCGCGGCTGGAATTTCACCAACTAGGAAATTTTTGCCGGGTCTGGTGATTTTTCCTGAAAATCAGCCCTCAGACCCAGCAAGCAGTGGCTCCAATTCAGCAGTGATCGCTGCGCGGCGAGCTTCTGCATTGATGGACACGCCGCCGCGGTCCCAGGTGAGAACCGCATCACCAGCCGCCACGCTCGCATCTGGATTGAGGGAGATGGCGATGTTTTTCCGATTGTCGGCTTGGCGCTCGTCGATCTTGGCGCGCAGGCTTTCAATGAGGTCAGGGTGAACGGCGACTTGGATTTCCTCGCCACGCGCAATCTGGGCAAGAACGCGCCCGATGGCGTCGCTGACGGTCTTATCCGGTGCGATGCCAGTAGCATGCCCAGCGATTGCGTCTGCCGCCGCGATTGCGAGCTCTGCCGCATCTTGGGTGAACTCGCTGAGCATAGTTTCGCGGTTGCGAGCAAGTTCCTCGAGAGTGGCCTGCAGTGCGTCGATGGAGGAGAGGACTGCGGCCTCTCGATCAGCGCGAGCATGGTCGAGACCAGCCTGGAAGGCTTCCTCCCGCGTGCGAACAAGCTCGGCCTGCTGCTGCTCCCTGAGCATTTCTATTTCCGCGCGCAGTGCTTCGGCATCAAGCGCGTGCTCAGACCTGTCGCTCTTCCGCCGACCACCGAATGAAGTCGGCTGCCTGCGGTCTTCTTGAACGAAGGTCCGGTCGAAGTTGTACGGAGCTAAGCCTTCAGCCATGGCAACCTCAGTAGATCATCGTTTCGTCGGATTTGGGATCGATCAGCAGGATCTCTCCGTCATCAGCCATCGTCTTTGCCAGCCGGACGAGTTCTGCCTGGGCATCTTCGCACTCTCGAGCACGAACCGGCCCCATCGATGCCATCTCTTCGGTGAGCATCTTCGCCGCGCGCTGGGTCATGCCAGCCAGGAAGACAGCCTTCACGTCGTCGCTGACACCCTTGAGCGCAAGAGCAAGCTGGTTGTTGTCGGCCTTGCGGACGACGGCAGCGATGGCGGTGGGGAGCAGCGCGGACAAATCCTCAAAGGTGAACATGAGAGCGCGGATGCGCTCGGCGGATGTGTGGTTCTTCTCTTCGAGCGCGCCGAGAAGGGATTCTTCCTTCGAGCGGTCGAGCGCATTGAAGACGTCAGCCATGACTTCGTGGCTGTCACGCTTCTGGTCGCGCGAGAAGTTGGCCATGAACTCGGTCCGAAGCGTCTTTTCGATCTCCAAGACGATCTCGCTCTGGACCGGCTCTGCAATCAGCATGCGCTGGATGACCTCGATGCCGAAATCTTCCGGAAGCTCGGCGATCACTTTCGCCGTGTGCTCTGGCTTCATTTTGGAGAGGATGACGGCGACGGTCTGCGGGTATTCGTTCCGCAAATAGCCTGCGAGCGTTGCCTCGTTCACATTGGAGAGCTTGTCCCACATGGTACGCCCCGTGGGGCCGCTGATGTCCTGCATGATCTCAGCAACCTTGTCGGCGGACATGACGCTGCTCAGAAGCCGTTCCGTCGACGCGACGGAGCCGTGCATGCTCGACATGCTGGTCACTTCGCCGGTGAATTGCATGAGAAGGTAGTCGACGACTTCCGGCGAGAGCCGGCCCAGGCGGGAAATGTGCGAGGAGAGTTCCTTGATCTCATCCGGGGAGAGTTCCTCCCAGATGGGAGCGCCATGCTCGGGGCCAAGCACGAGCATAAGAGCGGCCGCCCGCTGGGGGCCGGTGTACTTGGAAAGTTCCTGCGGTTCGGGCACCGCGGTTATCGCATTCATTCGTGATCTCCCCAGATCAAAAAAATAATCCTGTCCTCATCCGCATGTGAGGGCATTTTCTCCTATTATAGAACCAAGATTGACCAGATTGCGGGAAGTTCGAGAAAGAATGTCAAATTTTAGCAGCAGCGTGGTCGGACTAAGCATCCTGAGCGGGACGAATGGCTTTGCCAGTTTCGGGATGGGGAGCTTCAATTTCGAGACGCGCGCTGTGCGCGAAGCGAAAGCGGCATTTCTCACGCCTGAGACGATTCCTCCCTGGAAGCAATCGCAGCAAAACACCTCGCTCTCGGCCCGCGTTTCGGAGATCCGCGCACTTCCCAGCATCATCGACACGAACGTCGGGGACGGTCAGACCCTGACCGCCGACGTTGCGGCAACCTTCACGACATACAAAGCACTCGACCGCTTGAGGGTTCTTGCAGAGGCAGCAGTAGCCGGCCCCACCACCTCGGTCCGAGAAACATTGCAGGGGGTCTTCTCCGAAGGTCTTACTGACCTGCAGGCATTCCTTGGCGGGGCGGCCGGTGATAGCCTGTCGGTTTCGTTCGACCAACCAAGCAGCAACGCAAAATCGGTGCCTATCAGCACAGAAGGGGCCTTTGGCGAGACGCTCGGAGCTGGGGTTGCTGAAGCGCGGGACGCTCCCCTTCCAGACCTCACAGGCACAGAGCAATTCGAAGTCACGATCAAGGGCCTGACCTCATCGGATGTAATTGCCGTTGACCTGACTGGCGGACCTCAGCCGCCGACGCTTGATTCCGTCTCGGCTGCGATTAACGCGGCCATCGCGAGCGTCCCGAAGCTGAATGCCGATGGGACCGTGCAGGTAGATGGAAACGGCGACCCCGTTCCTAAATGGGGTGTCGAGTTCAACCCGGACAAAAGCACAGGAAGTTGGGGCTTCAAAATTTTGAACCCGGGCCTCGAAGAGGTTTCGATAGACCAGGTGGGCGCGGATGACGCTCTGATGATCGCCACCGGGATGACGGGCCTCGAAAACCCGTCGTCGGCCCAGGTGATGCGGATCGTCGACCCGGCTGGCGCGTCGACGCGCGAGACGCTGGCAAATATCTCGGGTCTGGATCGGCTCGAGACGGAACGGGCAGAGCTGAACACCAAGGACTATTCGAATATCGAGGGCGTTGAGGCGCCGCCGACTGACCGGTTTGCGACAACCTCGGCGCGTGCGATGGTGACTGCGGCTGATGGCTCGAGCTACATCGTGGGCACGACGGCCGGTGACCTTGCATCGAACAGGATCGCAGGTTCGGAAGATCTCTTCCTGACGAAGGTCGACAGCGAAGGAAACGTGCTCTGGCAGCGCGAACTGGGCGCGGCTGGGAGCGCGGAAGGCGCTGCAGTGAGCATCGGCCAGAACGGCGAAGTCGTCGTTGCCGGGACTGTCACAGGGATGTTCGACGGCGACAATGCCGATGGAGACATGCTTGTCGCACGCTTTGATGCGAAGGGAGAAGAGCTTTCCTCGACTCTGGTTCGAGCACTCGGGAGCGATACCGCCACTGCAGTGACCGTGGGTAATGACGGCTCGATCTACGTCGGCGGCAGGACCTCCAGCGGAAGCGGGGATGCTTTTGTGGCCCGGCTGGACGCGGATGGCTCCCTGAGAGAGCGCCGGCGTATCGACAGTGGCGGGAGCGATACTCTGAATGCACTGGCGATTGGGCAGGGCGGTGAAGTCTTGGCGCTAACCCGCGAGGGAACCGCGACGAAGGTGAGGAGCTTGGACGCCGCTTCTCTGGCGACAGACCTTGGCGAGTATTCGTTGGGCCAGGCAGACGCTCGAGCTTTAGCGGTGGCGGATGACGGGACGATTGCCGTTGGCGGAGCCACGCGTGACGTTCTGAATGGCGGCCAGGTGAATACGATCAGCGGCGGCCGCGATGGATTTGTTGCACGCGTTTCTTCCGACCT